>WOZH01000030.1 GCA_011620375.1 Acholeplasmataceae bacterium
TATTGAAAATAAGTTAGATTAAAATGTGAAAAGTTGGGCTTTAGTTACAGTCATAAAAACTATTAACATTAATGATCGTATTATTTAGCGCATTGATTTTAGTTGGATGCGTTGATGAACCTGAAAACAATGGTGCTCTCATTGATTTTAGCCAAACGTACGTACAAAAAGAAAGTATCAAAGTATGGATGGATGATGAAGCTGGCGATTACATGGATGAATTGATTTATGAATTCAATCAAATTTATCCAAATATCGTTGTCAATTTCGAACATAAAGGCACGGTTGATGCACGTGAAGAATTAAAGACATTCGGTCCTTCAGGCAATGGTGCAGACGTCTTCCAATTTCCACATGACCACTTGGCTCAGGCGGTTTTAGAAGATTTAATCTTCCCATTACCAGCAGCAACACAAACCTTATTAGCAGAACGTTCATCTGAAATTGGGTTACAGATTGCTACAATGTCATATGATGAAACTGCAAAATCATTCGATCCAAATAGTCCAAATGCAGTTGAACATTTATATGCAGTACCTGTTTCACTTGAATCTATTGGTCTTTTCTATAACACAGATTTAGTGACAACACCGGCAGCAACATTTGAAGAATTGCTTGCTGCAGCTGATATATGGAATGAAGCCGACAGTGGTAATGGACAAACGAATGCCCAAGTTGGTAAATATTATTTAGCAACATCATCACACTGGGCTGACAGTTACTTCATGCAACCCATCTATTCAGCATTTGGATTCTATCCATTTGGTCCAAATCTAGATGATCCAGAAGCAGTTGGTTTTGAATCTCCAGAGGCTATTGCAGCATTAAACTGGATTCAGACAGAACTCAAACCACGCGTCACTGGTAATGGTAATCACAACTCAGTAACTGGCAGTGCTAACTTTGAAACTGGCAAAGCACCCTATATCATTGGCGGTCCTTGGAACATTGAAGCGTATAACGCAGCAGCAGGTCTAAATTATGCAATCGCTCCAATGCCAACGATTAATGGCAATGCAGCAAACACATTCGCTGGTGCGCAAATGGTCGCTGTTTATAAGTATTCAGAACATAAAGAAGCAGCAATCAAATGGGTTGAATTCCTAACGACTGATATCGCTATGGAACTCATGTATTCCTATAAGACAAAATTGCCAGCATTGAAGACCAATTTACTGGATGGTATTGAAGGCGTAAACAGCGATACATTGTTACTTGCTATCTCTGCACAACTGCAAACTTCAGTTCCAATGCCAACAATTCCTCAAGTTACTTATTATTGGGGACCAGGCGAAACAATGATTATTCAAATTTGGAATGATGGCGTAGCTGTAGAAACTGCAGCAGCAACAGCTGAGACATCATATCAAACATCGGTTAACCTTGCGGGTTAGTTGGTACATAAGCATAAAGATTTGATATACTAAAAACAAATGAGTGGCGGTAAAGACCATTTACCGCCCTCGTTTGGTTTTATTTATGAAAGGATTGAATGTATGAAAATTTTAAATGAGATTGCCCATTTAATCACTTTGTTTTTTGAATATATATGGGCATTAATCAAATATTTATTCCAAGGCATTAAAATCACATTCATGCTAATCGGTTATGCACTGAAATATCTCTTTTGGCCGTTAGCCATCCTATGGCGTTTATTTGCTAAGATTCCTTTCGTAAATCGTGCGCTTAATACCAAGACGATGAGCGTCATCAAAGCCATACTTTCTGGTTTTGTATGGGGATTAGGACAATTTTTTAATAAGCAGTATTGGAAAGCATTTTTCTTTTTTGCAATTTTTGCAGTTTTTATTGGTACTGAACTCTTAACGAGTCATTATTTTGAAGACACGAACGCATTTGACAAACTTCCAGGCGTCGATTTTGGCGATTCTTGGGTTCAAAATAGATTTTTAACGAACTATTATGCAAATGTCGTCGATGATGGTGGATATCAACCATTTGATGACTATTTAGTTTCCATCGGTGGGGCGGTAAACCTGACCGAAGATTTACTGATTGAATTTATCGCACAAGACCTTAAAAACAACAATCCGAATACGTATACAGAACTGACAACTGGTATCGTATACGAAGCGGATGATTTCGATTCAACAGGTCAGGTGCATATCATTAGAAGACAATTATTGTACACAGATGGCAGCGGCACTTATTATCTTGAAAGAAATATTAAGGGTGCGGATGCTAGTACAAGAAAAGAATATGTTGAAACATCTATTTTAACAGGTGTCCTTAATGAAGACAACATATTGGACAATAAAGATTTGCTGATTCAATTTACTAAAACAGGTGTGATTACTAAGATTGACAGCAATTACTATGTGAAGGCGACACAAGGCACACAAAACTTTTATATCGACATCATGACGAATGTCGTTTATCCGTCTGAACATTTTCCTTCAACATCACATACGATTACTGATCTTGAGTTTTTGGAACCTGTCTATTTAATTAACAACCAACTATACAAATACTACGAACCGAATTTGATCTATAATTCTGTTCGATTGCAATATAAGACAAACATGTTTATGGATACCATCAGACAAACCATGCTTTACACGTATTCGCAAGACTGGAACCAATATACAAATAACGATTATACACGTTTCATGATTAAAGTTTTTTATGAATTGAATCCTGAAATAAAAGCGACATTTATTGAAGAATACGATAACTTTTTCTATGATCAAGCCGGCATGTTTGTCAAAGGGTATTGGTCAGTTGTTTCGCTTGGCGTTGCCAAAAAAATCGATATTAGAGGCCATATGGCATTATATGACGCTTTAGTTGGTACAAGAGATGACACCTATCATTTAATTGGTACCGTGAGCATTTTTGACTCGGTACCCATTCAAGGACATGTCACATTATTATTGCTCATTGAAGGATTGATTGCCATCATTCTCTCACTATTCTTCTTCATATTTGGTATTTGGAGTGTTCATGACACGTTTAGCGTGAGTGAGAAAAAACGTAAAGGCGATATCATCCTTAAGGAAAAAGAATATGCAAAAGCGGTCTATGAAGAAAGCTTTGAATATATCATCTTATCACCAGCGTTGTTCGTGCTGGCATTCATTTCCATCATGCCGATTGTCTTTGGCTTTATTATCGCTTTTACAAGCATTGCCGGTAATGAATCACAAATTGATACGTTCGACTGGGTCGGTTTTACCAACTTCATGGCGTTATTCGACTGGACGTCTGGTTTAGGATCGTCATTTGGCGCTGCCTTTTGGCGTGTTTCAGGATGGACACTCATATGGGCAGTTTTCTCAACGTTTACCGTATTCTTTGGTGGGTTCATTCAAGCGTTAATTTTGAACAGTGAAAAAGTGGTGTTTAGAAAATTCTGGCGTACCTTATTCATTCTACCTTGGGCAATACCCGCACTATTATCACAGATGGTGTTCTCAGTTATCTTCAATGAACACGGATTTATCAATAGTTTTTTAAATAATATTGGTATTTATGAAGTGCTTAGAAATATGAATATGTTAGGTGTGAATTTTGAATCGCTAGAGGGCATTTCGCGGTTATTTTATCTCGGCTTTGATAACATTCAATGGTTTACAAACTCTAAAAATCCAACATTTGTAAGAGGCGCATTGATTGTGATCAACATTTGGCTTGGATTCCCATATTTTATGGCGCTCATGACTGGCGTCATGACGGCCATTGATCGGACATTATATGAGGCCGCGGAAATTGACGGGGCGACTGGTTTTCAGAAAATCATGAAGATCACCATGCCTTTGGTGCTTTATTCAACCGCACCTATTTTAATTATGACATTCTCTGGTAACTTCAATAACTTTGGGGTTATCTACTTCATTACAGGTGGAGGACCAAACGCAGGCATTGTGTCTAGAGGATATGCCGGTGATACGGATATCCTCATATCCTGGATGTATCAGTTGACGGTCAACTACAAACAATATAATATGGCTTCTGTATTCTCGGTTTTGATCTTCTTGTTTGTCGGGTCGTTGACAGCTTGGAACTTATCGCGGACACGCGCATTTACGGAGGACTAGGACCATGTTAATATGGATGATATTAGCATTATATGTTGTATCGGTTGTCCTGACTGTAAACTACGCAACCGTTTATGACTTAGCGAACAAAAAAGGGTATGAAGGTAATAAGTATCGTCGCATTTCTATGATTCCATTTTATGGATACAAGAAAATCAATGCTTTACCGACACACACCCATATTACAGATGAAGAAATCACACATTTATATAGTTTTGGAATGATTATGACAAGATTAGGATTCTTCGCATTATTAAATCTATTGATTTTCTTGTTGTTAATTCCGATCTCAGTGGTGCTCTATCTCGGTATAGGTAATTGGTCATTATCTAAATTATTGCTCATCTATTTTGTGATGGTGCTCATCTTGTTTCATCAAGGCATCGTTACCGAATATGCAAGAAAGAAAGGCTACGAAGGCGTCAAGGTGGGATTATTTGGACTGGTTCCAATTGTCAGTTTCATCTATTATGTCAAAGCCCCTAAAAAACGCAATATTTCCAAAGCTGGTCTAAAAGCCATCTTTAGTTTTGGTAGCATGATTAGTAGATTAGCCATCATGATGGAAATCGTGTTCATCGCCATCGTCATCATCGTACCTGTGGTCTATATATTTGGTATGGCATTCGCAAATCTTCGCACAGCCATTCCAAACACCATATGGCCGGAAAATCCTTCGTTTGAAGCGTTTACTTATCTTTTCAATGAAACGAAGTTCTTAACTTGGTATTGGAACACGTTGAAGATCGCGCTCATCAATATGGTGGTTGGTACCTTGTTAATCACTGGTGCGGCATACGTCTTTGCTCGTTTCAGTTTCAAGGGGAAGAAGGCAGGATTGTTGACCATTCTTGTATTACAAGCATTCCCATCATTCATGGGATTGATTGCGATGTACGTTTTATTTTGGAAGTTTAATTTGTTGGGGCAACCAACAGCGTTAACCATTCTTTACATCGGTGGTAGTATTCCAGGTAACTTATGGCTTGTCAAAGGCTTCTTAAGTCAGATCCCTAAGGATTTGGACGAATCAGCGATGATTGATGGTGCAAATAAACTGCAAATTTTCTTCAGGGTTATATTACCGCTAGCTGTACCAATTTTGACATTTGTCGCTGTTGGTATGTTCATGGCACCTTGGATGGATTATATGTTACCAGGGTACTTATTACAATTCAAACCTGCTGGATCACCAGCGGATTATGATATCCAAACACAGTGGACGTTAGCTGTTGGTATCTTTAATTTCTTGGAAACGACATCAGATAGTTTACACTACTCAGCATTCGCTGCAGCGACTATCTTTGTTGGCTTTCCAATTACTGTTTTATACATGACATTCCAAAAATACTTGATTGAAGGTATCATGGCAGGAGCAACCAAAGGGTAAATCATTACCCTTTTTGCTGGCTGATTGTGAGAACGTTTTGATGTAGTTTAAATAAAACGTTTTCGTAAAAGCTATGCTACAATATGATTGGCACAAAATGAAGGAGTATAGACTATGAATCATGTATTTAATGACAAGGCATCTTTCAAAGATGCGTATATCGGATATTTGGAAAACGAATTAAAAACTACTTTAGAACAATCAACCGTGTATGAAAGATACACAGCATTGGCTTCATTATTAAACGAAGAACTTGATGAGAAATTAGCCAAAACCGAAAAATACATCAAAGCAAATGGGTTAAAGAAAACCATTTATTTTTCGATGGAATTTTTGATGGGTCGATTAATTTCCAACAATCTTCAAAACAGCAATCACTGCAAAGTCGTTGTCGCAGCGTTTAAAGAGATGGGTATCGACTTAAACGAAGTAGAACATGCGGAAATAGATGCTGGTTTGGGCAATGGCGGACTCGGTCGTTTAGCTGCTTGTTTCTTAGACTCAGCAGCATCGATGGGATTACCTTTATATGGTAACAGTATTCGTTATCAACATGGGTTTTTCAATCAAGAACTGATTAACCATAAACAGCATGAAAAACCAGAAATATGGCTTGATAAACCATTTATTTGGGAAACGAAACATCCGGAAGAAGCGATTGATATTCCGTTTTTTGGTTTTGTCGATTATACGACGTTGAAACATTCAACATGGGTTAAAGCCGTCCCTTATGATGTTAAAGTTGTCGGTGATGATAACGATGTCATCAATATCTTAAGACTTTGGGGTACTGAACCATCGGATCTACAAAAGATTCAAGATGATGGTTATTTGCAGTTGGTGCATCAAATCGATAATCAACTTTATCCCGATGATTCAACTGTTGAGGGGAAGACATTAAGACTGCAACAACAATATCTTTTCAGTGCTGCAGGTATTCAACATGCGATTCGTGAACATAAAGCGCTTGGTAGAGATGTTAGGAAATTAGCAGATTATTACACGTTCCAAATCAATGACACGCATCCAACATTGATCATCCCTGAACTCATGCGTATTTTGATGGATAATGAAGGCTTGGGTTATGATGAGTCTTGGCAGATTGTTACGAAGTGCGTCGCATTTACCAACCATACGATTTTATCAGAAGCACTTGAAAAGTGGGATATTGGTATTTTTAGACGCGTCTTACCCCGTATTTTCACGATCGTTAAGGAAATGGATCGTCGATTTCATGAAATACTAGAAACGAACGGTCTTTATAACAAAGAACAGATTTATTTAATGGGGCTTGTGGGTAATCACCACATCCGCATGGCGCATATTTGTATTTATGGCGCATTTTCAATTAATGGTGTCGCTGAATTACATACAGAAATTCTAAAGCACAATGAAATGCATAATTTCTATCAATTGTATCCTCAGAAGTTCAACAATAAGACCAACGGCATCACCCATCGCAGATGGTTGATCCATATCAATCATGAACTGACCAACATTTTAGATGAAAAGATTGGGACTTCATGGCGTAAGGACCTGACGAAACTTGAAGCATTTGATCAGTTTAAAGATGATCCCGAAACGCAACAAGCGATTTTTGAGATGAAACAAGAAAAGAAAAAAGCATTATCAGAAAAGATATTTGCCGATCGTGGTGTTTATTTGGATCCGAACATGATTTTTGATATCCAGGCAAAACGACTTCACGAATACAAACGACAAGCGATGAACATTCTACATATCATCTATGTTTATCAACGCTTAAAAAGTGATCCTGAATTCAAAGCAAACTATCATCCGCACGCTTTCATATTTGGCGCGAAGTCAGCACCTTCATATCACATGGCAAAAGCGATTATCGAATTGATTGATACCGCTTCAGAAGTCATCAACAATGACGTTGATACAAACCAATTACTAAAGGTTGTGTTCGTAACTAATTATAATGTGACCTATGCCGAATATATCATGCCTGCTGCTGATCTTTCAGAACAGATTTCAACGGCCACAAAAGAAGCTTCTGGTACGGGTAACATGAAATTTATGATGAATGGTGCGATTACCATTGGTACACTCGATGGTGCTAACGTCGAAATCGTTAAAGAAGCAGGATTGGAAAATGAAATCATCTTCGGTATGAACGCAGAAGAAGTCGTTGAGCATTACCGACATAACGGTTATCGCCCAAGTGACATCTATGAACAAGATCCGCGACTACAAGAAGTCTTTAGATTCATTAGACATTTGAATCCCAATCCAGGCTACTTTGACTACGTCACTCAGGCATTATTAAATCATGATCCATTCCTTGTTATGAAGGATTTTGCCAGTTATGTGGAAGCACATGAACGTGCTAATGAAGCCTACAAGGACCGTAAAGGATGGTTGCATAAATCAATCATGAACATTGCACATTCAGGTTATTTCACATCTGATAGAACCATAAAGAGCTATAATGATGACATTTGGCATTTAAGACCAGTCACATTTGAATAAGGAGTGATTCATATGGCGAAACAAACTTCTCATTCGCTTCGCAATCTTACGTTTTATCAAGTTTTTGTCAGACAACACTCGGCAACACAAGATTTCAATGGACTCATTGCTGATCTTGATCGCATCAAATCCTTAGGTGTTGATGTGCTTTATCTCTTACCGATTCATCCCATTGGAAAAAAGATGCGTAAAGGCTCTAAAGGGAGCCCTTACGCAGTTTTTGACTATTATCAAATCGATGAAAACTATGGCACGATGACGGATTTTGATCGACTTGTCGAAGCGGTTCATCAGCGCGATATGAAGATCATGATGGATATCGTCATCAATCATACAGCAAAAGATTCAGTGTTGACAGAAAAACATCCAGACTGGTTTTATCATAAACCAAATGGTGAATTCGCAAACCGCGTCGGAAATTGGAGCGATATCACCGATCTCGATTATCAGCATCAAGCCGTTTGGGATTATATGATCAACATGCTGGCTTACTGGGCTAAACATGTTGATGGCTTTAGATGTGATGTCGCGCCGTTATTGCCCATTGACTTTTGGATGGCTGCTAGAACAAAAATTGATCAAATCAATCCAGAACTGATTTGGTTATCGGAATCTGTTCACCCTTCTTTCATTAAATATTTACGGGATTTAGGATATGATTGTTCAACAGATAGCCAAATGTATCAAGCGTTTGATATCTGTTATGATTATGATATTTTCGAACACTTTGAAGCATATCTTAAAACACCAAGTATGTTGCATAAATGGATGGATGAAATCTATCGTCAGGAAACGACATATCCTAAAAATTATGTGAAACTTCGAAGTTTTGAAAATCATGATCAAGCACGATTACACGAAAGAGTGAGAGATGATCAGCATTTTGTAATGCTCGTGTCACTATCTTTCTTTTTGAGAGGTGCCGCATTTATTTATGCAGGCATGGAACATATGGTTGATCATCGTCCAGATTTGTTTGAAGATGATCTCATTGTATGGCAGCCCAATCGCTCGATTGAGCCATTGATTAAAAAATTATCTAAACTTAAAAAAGATCCAATGTTTTCAACTGCCAACTTTCACATGCACAATCATGATCAGGCAGTTGTCTTATCTTATGAAAACAAAAAAACGTGCATCGTAGGTATTTTCAATTTAGAAAACGCGAAAATCATTCCGGTTCCCTTGTTAGATGGTACCTATACGAATCTGCTAGACCTTACACCGGTGACAATCACGGCGCATCAAATTACCGGAACGACGGAACCAATCATCATTAAAACCAGTAGAGGAAATTATCAATGAACGCATTTATTGACGGACTAAGGCTGATTAGGATCGAATCTGATCAATATATCTATGCTATTTCGATTGCTGGACTTGACATTCAATGGGTGAAAAATGAAAACGAGTCTCAATATTTTAAAACCGACCGGGATATCGAGATTCACCAAACCGAAAATATCAGCATCAATGATGCCATATATCCCTTACAAATTGGACTTGTCACATTGACTGATGAATTCGAAAAAAAATATCGTTATCATGGTCCACTCGGTGTTTTTTATACGGAATCCTATACCGATTTTTATGTATTCACGCCAGTTGCTAGAGAGGTCGAACTCGTCCTTGACAACAAAACCTACAAAATGACTTATCATGATGGTGTCAGACATGTAAAAGTTTTAGGTAATCTCGAAGGTAAACGCTACGATTATCATGTGAGGCTGGAAGACAAATGGTATGACGTGAGTGACCCTTATGCCAATGCACAGGGGTTGGCAGGTAATTACATCATCGATTGGAAAAAAACCATGCAAAGTCCACCATCACCCATTAAACTAAAAAATGCTGTGGATGCCGTCATCTATGAAGGACACGTAAGAGATATGACCGTGGCTTTAGATGTTGCATCTAAAGGAACATTCAATGGTTTATTTTCACATAGTCATCATCTGGGCATGCGTCCAATCGATTATGTCAAAAAGTTAGGCATCACGCATTTACAGTTGCTGCCTGTCTATGATTTTGAACTTGTCGACGAGATAAACAAAGATAAGCGTTACAATTGGGGATATAATCCCAGCCAATATTTCAGTCTTGAAGGTTGGTTTTCTATCCATCCAGAGGATCCATATGATCGCATCAATGCCTACAAGACCCTAATCAACAAAGCCCATGAAATCGGCTTAGGTATCAATATGGATGTCGTCTATAATCATGTCTTCAACAATCACACATTCCCGTACGATTATTTAGTTCCTGGTTATTTTTATCGCCACGATGAAAATCACAAGATGACCAATAGTTCGTATTGTGGAAATGACGTCGAAACGAGACGCTACATGGTTAGAAGATTAATCAAAGATAGTCTGAAGCATTGGGCAAATGAATTCAAAGTGGATGGATTTAGATTTGATCTCATGGGATTAATGGATATTGAGACCATGATCGAGATTGAATCTGAACTCAAGACCATTAATCCCTCGATTATGCTTTATGGTGAAGGTTGGAATATGGAAAATGCGATGAAACCAACAGAAAGAGCCAATCAGCATAATCAAAAGAAATTGCCATCTTACGCACAGTTCAATGATTTTTATAGAAACGTCTTAAAAGGTGAACTACACGGTTCACAAATCGGTTATACGATGGGCAACCAAAAGCTCGCACAACGTGCCATGCAGTCACTGATTGGCAGTCCCCATCTATTTGAATCACCAAACCAATCGATCAACTACGTTGAATGCCATGATAATATGACATATTATGATGCCGCAGTTTCAAAAGGCTTCCAAATTACCGATTTAAAGGTAGCAGCTGATCTGGCTATGCATATGATTGCCATCTCGCAGGGTGTTCCGTTTTATCATGCTGGTCAAGAATTTTATCGTACAAAAAAAGGTGTAGAAAACGCTTTTGAATCACCCGATGATGTCAATCAAATCATTTGGAGACCGACTGAAAAAAGTGTCAAACAACTGACAAAATTGTTAAAATTAAGAAAACGATTTGCGCTATATCGGCAAACAACGTATCATTCATCAAAAGTATCAGTTGAAAAATATGGTAAACTCATTGTATATAAACTTGAAGATCACAAAAACATCTTGATCCATTATATCAAGAATTATTTTGATTTGGAAAGATTACCTATGAACGAGGGTCAATTGATTTTTCCATCCCAAAAGGCATTGACTGAGAAACACTGTGTCTATGTTGATCAACCAGGCATATATATTGTTCACATCAAGAAGTAAAGGAGTTTTCATATGCGCATGATAGATGATCATGACATTCAAAAATTCTTAAATGGCAGTAGTGACAATGCGCACCATTTTTTAGGTGCGCATTTACTTAAAAATAATCAAAATGAGGTTGTAGCAACCCAGTTTACAGTTTATGCGCCACACGCTAAAGAAGTCCGGTTAGTAGCTGAATTCAACCACTATGAGGGATGGAAACATGTCTTGACAAAAATTCACCCTTTGGGTTTTTACCGCATCGAGATTCCCGAAAACCTCGAATGGTCAATCTATAAATACGAAATTCATACGCATCATGGCGATGTGCTTTATAAAGCTGATCCATTTGGTTATTTTGCTGAAGAAAGACCAGCAACGGGCAGTAAAGTCTACCACATTGACGGGTATTCTTGGCACGATCAAAAATGGTTTTATGAAAAGAAGAAACCCTATCAAGAACCCGTACTGATCTATGAAGTACACCTCGGTTCATGGCGCAGAAAGTATGGCATGTTTAAAAAATATAACGAAATCGTCGATGAACTCGCCGATTACGTTTTAGCTCATGGGTTTACGCACGTAGAACTGTTACCCATCTATGAATATCCACTTGATGATTCTTGGGGATATCAAGGTACAGGATTTTTTGCTGCGACATCGCGCTATGGTGTTCCTCAAGATTTCATGTATTTTGTCGATTGTATGCATAAAAAAGGGATTGGAGTCGTCATGGATTGGGTGCTTGGACACATCTGCAAAGACGCGCATGGTCTGTCATTTTTCGACGGTGTACCGCTTTATGAATACGATGATAAAAATCGTCGTGAAAATGTCGTTTGGGGTACCAACAATCTTGATTTTTCTAAAGGGATAACAAAAAGTTTCATGCGCTCCGCTTTGACGTTTTGGATGGATTATTTTCATATTGATGGTTTTAGAATTGATGCTGTATCCAACTTAATCTATTATTTGGGTGATGCAAATATGGGTGAGAATATGGATGCGATTCACTTTTTACAAGATTTATCAGCCCATCTTTTTAGCAAAGATGACCGTCTCCTTTTCATGGCTGAAGACTCAACGGCCTATCCAAAGGTCACACATCCGGTCGATACCGGCGGTATCGGATTCAATTACAAATGGAATATGGGCTTTATGAATGACGTATTGAAATATTTCAAAGAGGACCCTATTAATCGCAAATATCACCATCATCAGATTACATTTGGTTTGATGTACGCGTTTAATGAGCAATTTATCTTGCCGTTCTCACATGATGAAGTTGTCCACATGAAAGGCAGTTTGGTATCAAGGATGCCAGGTGACTATTTTCAGCAAATGGCTAATTGGCGCTTATTGATGACGCTCTGGATGACACACCCGGGAAAGAAGTTACTCTTCATGGGCGGTGAATTCGCTCAGTTTTCTGAATGGGCTTTTAAAGGTGAACTCGATTGGTTTTTATTAGACGATGCAACCCATCAAAAAGCGCTGCGATTCTTTAGCGACTTGGCCATGGTATATCGGCATCACGAAGCGCTTTATGTTAAAGACCACAAGCTTGATGGATTTCAATGGTTAGTAGCCGATGATACCAATCAAAGTGTATTTGCTTATGCAAGATTTGGACATCATGAAACATTAATCATCATACTGAATATGACACCAAATGTTCATGTCACGTACGACGTTCCTGTACCACAATATGGTTATTATGAAGAAATTCTGAATTCCGATAAGTCGATATATTTTGGATCCAATCAATATAACGGAAAGACTTTAAGAGCGATTAAGGGGGATAAATTGGGGTTTCATCATTACATCAAACCGAAATTAGGACCATTGTCAGGTATCATTCTCAGACTAAAAAAATGACCAAGGATAGCACCCTTGGCCGTTTTGTTATTTGGTCGATTTTCTTTCAATCAATTTGACATCAACGATATCATGTAAAGTTTCTAACTCAACACCTTTCATTAATTTCGTTAAATTGATTAATGATTGTTGACCCATGAATTTAATGGATTGATGGATGGTCGTAATCGGCGGGGTTACCCATTTCGCATAAGGCGTATCATCATAACCGATCAATGAGACGTCTTCAGGTATTCTTTTACCCAGGTTATGTAACGTGTGTAACGTCGCTAAAGCTAAGGTGTCGGTAAACGTGATAATACCGTCGACATTTGGATTATTATAGATGACATCTTCAATCATCTTGATGTCTGGATTCAGCAAATCAAAATCATAGATATTCGCATATAAATCGTTTTGTTTCAAGATGTTGATAACACCGATGGTTCGTTCCATAGTGGTCAATAAAAATGAAGGGCCTCTAAAGATTAATATATGCTTTGCACCGGCCTTTATCAGTCTATCAGCAGCTAGTTCCCCACCTTTGATATTATCAGATGTGATAGAAGGAATATTTTCATCTAAGATATGGTCAACTGTGATGGTTGGAATTTTAAGATCTGTTAGGCGATCCTTATTGTTGAAGTTGGAAGCAACAATTAATCCATCGATGTTGTATTGTTCAAAAAATTTCAAATATTCGATTTCGCGATCTGGATCATCTTGGGTGTGACAAAACATGATTTTATAGCCGTTCGTCGCAGCTTGTGATTCAATGCCTTCAAGCAGTTCACCATAAAAAGATGGTCCGATATGCGGGACAATCACACCGACGATTTTAGAACTGTGACTGGTTAAACTACGCGCCAATTGGTTGGGAATGAATCCCATTTCTTTGATGGTTTGATCAACCAGTATTTTTGTTTCTTCATGGACATACCCTTTTTGGTTGATGACACGTGAAACGGTAGACACACTGACATTCGCTTTTTTCGCGACATCTCGTATCGTTGGCTTCATAACGATCAGCTCCTTAAAAGCATATAGGTATCATAAGCTTTCAAAGACATTTTATCACGAACAACCATTTTTTCATTTGTAAAAAGGTTTTGATAATCACCTTGAAAAGCTTTGGGTATGTGAAGAATTTGTTGTTTTTCTTGATTTAAAATAATGAGCACGGTTGATGATTGATCTGATTTAGTGAATGCAAGAACATCACCAGATAAGAACCCATAGTCGGCTACCGATAGGCTCGTATAGGTTTTTCTTAAAATCATAAGTTTTTTAATAAATGATTGAAAATCTAGATCCCATTCGTTCTCATCCCAAATCATACAGCGCCTATTATCGGGATCGTGATCTCCTGTCATACCAATCTCATCTCCATAATAAACCGATGGCGTACCGGCGGAAGCAAACATCCAAATGAATGCTTGTTTTTCACGTCTAACATCATCGTCTAACCGTCTCTTGATGCGCACTTGATCATGCGTACCGACCAAATTATACATATTTTCTAAAATGTTTTTCGGGGTTTGTGCCAAATAAGTCACCATGCGATCTTTGAATTCATCTACGGTGATTTGATGTTCCAAAAATTTCCATAGCGGATGGACCATTTGATAATTCATCACAGCATCCATCTGATTTCCGAATAACCAAGGGATTGCATTGTCCATGTTCTCTCCTAGCACATAGACATCCTTGTTTATAGCTCTAACTGTATCCATGATTTGTCGTAAAAAGCGATGACTGATCTCGTTGGATACATCAAGACGCCACGCATCGACACCGAGTGATGTCCAAAAAGAAATTGCACCTAATAGATGTTTTTGTGTGAGCGGGTTATTGGTATGCCATTTTGGCATGTGAGCACTATAGGCGAAGGTTTTGAAGTTCGGTTTAACTGTGCTATTTTGAAGGGGGCGGCCATGGTTTGTAACTTGAAAATTTGCAACCGGATACTGATCGATGTAGAAACAATCTTTATAAATACTCTTTTCACCGTTTTTGATAACATCCAAAAACCATGGATGCGTGAAATCCACATGATTAAAAACGCCATCAATCATGATTTTGATGTTTAATGCATGTGACTCGTCAAGCAGTGTTTTAAAATCTTTTGTTGTACCAAATAATGGGTCGACGCTATAATAGTCAACTGTATCGTATTTATGTGCGGAAGGAGATTTAAAGATCGGGTTCAAATAGATACCCGTAAATCCCATATCTTTGATATAAGGTAATTTTGCAATAATACCTTTTAGATTTCCACCATAAAGTTCATGATTGTTAACAGGGAGTTTACCCCATTTCAGCGTTGATGTGCTATCCACGCGATTGAAACGATCGGGGAAAATCTGGTACCATAGTGTATCTTTAACCCATTTAGGTGTTTGACTACTATCTTCGCTGTGAATAAACGGATAATTGTAATATAGAGAAAGGTCATAAGTATCATAAAGTTTATCCTTTTGCGAAACCATTTGGCAACCGGCTGTCCCAAAGAAATACGTATCATCGCCTTTGGTCAAAGTAAACGCATATTTTGCACGTTGATCTTTTGGCTGGATTGCGATGAAATAGTAGTCGAAAAGACGCGTTTGATAACGCTTATTCATTGTTAAAATATCATGATTCCAAACGATTTGACGATCGTTATTTCGCGTCCAATCGAAAGCATCACCATAAATGATTTTGACGTTGTCCCAATCATTTTTAGCCGTGCGTAATAGGATATGTAATGTGTTTTTATCATAAGCATAAGCGTACTCAGATTTCGCTTGATGCCATAGTGCTGAAATATTCATTATAATCACCGTTCATATTATAGCATATGATGAAATATGAAACCGCTAACATTGTTTTAAAAATAACAACGTGTGATAAAATATTTACGTAGTAAAAGCGGAGTGTTTTATGGACAAAAAATGGTGGATGGAAAGCGTTGGTTATCAAATCTATCCAAAAAGCTTCTATGACAGCAATAATGACGGTATCGGTGATCTCATCGGTATCACTGAAAAACTTACATATTTAAAAGATTTAGGTATCAATCTTCTTTGGATTGGACCTTTTTACGACTCACCGATGGATGATAATGGCTATGATGTCAGAAATTTCTATCAAGTTGATCAGCGTTTTGGTACATTAGATGACGCTAAAACACTGATTAAAACTGCACATGAGTTTGGCATCAAGGTCATTTTGGATTTTGTTTTGAATCATACATCTGATGAACATCCATGGTTTATCGAATCTAGAAAAAGTAAAGATAATCCATATCGTGATTACTACATATGGCATGAAGGAAAGATGAAAGACGGTAAACGTGTTGAACCAACCAATTGGGGATCTTTTTTTGGTGGTAGTGCTTGGTGTTTTGATGAACCATCCAATAGTTATTATATGAAGATTTTCTCCGATAAGATGCCCGATCTTAATTGGCGTAACCCGAAGGTTCGTGAAGAGATGATTAACATCGGTGAATTTTGGTTAGACGTCGGAGCGGATGGTTTTAGAATCGATGCTGTATCACATTTGGATCGCGCACCTCTCGAAGACATCCATGACAAAAAACACAAATATCCATTGGATTGGCACCGTTTTTCTAATTTGCCTAAAGTCCACGACTATCTACAAGAACTCAATGAAAAATTGTTTAAACCGCACAATGCTCTGACAATTGGTGAAGTCGGTGGACAAGCAACAATTGAAAATGCTTTAAAATATGCTAGTTTTGATGCGAATGAATTATCGATGGTATTCAATTTCGATCATAATTGGTGTAATAACTTAAATGAGGTTGTTGATCCGAAAAAGCTAAAAGTCGATGTCATTCAGTTAAGAGCAGTGTTTAAAAAATGGCAAGATGCTTTTAAAGAAAAAGGGTGGTTACCGTTAAATTGGCTCAATCATGACCAACCGCGTCTCATGTCGCATTATGGTCATTACAAATATCCAAAAGCATCGGGGAAGATGTTAGCAACCGTGATTCATATGATGAGAGGGACACCGTTCATCTATCAAGGTGAAGAAATCGGCATGACCAATTATCCTTTTCAAGATGTGCAAGATTTTGATGATCAGTCATCGGTTGCGAATTACAGGTATCAATTAGAACATGTATCAGATAATCCGGTTTATGCACTAAAAAAAGCAAGTCTAAAATCTAGAGATAACGGTAGAACACCGATGCAATGGGATAAATCAAGCGCTGCTGGGTTTACGAAGGGTATTCCTTGGTTTCATGTCAATCCTAATTACAAGAAAATCAATGTTGAAAACAGTTTAAAAGATCCTGATTCGTTATGGCATCATTATCAAAAACTGATCGATCTTAGAAAAAACAGTCAGTATCACGAGGTGATTACATATGGCGAGTTGGATTTTATTGATTTAGAAAATAAAGATTGCTTATCATATACGAGATTACGCGGTGATCAAACACTATTAGTTATAAATTCTTTTAGTCAATATGACGTCATGTTTGATCTCACACAGTACAACATTCTAGAAGTCGTATTGAACAACTACAAAAAGACAAGGATTAAAAATGGGATGATCTTCTTAAAACCATTCGAATCAGTTGTCTTAGAAGTGAAGGTAAAAGCATGAGAAAAGCAGGAATATTAATGCACATATCCAGTTTGCCAAGCCCTTATGGAATTGGATCATATGGACAATCAGCATATGCTTTTGTTGATTTTTTGCATGAAGCAAAACAAACATGTTGGCAACTCCTCCCTTTGGGACCAACATCTTATGGTGATTCACCCTATCAAACATTTTCAGCGTTCGCGAATAATCCCTACTTCATTGATTTGGATATGTTGATTAATGATGGTCTACTAAACAAAAATGAGGCGCGAACATCAGGGACTAATCCGCTTACCGTGGATTATCAAAAACTATATCAAGATCGTTTCCGCATCCTTAAAAAAGCGTTTGATCGCTTTGATCAGCAAGATGAAAACTATCTCGCCTTCTTAAAAGAAGAATCGTATTGGTTATCGGACTATGCGCTTTTTATGGCGATCAAACATGCCCATGGTGGGAAATCTTGGTTATATTGGGGAGATCATATTCGCTTGAGAGATCAGGATGTCATCAATCATCTCAAAGTGCAACTAAAAGATGAAGTTGAATTTCATTATTTCATGCAATATCAGGCAAGTAAACAGTATCAAGCATTAAAATTATACGCGAATGCGCGTGGCATATCGATTATCGGTGATATGCCCATCTATGTATCTTTTGATTCATCCGATGTTTGGGCGCATCCAGAAATGTTTGAATTAGATGAGAAAAATATACCGATTGAAGTGGCAGGGGTACCACCAGATCATTATTCTGAAGATGGTCAACTTTGGGGAAACCCACTCTATAAGTGGTCTTACATGAAAGATCATGGGTATGCTTGGTGGATTGAGCGCGTCAGACATTCATCTAAGCTATTCGATATGGTGAGAATCGATCATTTTATTGGCTTTGTTAATTATTTCGCCATTAAATATGGCGATAAGACAGCGGTCAAAGGTATTTGGAAAAAAGGACCAGGAGACGATTTGTTCGATGCAATTAAATCAGCCATCAAAGGTGTCAATATCATCGCTGAGGATTTAGGAGTCGTCACACCACCCGTCAGAGAAGTGTTGAAGAAAACGGGATTTCCTGGCATGAAATTGTTACAGTTTGCATTTGATGCTAAAGAATCCAGTGAATACTTGCCACATTTTTATGAAAAAAATATGATTGCATATACGGGTACACATGATAACATGACCACGAAAACATGGTTTGAATCACTTCCTAAAGCGGATTTGGCATATTGTCTTGATTATATCAATCATACGTCAGGCAACCGTGTTGACAGTTTGATTAAAACAACCTTGGGATGTGTTGCAGATACGGCCATCATCCCCATCCAAGATTATTTACACTTAGGGAAAGTGGGGAGAATGAATACACCTTCGACATTAGGTGGTAACTGGATTTGGCGAGTTGACAAGAACGATTTGACGATTGACTTGTGTAACAAAATTAAATCTTTTACTTATCTATATAGTAGATTCCCAGAAACAAAATAGTTTGAAGTTCAAAAAATACAATTGACAAAGCTCTTAAAATATCTTATAATGTTATCGTTATATTAAGGAGGAAACTAGACATGGTATTTGAGCGCATAAAAGCTATGATTAAGGAAGAGCTTAACGTTCCGGAAGAAAAAATCACGATGGAAGCGAAGTTATCCGAAGATCTTGGTGCAGACTCCATCGACGCTGTTGAACTGATTATGAACATTGAAGATGAATTTGAAATCCAAGTCAGTGACGAAGAAGCACAAAACATCAAAACTGTTGGTGATATCGTCAAGTTTGTTGAAAAGTTACAAAAATAAAAAGAGAGCAGTGCTCTCTAAGCATGAGGTATCGCTATGGTGATACCTTTTTCTTAATCTAAATTTGATGTGTACCATCACTTGGATGAACAGCGTAAAATGATGGTTCATAACCAACTTTATCTGTGTATTGTTTTTTCACACGATCGATGATGCGATTCAATTGATCTTTTTTTATGATAGAAATGATACAACCACCGAAGCCAGCACCCGTCATTCTCGCACCAATCGCCCCGGCTTTTAATGTTTCACTAACGAGGATGTCGAGTTCATCGCCAGTCACCTCATAATCATTTTTCAAGGATTGATGTGAGGCGGTTAATATTTCAGCAAAGCCTTTAATATCATGATTTTTGAGTGCTATGCTAGATTTAATGGTCCTCGCTTGTTCGGTGATACAATGGCGTACGCGTCGATATAAAATATCCGTTAGTTGATTTTTTGAAGCTTTTAATTCCGCTAGTGTTAAACTGCATAAATCCGGTTTATGATATAAAGGTTTTAAGATATGCAGTGCCTCTTGACATTCTTGATACCGCTCATTATATTTTGAATCTGTTAAACCCCGTTTTTTATGAGAGTTAATCACGAGCAATTGATAATTGCCAAAGAAAAGAGGCATATATTCAAAATCAAGCGTTGCTGTATTTAATAAGATGCCATAATTTTTTTTGCCTGCGAGCACTGCAAACTGATCCATCATACCCGAGTTGACTCCGATAAAGCTGTTTTCTACGGCTTTACCTAGCATAGCGAGTTCTTTCGTAGAAAGGTCTAGGGAAAATAGGTCATTAAGCATGACTAATAACAATGCTTCAAGAGAAGCAGAGGAAGAAAGACCAGCGCCTTCTGGCATGTTACCTTCAATATATAGATCAAATCCCGTAGCGATATCATGATGAGTTTCACTTAAAACATATAAAACGCCTTTTATGTAATCTACCCAAGCGCTATTTTTATCTTTAACCAACTCATCTAATTTAAATGTATAGAAGGTTTTTGAAAAGCCCTTAGAATAAACGTGAACAATATTATCTTGACGCGTTCCGATAATACCATATGTCCCAAAAGATAAGGCACATGGAAAGACATATCCCCCGTTATAATCGATATGTTCACCAATTAAGTTTACTCGTGCAGGTGAAAAATAGGTTAAACCGTCTGTACGTCCATAAACGGTGTTAAATTGTTCTATGAGTTTAGTTTTCATGATAAAACTGCTTTGATGAATGTATCAAAAGCATCTTTGCCTTCGTTATTTAATTTAAAGACACCACAGTCGATCAGCACTTGTTCAAAAACTTGTCCAACGGCTTCGTTAATCGCTTGGTCAATATGGTTTATATCTATTGTATCTTTAATTTCATCTATCCAATTTTGATGAATCATCGACGCTTTATTTAATGGTTTATGGTCTGTGATATATGCCTTAATTTCAGTCAATTCAGACATCAAACGCTTTGGTAAAATGGCTAAACCCATTGCTTCAATTAAACCAATATTTTCTTTTTTAATATGCCATTTATCAGCATGAGGATGAAAAATTCCCAGGGGATGTTCTTTCGATGTGTGATTATCTCTGAGCACCAAATCTAATTCATAGATTTCATCACGTTTTCTTGCAATCGATGTCATCGTGTGATGACGTTCATCGTGCGTATAAGCTTTGATATTTAAAGCATCATGGTTATAGGTTAGCCATTGTTTAAGAAATCGATCAGCTAATTGAACAATTTTTTCCGGATGGTGACCACGAATTCTAATCGTCGATAATGGCCAATGAATCATTTCCACCGTGAGATCATGATACGTATAGGACTTGATGACTGAAGCTTTTTCAATGGGAAAATGATGCTTGCCGCCCTGATAGTGATCATGGGTTAAGATTGATCCACCAACGATTGGTAAATCTGCATTTGAGCCAAAAAAGTACCCAGGAAAGATATCAGTTAGTAATAGTAAGTTTCTAAATGTTGTTTGATCAACATGCATTAGACGATGTTCATCTGATAAAACAATCGCGTGTTCATTATAGTAAATATAGGGGGAATATTGGAAATACCAAGATTCACCTGCTAAGTCAAATTTAATCAAGCGATGTTGGTCTCTAGAAGGATTGCCACTAAATCCCTCGTTTTCTTTGCATAATAAACATTTTGGATACACGTTATGTTTTACTGTTAAAGCATTGGCAATTGATTTGGGATCTTTTTCTGGTTTTGACATATTAATCGTTATTTCTAAATGGCCAAATGGTGATTGATAGGTATATGATTGATTTTTAAGGATGCGATCCATTCGAATATAATTCAAGGCTTGTGCATAATGATAAAGCCAACCCATTTTATGATCGCTTGATAAATGATTGAATTGATATTCGAGCATAGAAGGTAAAAGCGCAAAAACATTCATCAGTTTAGCATCAAACCAATCTCTTGCTTGAACAGATCCATCTAATCTACCAGATTTTTCTAATGTATCCAAGATTTGATTTAAAGCATCCGAAGGATGATTGATTTGTTGAGGTGTCATTATTTCATAAGAAGGTTCCAAACCAATCAAATAATAAAGTTGATTTTTGACGTACATGTAGTCTCTTTGACGAATAGTTTGTTGCTCGATTTCATAATAAATTAAATTTTCAATGGCTTGTTTCATCATCACACCTAATAAAGATATCTTGGCTTATAATTATATTATAATGGTTTTATCCCCTCTATGACAATTATAATTGCATCATTAACCTTTGTTTAAACGCAAATTGAATTGTATTATATATGATATTTCAGTATAATAGAGCATATACGGAGGTCAGTATCATGCACTATAACTATAAAAAAATCGAGAAAAAATGGCAAACTTATTGGCTAGAACACAAACTATTTAAAACGAGCAATGATCGATTTAAAGATAAATATTATGTGCTTGATATGTTTCCATACCCATCTGCAGCGGGATTACATGTAGGGCACATTGAAGGTTATACAGCGACAGACATTATCAGTCGTTACAAGCGCATGCAAGGCTATGATGTCCTTCATCCCATGGGATGGGATGCTTTTGGTCTTCCAGCTGAACAATATGCATTGGCAACAGGTAAAGATCCCAGAGAATTTACTTACCAAAATATTAAAAACTTTAAACGGCAGATCATTTCTGCTGGTAAAGGGATTGATTGGGACCGCGAATTTGCAACTGCAGACCCGGTGTATTTTAAATGGACACAGTGGATCTTTAAAAAGATGGCTGAACACGGTTTAGCAGTTTTAAAAGATGTAGAAGTTAATTGGTGTGAAGGCTTAGGAACTGTACTTGCTAATGATGAAATCTTAGTTGAAAATGGCATGATGGTTTCCGAAAGAGGGCATTACCCCGTGGTTAAAAAAGCCATGCGGCAATGGGTTTTACGTATTACCGAATATGCGGATCGTTTGCTGGAAAACCTTGATCAACTGGCGTGGCCTGAAAACTTAAAAGAAATGCAAAGAAACTGGATAGGTAAATCCATGGGTGCTATGATCACTTTTCAAGTGGCTGATTCAGACCAATCATTTGATGTGTTTTCAACACGCCCAGATACCATTTATGGAGCAACTTATTGTGTGCTTGCTCCTGAACACCCACTTGTTTTACGTATCACATCTGACGATGAGTTAGCGAGTGTTAAGGATTATATCCATATGACCAAACAAAAAACAGATATGGATCGTCAAACCGATAAAACCAAAACAGGCGTGTTTACGGGGTCCTATGCGATTAACCCGTTGAATCATAAAAAAATACCCATTTGGATTGCTGATTATGTGTTACCTCACTATGGCACAGGGGCTGTCATGGCAGTTCCAGCACATGATGATCGCGATTTTGAATTCGCACAGACATTTGGATTAGATATCATTGAAATTATTAAAAGCGATGTTGAGGGTGCTTATATCGGTGATGGCATACATTATAACTCAGGGATTATTGATGGCTTAAATAACGAGGATGCTAAAGAAAAAATTATCACCTATTTAACGGAGACTAAACAAGGGTATGCGCATTCAAATTATCGCTTGCGCGACTGGGTTTTTTCACGTCAACGGTATTGGGGAGAACCATTTCCAGTTGTATTTGATGAAAATGGGCAATTAATGCTTTTAGATGATGAAGATCTCCCACTAGAATTACCGCGTCTAAAAAACATTAGACCGAGCGGAACGGGCGAGTCTCCATTAGCCAATGCTCATGATTGGTTATACGTCAATTATAAAGGCAAAAAAGTGAGACGCGAAACCAATACCATGCCACAGCTTGCTGGCAGTTCTTGGTATTTCATCGGCTACATTCTTAAGAATCATTTATCCATGGTACCACTCGATAGTGAAGAGGCTAAAGCATTGTTAGATCGATGGCTACCTGTTGATTTATATATCGGAGGGACTGAACATGCCGTAGGTCACCTTTTATATGCGAGATTTTGGACGATGTTTCTTCATGATATTGGCCTTACAAAACATGAAGAACCCTTCAAAAAACTCTTTAATCAAGGGATGATTTTAGGTGATGATCATTCTAAAATGAGCAAATCAAGAGGCAATGTTATTAATCCTGATGACGTCATTGAATCATATGGCGCTGATACTCTAAGATTATATGAAATGTTTATGGGACCGCTCGATGCCGATAAACCTTGGAATACTGATAGTTTGAATGGGGCTAAGAAGTTCTTAGATCGCGTATGGCGGATGTTTGAATTTCCGATTGAAAAAGAAGATGTTAAGGAACTGTCATTAAGCTATCATCAAACGATAAAAAAAGTGACCGAGGACTATGATAAACTCGCATTCAATACCGCAATCAGTCAGATGATGATCTTCGTGAATGATGTTTATAAAGTAGGAAAGATTGGTATGAAACAAGCATGGGGTTTATTAAAACTATTGAATCCAATATGTCCACATATGACTGAAGAACTGAACGAGGTATGCCTGAAACACAATGAACAATTGATCTACGCCGAATGGCCCACCTATGATGAAAAGAAAATGATCGTAGATGAGGTTGAAATTGTGGTGACTGTCAATGGTAAACTTCGCGGTAAATTCATGACGAGCATTGATGCTTTAGAAGATGAAGTCAAAGCCCAAGCTTTCGCTGTTGAGAATGTCGCTAAACATATCGATGGTTTAACGATTAGAAAAGTGATTGTCATACCCAACAAGATCGTTAATATTGTTGCGAACTAAACACAGAAGGGTTATACTCAAATTAAATGGTATAATCCCTTTTTATTTTAATTGCTGACTCAAAAAAACGAAAAATGGACTTTCCAATAAACAAATCGAAAATGACACCAATAAAATGGGCATTTCGATTGTATGATAGATGTAAGGGGAAAATGTGAACATGTTAAAGCACTACATTAAGGAATTCAAAGATCGCAACTATTCGCACTTTGATGCATTTTATGAAGAGACCAGTCAAAAGGTCTTCTTTACAATCATAGGTATCGTTAAGGACAAAATGATCACAGAAGACTTAATGCAAGATACATACATGCAGTTTTTAGCAAAGATTGATGATGTTGACCCAGGACATAATCCTGTTGCATATCTCGTAACCATCGGTCGAAATTATGCACTCAATCATTATACAAAATATAAACGCGAGATTCAAAATGATGACATTTTAGAAACCATTCCCTCTCGGGATGAAGTCAAGGACGAAGGCGATATCTATACACTGCTTGATTTACTTGATCATGATGAGCGAGAAGTGGTTGTGTTGCATACGATTAATGATCTGAAATTTAGAGAGGTTTCAGATATCATGGACAAACCGTTAGGTACCGTATTATGGCTACATAAAAAAGCATTAGAAAAATTAAAAAAGAAATTAGGTGATGAAGGATGAGAGACAACCAAGTTGAAAAGTTAATCAAAGAAAAAGCGAATCTTGTTGTTATTCCTGACATCACTGAAAAGATAAAAGCAAGATTCAAAGACATACCACCACAACCTCAAAAGCAGCGTGTCTTTAGACCGAGACGATTAGTGATGGTGATGGCATCTACATTTGTTTTACTAGCAGCGGTGATGACTGGTTTATTATATCAAGCACCAGAAACGGATCCCCTCATGATAGCCAGTACTGATGATGATTCCCTGTATGAAGTCGTCATGTTATCATCGATATCGACCATTTCCTTGATTGATGAAACAATGATGAATTCACAAACAGATGCGTCGATGACATTGCTCGCTGGTGGTCCCAGCTTAGGCTTTGATAATGGCGATGATGAAGAAACGGCAATTACCACCAACTTCAATGGACTTCTTCGTTATTTGAAATTAATGGAGAACATATTGTCATCGGATGATACATATGCATATCAACGTGAAATCATCAGTCGTAGACAGCATAAATTTGCAATTAAATTTGCTGTTTCCTCACTCAATAGCGAAGCCATAGATTATGAAGTCGTCTATGAAGTGGTTGAAGATAATGATGAACAAGCAACGTTGCAGATGACGATGCAAAAAGGTACGCAAGCGTACACGTCACGTGTGATCTATCAAAAAGAAACACAATCAATGACCTCTTCTTCAACGCTGGATAATGGAGTGACCATAACGATTGTTTATACGAAAGATGATGATCAATCGACTTATCAAATCACTCGCTCAATGGGCATGACTATCATTGAACAGGTCGTGATTTCATATGAGATACAAAACGAAATCACATTAACATTTGCACAAAGCGAAGTATCTGGGACCTACACTTTCCGCATGATTAAAGGCGTATATCGTAATGTATTGTCTATCGATTATGATATTTTGGATACCTATTATGGCAATATACTGGTGAGTATCAACAGCGCCAATGCCAATCAATATTCAGTGATTGTCAGACCAAAAGACGGACAAAGATTTATCATTCGCCATGCGGGTAGATTCAATTAAAAATAAAAAAAACCAATAAAGTACCAATAAAATACCTCCGCCACTTGTATAGTAAGTGAAACGGAGGTATTATGATGAAAAAATTTAAACCATTATTTGCGATTATTGGCTTATTAGCCATCGCATTGACAGTAGTAGCATGTTCAGGTTCTGCTGCTAATGCTGCAGAAGAAACTTATGTGACAATCGATATCAACCCAAGCGTTGAACTGATTGTGAACGGAAATGAGAAGGTTGTTTATGCAAACGCCTTAAATGAAGATGCTGAAGTCTTATTGTCAGGATTGGTATTGGTTGGCATGGATGTTGATGAAGCAGCTGACCTTATCATTCAAACAGCTATTGAATTGGGCTATATCGATGTCGAAGCAAGTGATACGGTTGTACAAATATCCAGCGTGTCGGATACAGCATTAGGTGAACAGATTAGAGAACGCGTTAAAGAAGCAGTTAATAAGGCCTTTATAAATCGTGGTATTTATGGACGTGCAGTAGATAAAGGTTTCGGTCAAGAATTTGTTGCAGAAGCTGAATCTTATGGCGTAACACCTGGTTTCCTATTATTGGCGAAGTCAGTGGCAGAAGTTCAAGATGAAATCACACTTGAAGACGCGCTATTGATGACACAAGAAGAACTGCGCGACATCTTAAAAGAAGCGAAAGAAGCAGCAAAAGAAGTAATCCATGAATTACGTGATGACTTCATCGCGGAACGCCAAGCGATTCATGATGTTTACGAACCTCAGATTGAAGCTGCTCAAGCAGTGGTAAGCGATCTTGAAACTCAAATTGAAACTTTAGAAGCGCAAATCGAAGTTGAATCAACACCTGAATTAGTGGCTCAACTCGAATCTTTAGAAGCCGACTTAGTAACAGCACAAAACGATTTACAGGTTTTAATAGATGCGATGCGTGCTGAATTACTCGCACTTCGTGAAGAATATGCAGAACTAAGTGAATCGATGATGCCTAATATTAATGCAATGGCAGAACAACGTCGGGAACAATATAGAGATCATATCACTCAATATTTCAACAATCATCCTGGTTCTACATGGAAAGATATGATTGAAGAATATCAAAATCGCCACCAGGATAACTAAAAAGCAACTGAGAATCCCCCCATATAATCCCCTTATCATGGGCAAGAAGAAGAGCTACTCTAGATTTTAGAGCAGCTCTTTTGTTAGCGTTTTTTTATGAAAATCAAGTAAGGTGGATGATTGTGTTGAAACGGCATGTCCACCTTTATAATCGTAAAGTGATTGGCATCGAGTGTTTCGAGATAATTCATAATAGCAAGTGATTCTACAAAACCCTCAGGATGACCGGGATAGATGACCAGGAGGATAAAGCCGTCGCTTTTTAAAACGTTCAAAATGCGTGATATCGCATGGATAGTCGATGTTTTATTGGTGGTGATATGATGATCACCATGAGGCAAGTAACCCAAATTGAAAACCACACCTTTGAAATCTTTGACAAGACCGACGATATGTTCATGGGATTCGTGGAACAAGGTCACGTTAGTTAGGTTATGGCGCGCTAATAATTTTTTGGTCTGTTCAAGGGCTACCATCTGGATATCGAAAGCATAGACGTGCTTCGCAATTTTTGCAAGAAAGCACGTATCATTTCCATTGCCCATGGTCGCGTCGATGACGTCATCATCTTTGGTGATGTTTTGTGCTAAAATAGCATGAGATAAATCAACCATATTATGAAACTTCATTATAAGCTCCTTGATAAAGATTGAGCATTCTCAATCGTTTGTCAATTTCATTGATGACAACGAATTTCTTTTTAGTCCAATGCGGAGCGATTAACATATGACTCGGTGCGTCACCCGTCAAACGATGGATAATCACGTCTTTTCGCAGCCATAAAATTTGTTCGACGGTGATATCTACATATTCTTCCAATGTTAAGAGATGCCAAGGATTTTGCACATAATCATGTCCCATTTTTGTCTTTTGCATGAGATGTAGCATATGGATCTTGATTCCTTGAATATCGAGTGTGTTGATATGCTTAATCGTATCAACCATCATGGTTTTTGTTTCATGGTGTAGGCCGTTAATGATATGTACGATTACTTCAATGTGTCGCATTCGCAATTTGGCAACCGCGTCATCAAAACATTTTAAATCATGTGCGCGATTGATGAGATCGGATGTTTGCTGATGAATCGTCTGCAAACCGAGTTCAATTTGAACGGGCACCCTTGTATTGAGTTCTGCCAAATAATCCAACACATCTTCAGGTAAACTATCAGGTCTAGTCGCGATGGATAACATCACAATTTTAGGATTAAGTGTGATGGCTTCTTCAAACAACGTTTTCAGTTTAGAAAGCGGTGCATGTGTATTCGTATTTGCTTGAAAATAGGCGATATAAAGCCCATTTTGCCACTTGTTTTCCATCATGATTTTTTGCATCTCAAACTGTTTAATAAGTGGTTCGTGCTTATTACCTGCAAAATCACCTGATCCCATAAATGAGCAAAAAGTACAACCACCACGAGCAACCGTACCATCGATGTTTGGACATGTAAAACCACCATTTAAAGCGATTTTATAAACTTTTTTTCCGTATTTCCACTGATAATAATTGGAAAGTGTGTTATAGTGCTTTTCAGCATTCATTATATTCATCATTTCACCATTATCATTTTACCATAGCGTCAGTTTATTATGTTATAATAAAACAAGAAGGAGAAACAACATGTTCAAACGTCTATCTATCAGTCTAACAAAACCGCCTCGACTCGTTTTTTTTATAAAAGACTCGTGGAAAAGAATTATCCTATATTTAATCTTATTACCGCTCATTTTACTCATACCTTCACTCATCTATTCGGTGGTACAACCAGGGATGAGTGTCTCACGCTATAATGAATTGTCAGCAGTCCTAAAGACCGATTTTGATCTAAACGGACAGACAATTGTAAATGGCGTTTTTCAAACGACAGACATAGCGACTGCTCAGTACATGTATATGCAAATAACGACCAGTAAAAGCGTTTTGACACCTGCATATATGTCCTTTCTATTGGAATCTGATGGTATCACCATCTATGTCGGCACACTCGTATATCACAAAGTATCATATGCGGATTTGGGACTATATAATTATACATTTGATTTCACAGATACAGCGAACCTAAGAATTTTCACTTCAGCGATCAAAACGGTTTATGAAATGCAATCATTTTCGACGTACATCGAATTGATTACCCAATATTTCATGGGATTGATTGATTTTCTATTTGTGGTCTTTCTACTTGCAGTTATGGATGGATACATTATCGCTAATCAACCGTTTAAGTTTAAACTGCGATTTAAGTTATCGGTTTATGCGACTTCAATCTATATGTTTGCACAATTAATTTTTACACTGATCGGGTATTCACAATTAAATTTCATCAGCATCATCATTGCTTATGGATACCATATTTGGATTTATAGTAAATTAAAGGTTGTCCCGAAAGGAGTAGACATCAATGGCGGAAACAAATAAATTTAATCTCTTCTTACAACAACTACAATTTAAATCACCCGTATTAGCAGCGGCGAAACTCAATGATGTTACGGTTGATAAACGTCATGATACTTGGATTTTCGATATTACATTATCCGAGATTGTGACACCTGATGTCATAAATCTATTTGTCGTTCAGCTACAGACTTATTTTCACATTCCAAGTATAAAAAACAAAATTAGTACAAGAATATCATATGAGGATACAAAAAAACTGGATGAACTAGCACCACTTTATTTTGAATACGCAATGATCGAAATCGCCAAAGAAAAAGCAAGTTATATTGCCCTGAAGAATTACAAAACAGCCTATGAAAACCAAACGTTGCATGTTTTAATCGACAGGGATAGTACTTACGTTGAAAACTATTTTCAAGGTATACGTGCTTTTTTGGAACCTTTGGGTATCTTTTTTAATATCGATTACCAAATTCAAGAGGACTTGACATCAACCAAAACATTGATTAAAAAATCGATTATGGATCAAGAAAAAGTATTGGCACAACGACAACAATATACCCAAAAAACACAAACTAAAACAAAAAAATCCTTTACACGAAAAGCTAGTGCTGACCGTGTTTCAATCAATGAAATACCTTTAGATCAATACCATCTCGATCAATATAAAAACCAAAAAGGTGATACAAACTTTTTAATTGAAGGGACCATTTCAAAACTTGAAATCAAAGAACTGACAAACACATCTATGTTGAGCTTTGTCTTATATGACGATGATGATGCCATTACGGTCAAACGGTTTTTAAGAAGACCCAAAGATTTCGATCTGGCTAAATCCCTAAAGGAAGGTGATCAGATTCAAGTTCAAGGACGTGCCAACTTCGATACGTATCAAAAAGATGTCGTTGTTTTTGCCGATTATATCTTCTTTTTAGAGAAAGTGAAAAAGAAAGAAAGAATGGATAAGGCAAAGGATAAGCGAATTGAATTTCATCTTCATACCAAAATGTCAAATATGGATGGTATTGGTGAAGTTTCTGAATACGTGGATACAGCCATCAAGTGGGGTCATGAAGCGATTGCGTTCACTGATCATGATGGGTTATATGCCTATCCTGAAATCTATAAGGCTACACGTAACAAACCGATTAAGCCCATCTATGGGGTTGAAATGAACTTTGTTGATGAAGAAGCGTTTAAAATCACAACACCTACCGATGAAGACATCGAACTTAAAGATGCAACCTATGTGGTTTTCGATATTGAAACCACTGGTTTGTCAGCGACACGTGACAAAATTATAGAAATCGGGGCGGTTAAAATGAGTGCAACATCAATCATTGAACAGTTTCAGAGGTTCGTCAATCCTGGTGAGGCGCTATCGACATTTACGACGGAACTTACAGATATTACTGATGATATGCTAGCAAATGCAGCAACCATCGATGCGGTATTACCAGCATTTTTAAAGTTTGCTGAAGGATCGATTCTAGTCGCACATAACGCGATGTTTGATGTCGGACATATTGAAGAAAATGCCAAAGCATTGGGTTTGACCTTTGATCAATCAAAAGTCATCGATACGCTTAATGCAGCACGCTATTTTTATAGCGAACAACTTAAAAGATTCAATTTGAAGGCGGTTGCTAATTATTTTAAAGTGAAACAAGAACAGCACCACCGTGCGGATGATGACGCATTTGTGACTGCAAACATCTGGAAACTCATGCTCGTCGATCTTCAAAAATATAAAATTAGGACCTATCGAGATATCAATCAGGCGATTGATTTGAAAGAAGCCTGGAAACATCCGATGCCATATCATATGAATATTCTCGTTCAAAGCCAGATTGGCTATAAAAATTTGTTCAAGCTTATCAGTGATGCACTCACCGATCATTTCTATCATGGACCACGGCTTTTGAAACAAGTGCTTTTAAAATATAGACAAGGATTATTGATTGGTAGTGGTTGTGCCAATGGTATTGTTTTTGAAGCCGCGTTAAATAGAAGTGACTCAGCGCTTGAAGAAGCGATATCATTCTATGATTATATTGAAGTACAACCACCACAAGCTTATGCGCATTTGAAAGAGTCGTTAGGTAAATACGCTGACACAATCATTGAAGCCATCATTTTAAAGATTATTAAAACTGCAAAAGCGCTGGGAAAATTGGTGATTGCGACTGGTGATGTGCATTATCTTGAAAAGAAAGATGTCTTATATCGTGAAATTTATATTCGCACACCACTTGTTGGAGGCGGTATTCATCAACTATCAAAGTATCATAGCATGCCCGAACAATATTTTTTAACGACGGAAGAGATGTTACAATCATTCAATTTCTTGGATAAAGAACTCGCTTATGAGATTGTGGTTGCTAATACACAGCGTCTAAACCTAAAGATTGATCATGTCCAAGCATTTGTTGATGACCTTTATTCCTTGCCGGACGACGCATTTATGGAGCAACTCGGTATCGAAAGCATATCAAAAGAGGTTAGACGTTTGGTCATGGATAAACTATCAGCATTATATGGTAATGAACCCCATCAATTGATTGCTGATCGTGTCAATCGCGAGCTCAGCAATATTATAGACAACAGTTTTGCTCCTAATTACTATATTTCTCATCTTTTGGTTAAAAAATCTTTAGATGATGGTTATTTAGTAGGTTCACGTGGTTCTGTTGGATCTTCTTTGGTGGCAACGCTGCTTGATATTACAGAAGTCAACCCCTTAAAACCGCATTATCGCTGTCCGAATCGGGATTTTACCGTTTTTCATTTAACCGAAGAAGAACGGCTTAAATATGGTTTAACAGATGAACAAAAGGCTTTGCAGCCCTTGTTTGAAGGTATCCAATGTGGGTATGATCTACCGACGATAAAATGTCCCATTTGCGGGCAAACACTGATTAAAGATGGGCATGACATCCCGTTTGAAACCTTCCTCGGTTTTGCTGGTGATAAAGTACCCGACATCGATTTGAACTTTTCAGGTGATTATCAAGCAAAAGCTCATGCTTATGTCCGCGAATTGATTGGTGCTGATCATACCTTTAGAGCAGGAACAATTCAAACGGTTGCTGAAAGAAACGCTTTCGGCTATGTTAAGGGTTATTTGGAAGACAAAAATCTTGTGAAAAGACCCGCTCAAATTGAAAGATTAGCAAAACGTATTGAAGGTGTGAAACGATCGACTGGACAACATCCCGGCGGGATTGTTGTCGTACCCAAATCGAAAACGATATTTGACGTTACACCAATTCAATATCCTGCTGATGATCCAACATCGGATTGGAAAACGACACACTTCGATTATCATTCATTCGAATCAAATCTTTTAAAGCTCGATATTCTCGGTCATGATGATCCGACCATGATTAAATATTTGATGGATTATGTGACCATGCATCCGGATGAATTTCCTTTTCATCATGCACAGGATATCCCGTTGGACGATCCTAAAGTTTATCGATTGTTCTCTGGAACGGATGTCATCGGTGTCGAGCCATCTGAGATCATGAGTGAAATTGCATCCTATGGGATTCCAGAATTTGGCACCTCATTTACTAGGCAAATGCTTGAAAGTACCAAACCAACTACTTTTGCAGGACTGGTCAAGATATCTGGATTGTCGCACGGAACGGATGTCTGGTTACGCAATGCGCAATCATTGATCAATGGTGAATCTGATTTTGGCAAGGTGTCATTTAACGATATCATTGCCTGTCGCGACGATATTATGGTTCAGCTTATTGAATTTGGACTGTTACCTTTAAGAGCATTTGAAATCATGGAATTTGTACGCAAGGGCAAACCATCGAAAGATCCTGCCAAATGGCTTGATTATGAATCCGAAATGCGTCGAAACAATGTGCCTGATTGGTATATTTGGTCAGCATCAAAGATTAAATATATGTTTCCAAAGGCGCATGCCACTGCTTATGTCATCATGGCGATGCGTATTGCATGGTTTAAAGTTTACAAACCGTTGTTGTTCTACAGTGGCTTTTTCTCAAAACGTACCGATCAATTTGATTATGAGACCATGGTTGCAGGATCAAATGCTATCCGCAACAAACTCAATACCTTATTAGCTATTCCGCAATATACACTCAAGGTAAAAGAGGCATCGCTCATCGTCACATTAGGTGCTGCACTGGAGATGACGAGAAGAGGCATGATTTTTCTACCTGTTGATATCAATAAATCTGCGGCGATGACCTTTGTCATGGAGGAAAACGGATTACGCATGCCATTCAATGCCATTGATGGGTTAGGTGGATCAGTCGCTTTAGATATCGTTAAACATCGAAAAGAGGTACCTTTCGCTTCTAAAGATGATGTCAAAAATAGAACAAGAGTTAATAAAACCGTATTTGAGAAGTTAGAAAAATATGGTGCGTTCAAAGATTTAAATTTGGAAAATAATGTAATTGGTTCTGGATTATTTGCACATTTAAACTGATATGATATAATCATATTAGTTAAAGGAGATTTTATCATGAGAACATCAAATCCAGTATTTCGTTCATTAGAAAAAACACAATATTATGAGTCAGCTGGTGAATTATCCAGCTATCGTGGCATCACATTTAAAACATTAATTTTACTATTAACCGCAGTTGCAAGTGGATTCTTATTCATCAACGCAGTTGGCAGTGGTACAATCCCTGTAGAATCCATGTTTGGATTTTTAATCGGCGCTATGATTATTGGCTTAATCGCTGTCTTAATTGGCACAAGAAGCGTTAACTTGGCAATGCCAATGGGTGTGGTTTATGCACTCTCAGAAGGGATTCTCTTAGGCACGATTACCGCGCTTGCAGAAGCCTATGCTCCAGGTATCGCGCTATCTGCGTTATTAGGTACAGCATCAATCTTCACTGTGATGTTATTCTTATATTCAAGTCGCATCATTAGGGTGACATCAAGAATGCGTCGAGTCATCTATGGTGCACTGCTTGGCATGTTGCTCTTTATGGTTTTATTCGGCATTTTAAGTTGGGTTTCCCCAGTATTCATCAGTTCGATGTACAACACTGGACTCGCACTGTTAGTCACAGGCGTTCTTATCGTTCTAGGCGCATTTATGTTAGCACTTGATTTTGAACGTGCTGAAGCCATTGTATCCGGTGGATATGAAAAACGATTTGAATGGCTAGTTGCTATCGGTTTGATGGTCACTATCGTATGGTTGTACATTGAAATTTTAAGATTCTTATTGATTCTTACGTCACGCAATAGATAAATAAAAATCAATCATTGAAAACGAGTAACTAAGCAGATAGAGTCAAGCGAGCATAGAACGGTGGAAGCTATGCCTTTAATCCTTAGTGAATTCATTTCATAGAGGTGCTAATCACATCCGTATACCTGCGTTAAAGGATTTGAGGGCTAGATACAGTTCTAGAACTAAGGTGGTACCGCGAATTTTTCGTCCTTAGATATTTCTAAGGACTTTTCATTTTAAAAAGGGCTTTAAATTTATCAAACACGATATGTAGTTAGACTTCATCCTAAATCTATGCTACATATGATACGAGGAGATTAACTGTGAAAGATTTAGCAATGATTAAAAAAGCTGTTATGAACAGCATCGAGCATGCAAAAACGCTAGAAGCACTAGACGATGTGCGTGTTAAATATTTGTCCAAAAAGGGTGAAATTAGCCAGTTGATGAGCGAACTCAAAAACTTGTCACCTGAAGAAAGACCAGCTTTTGGAGCACGTGTCAATATGTTAAAACAAGAAGTTGGCGATGCCCTAGCAAAGAAAAAAGAAGCGATTGAGGATCAATTGCTCATGGCTTCTTTGGCGCGCGAGGAAATGGATGTTACACTGCCGGGATACCAGTTCTATAGTGGCAGCATTCATCCCCTCAACCAAGTGATTGAAGATCTTGAGGATCTCTTTATTGGCATGGGTTATAAGATTGCAGAAGGACCAGAGGTTGAAAACGATTACTATAATTTCGAAATGATGAATCTTGAAAAAGATCACCCGGCAAGAGACATGCAGGATACATTTTATATCAATGAAGAAATTTTACTTCGTACGCATACATCACCTGTTCAAGCGAGAACCATGCTACAAAGTCAAGGGAAACCTTTAAAGATTATTTGTCCAGGCAAAGTTTATCGAAGAGATGATGATGATCCGACACACTCACATCAATTCCAACAGATTGAAGGTCTTGTCATTGATAAAACTATCTCGCTTGCTAATCTGAAGGACGCCCTATTAAAAATGGCGAGACACTTATTTGGCGAAAACCGTGAGATTAGATTAAGACCATCATATTTTCCTTTTACTGAGCCTTCGGTTGAAGTTGATGTATCCTATATTAAAAAAGATGGGACGACTGGATATATTGAGATATTAGGTGCAGGTATGGTGCATCCCAATGTACTGAAAATGGGCGGATATGACCCTGAAGTATATAGTGGTTTCGCATTTGGCGTTGGTGTGGAAAGAATTGCGATATTGAAATATCAAATTGATGATATCCGTCATTTCTATACGAACGATCTACGGTTTTTAAATCAATTCAAAGGGGATGTACGATAAAATGATTATCACAAAAAACTTGTTGAAAACATTTGTTGATATTCCCAAAGACATTTACGATATCACCTATAACAGTATGATTGAAGTCGAAGCGTTTGAACCCATTAATGTTGCAACAAAATTGGTTACGGGTCACGTGTTGACATGTGTCGATCATCCCGATTCAGATCATTTACATGTAACAACAGTCGATTTGGGAAATCGTATTGAAAAAATCGTATGTGGTGCACCGAATGTCGCTGCGGGACAATATGTCATCGTTGCTCAAGTGGGTACGATATTACCAGGAAATATTGAAATCAAGTCATCAATTATTCGTGGGCAAGCATCGAATGGCATGATTTGCTCACTTCAAGAATTAGGTTTTGACGATGCTCAAATTCCTGAAGCATTTAAAGATGGTATTTATGCATTTGATCATGAAGTCGAACTCGGTAAATCAGCGTTGGAAGTACTCTATCTTGATGGTTGGAAAATGACTTTGGGTCTTACACCTAATCGGGCTGATTTGTTATCGACATTAGGATTTGCATATGATTTAGCAGCCATGACGAATCAGACGGTTAGAGAACCAGTCCACCATGTCACAGAAAGTGATGTTCAAAATCCTGTTAAAGTAAAGATCGCTTCAGCAGGTTGTGGCCGCTACGACGCACGATATATTGAAAACATCAAGATTAAAGAGTCTCCTTGGTGGTTAAAAAGCGAACTCATCGCACGGGGAATGAATCCTATTAACAATGTGGTTGATATTTCCAATTATGTGCTCTTGGCGTATGGCACACCGCTGCATATGTTTGATGCATCTAAGATAAAAACAAATGAGATTGTCATTAGAGATGCGAAAGATGGAGAAACGGTTATTTCACTTGATGGTCAAAAGCGTGTGTTAAAACCTGAAGATGTCGTCATTACCAATGGAAAGGAGCCAATTGCTATTGCGGGTGTCATGGGATTGGCTAATACGATGATTGATAACAAGACGACATCTGTCATCTTAGAGGCTGCATACTTTGAACCAAAACGCATTCAAAAAACTTCTAAACGATTAGATATGAAAAGTGATGCATCACTGCGCTTTGAGCGTGGTATCGATGATTGTCGCGTGAGAATGGGGTTAGAGAGAGCGACAGAATTATTGATTGCATTAGCGGATGCGACAGTCAGATCGGGTATTGCAACCGCCATTCATCATGTCATTGAACACCCGAACATCCATTTAAAGAAAGATTATCTATTTAAATTGCTTGGTGAGACGATAGAGGATTCATTACTTGAACATTATTTTAAACGTTATCGCTATCAATATAAAACAGTCGAAGGTGGTTATGACATTATGCCACCAAGCGATCGCAACGATTTAAAAATTCCTGCTGATTTGGTAGAAGAAATCGCTAGGATTCACGGGTTAAACACGATACCGGCTGTTCAGGAAACAACGCTAACAAACGGAGTCCTTAATGCGAAACAAATAAGAAATAGACGGGTGCGACATCTATTGGCTGATATGGGATTACAAGAAGCCATATCTTACAGCCTCGTGCCTGAAAGCGATGCACAATTATATCAAAATTTAGGTGAAACCTTGACGGTTTTGCAACCGATGTCTGAAGATAAAAAAGCGTTGCGTCAATCGCTGTTGAACGGTTTATTGGCCGCGGCCACATACAATCATGCGCGACAAGCTGAGCATATCCGGTTGTTCGAACTGGGTCATGTATTCGCAAAAGGTATTGAAACAGAGCACTTAGCGATGGTTATCTCGGGTATTTGGCAACAAAATCTATGGCAAAAAACAAGCGTACCTGTAGATTTCTTTGTATTAAAAGGGTTATTGGAGAGATTGTTCGCTTATTTAAAGGTGGATGTGCTATTTGAAGCATCAAGTGATAAAGATTACTTGCACCCACATCGCCAAGCTGTCATCATGTATGGTAAAGAAGTCATTGGATTTATGGGACAAATTCATCCTAAAACAGCTAAACTGCATGATATTGATGATGCTTATCTAGCTGAAATTAACCTCGACAAATTACCGGTTTCTCCACCTTCTTTAACCTATCAACCACTGACGAGATTTCCAAGTGTTAGTCGTGATTTGGCACTTGTGGTGGATGAAAATGTGAAAATTGGGGAGTTAATGGCAATCATCACCCAAACCGTTCAAAAACATCTTGTTTCACTTGATTTATTTGACGTCTATCAAGGGGAACATATTGCAGCGGGTAAAAAATCATTGGCATTCCGATTGGTCTTTAATGATGAAAAACAGACATTGGCACGTGAAACGGTCGATAAACTCATCAAAAAGGTCGTTAGTAGACTGTCTAACCTATTTGATGCTACCGTTAGAAATTAAACCTGAGCAATCAGGTTTTTTCTTTCTTTGCTTGTTTTCGTGTATAATATGACATGGGTGATGAATGTGCTAATTTATGATTTGACGTTTGATGATCTTGTTCTTTTTCTAAAAGAACGGGGCTATAAAAAATATCGTGCCGATCAAATATGGCAATGGTTGTATAAACAAAAAATAACAACTTTTCAAGAGATGAATAATATCCCTCAGGGATTGATTGAACTACTTGAATCGTCTTTTGAATTAAAAGCGCTGAAAATGGTTTTAAAAAACACGAGTGAAGATGGTACGATGAAAGTGCTCTATGGATTGAAGGACGACCATCTGATTGAATCAGTCTTGATGAAACAACACTATGGCAATTCCATATGTGTTACGACCCAAGTCGGTTGTAACATCGGTTGTTCATTTTGTGCATCAGGTCTTTTGAAGAAACAGCGCGATCTCACATCAGGAGAGATTATCGCACAAATCTTGGAAACAGAAAGACTCTTGGGTGAACGGATTAATTATGTCGTTGTTATGGGTATTGGAGAACCGATGGACAATTATGAAAATCTAACAAAATTTCTAACCACGATTAATCATCCAAAGGGATTAGCCATTGGTGCAAGACACATCACAGTATCAACATCTGGAATTGTGCCTAAAATTAAAGAATATGCGCATTTTCCTCTACAGATCAATTTGGCAATCAGTCTTCACGCGCCAAATAATGAAATACGCACAGCGCTGATGAAGATTAATAAAGCGTATCCAATTGAGCAAGTGATTGACGCCATTAAGTATTATTTAGAGGTGGCACATCGGAGGGTCACTATCGAGTATATATTGATTGACGCAGTTAATGACATGCCGGAAGTCGCACATGAATTAGCAGCGTTATTGAAAGGGCTTAACGTTTATGTAAATCTTATTCCATACAATGAGGTTATCGAAGCACCTTATCAACGTTCTAAAATAGAAAATCAACTCAAGTTTTATGATATTTTGACGAAACATCACATTCAAGTGACACTTCGTAAGGAACAAGGACACGATATTAATGCTGCGTGTGGACAGTTAAGAAGCCAACATCTATAGGAGGAACTATTGAAAACAGGTTTTATTATAAAACAAATATCGAATCAATACACATTAAAAGATATCGATACGGAAACCATTCTTATCGCTCAAGCGCGCGGTAAGTTTCGCTATATGAAACTTGATGAATCGAGTTCATTTAATAAAAATGTTACGGCAAGAACAAAAAAAGAACCAAAAACCATCATGGTCAGTCCCAAAGTGGGTGATTATGTCAATTACGAAATCGATGGTGATCAAGTATGGATTACAAACATTAAACCAAGAAAGAGTGAACTTGAACGTCCAGATGTCGTCAATGTCGATCAAGTATTACTTGTATTCTCCTGTGTAAGACCTGATTTCTCATTTTATTTGTTAGACAAATTCTTAGTGATTCTCAATCAGCAACACTTACCACCTGTGATTGTGGTTTCAAAAATTGATCTCGTCGATGATGCCACATTGAAAAATATTCAAGAGGGCATGGCATATTATGAAACACTTGGTTATGAAGTTTATTATGTCAACTCAAAACAGCGTATTGGCATTGATGTATTGGCTCATATTTTCAAACATAAAATCACAGTTTTAGCCGGTCAAACCGGTGTTGGTAAATCGACATTGCTAAACGCGCTAATGCCTAAATTAAATTTGAAAACTCAAGAGATTTCCTTCGCGTTAGGGCGCGGTAAACATACAACGCGACATACCGAACTATACTTATACAATGAAGGTTATATCGTCGATACACCAGGTTTCTCGAAGATCACTTTTAACCTCTATTATCCCGATCAATTAAGATTGCTATATCCCGATTTCATTAAACTATCCGCAACGTGTCGTTTCAATCATAGATGCATCCATCTTCATGAGCCTGGTTGTGCGGTAAAAGAAGCTGTAGAAAACGGTGAGATACCAATCTCAAGATACGAGAATTACTGTGCTTTTATTGAAGAGATTAAGCAACAAAAACTGAAATTTTAGGAGACTAACTATTATGAAAGTATCACCATCTATATTATCAGCCGATTTCAATCATTTAAAGCATGAACTCAAAAGGATTGAAACAGCCGATTTTGTTCATCTTGATATCATGGATGGACACTTTGTGCCAAACATCTCTTTTGGTCCTGATATTTCGAAGCAAATTCACGATATGACAACCTTGGATGCAGATGTTCATCTCATGGTAACAAACCCACTTGATTGGGTCAGTAAATTTGCCTTTTCTAAAACAAAATTCATCACAATCCACGTGGAAGCTCACGCCGTTGAACAAGCGCTTAACCAAATTGCTAAACTAAATATTGGTCGTGGCATATCTTTACGACCAGGTACAGACATATCGGCTTTATTGCCGTATTTGGACAAAGTTGAACTCGTTTTAGTGATGACTGTTGAACCTGGTTTTGGTGGACAATCATTAATACCTGAAATGCTGGAAAAAGTAAAAACACTGGTTGCGCTAAGAAAAGCAAAGGGGTACCATTATCAGATAGAAGCTGATGGTGGTATCAATGATCAGAATATCACATTATGTAAAGCAGCTGGTGTCGATATGGTCGTCGCTGGAAGTTTCATTATGAAATCGGTAGATGCAGCAGCAAGCATCAAACGCTTAAAATGAGAGCGATTATCGTCACACATCCAACGCCAATGGATGTTCAAAAGATTTTGAAGTTGACCAAGGATGATTATGTGATTGCTGTCGATCAGGCGGTTTCAAGTTTACATGATCAAGGTGTCCATATCGATCTTGCTGTCGGTGATTTTGATTCATTGGAAAATCTTGCTTTATTAACCCATTTAGATACTGTAAAGCTTGATCCAATCAAGGATGTTACAGATACATTTCAGGCTCTTTATGAGGCTAATAAAAGGGGATACAAGGACCTTGTTCTAGTCGGCGGATTTGGTGGAGATCGCATCGAGCATTTTATTGCGCATCTAATGAATTTTAATCATTATGATTCATTAGTCATGCTCAATGAAGATTCACGTCTTTATATCAAAAAAGAAGGCACGCATGTAATCACTCATCCCGGTTATATTTCACTATTCGCATATCCTGAAGCTATCGTTTCACTCATCGGGTTTAAATATCCATTAGAAGCTTATCAGTTATCACTATTTGATGCTATTGGTATCAGTAATGAATTAAGCGAGAAGACGGGCAAGATGATTATTCATCATGGCGCAGTGCTTGTTGTAGAATCAAACAAAAAATAAAAGGCGATTTCGCCTTATATTTTTAAACGCGTTCCAAATTGTTTTTCTTTAATGCTCTTGCAGAAATTTTAACACGCTTGATATTGCCGTGTTCGTCCTTGATTCTAATGGTTTGTAAATTAGCCTTCCAAACACGACGATTCGCGTTTAAAGCATGACTGCGACGGTTACCTGTCATTGTCTTTTTACCTGTTACATAGCATTCTGCCATAATAATCACTCCTTACATGCACTATCTACTTTAACATAATGACTATGTAAAAGCAATATCTTTTCCTTGCAAAAACACCAATAATGATAAAAAAATTGGTAAAATATGTGGAATTACCTGATTTAATTCATTATGGTATAATATAAGTGCCTAAGTATGTGACAAATATGGCATTGCAAATTAATTAAAAGCTATGCTATACTGTTTAGGTAAAAAGTAAAAAAATAAAAAAACTTGTAATATATCGTAAAAAAAAGGCTACTACATTTCATAAGCCTAATAATCAAGGAGGATCATAGTGTCCAACAAAACAGTCAGTGGATCTTTATTTAAAAAGATGGTAACTAATGGCGCTGTAAATCTTAAAAACAATCACAAAGAAATTGATCACTTAAACGTATTTCCTGTACCAGATGGTGATACAGGTACGAACATGCAAATGACCATGATGGCAGGTATCAAAGAAGTAAATAATTTAGACAGTCAATCAATTGTTGATGTATCAAAAATTTTATCACGCGGTTTATTAATGGGTGCACGTGGAAACTCAGGTGTTATTCTATCTCAGTTTTTTAGAGGTGTGTATACTGAAATCGCAAAAATCGAAAATGGTTCAGCGACCATCGAAGAATTTATTCAGGCGCTCGTTGGCGGGTACCAGATGGCATATCGTGCTGTCATGGATCCGGTTGAAGGCACCATTTTGACGGTTGTTCGTGAATCAGCTGAAAAGCTTCTAGTTGAAAAGAAACGTCTTTCGAGTGTTGAAGATGTCTTGAAGATCTATTTAGAACAGGCAAAAGAAACATTAATTAAGACACCGGATTTATTACCAGTCTTAAAAGAAGCAGGTGTTGTAGATAGCGGTGGTGCTGGATTTATCAAAATCATCGAAGGAATGATCATGGCACTTGAAGGTAACATGCTCACAGAAGCAGAGTTGGCAGCCATGCCACAAACACAAGAACACTATCATGGCGCTGAGGCTCTCGGTTTTGGTGTTGATATCAAATATGGCTATTGCACAGAATTTATTGTAAAACTTCATCATCCTGATAGGTTTGATGACAAGTTTATGAAAGATCCGCTTAATCAGATGGGAGATTCACTTGTCCTTGTTACCGATGATGATCTGTTGAAAGTGCACGTCCATACCAATCAACCAGGTGTCGCGTTAACACTTGCACAAAAATATGGTGATCTTCAAACCGTTAAGATTGAAAACATGCGTCTGCAACATTCAAATATCATGGGAGAAGACCCAACCCATAAGGTTGAAAAGAAAAAAGCAAAATATAGTATTATTGCGGTTGCTTCAGGTGAAGGTGTTCACGAAGCATTTAAAGAATTGGGTGTTGATCTAATCATCGATGGTGGTCAAACGATGAATCCATCAACTGAAGATTTTATCAAAGCAGTTGAATCACTCAATTCAGAACACGTCATCATTCTGCCCAATAATAAAAATATTATCATGTCAGCAGAACAAACAATCGATTTATGTGAAGGTCGTTCTATTCGTGTGCTGCGCACGAAATCTATCGCTCAAGGGTATGTATCATTGATGGCTTTTGATCCGACGCAAGCATTGGATGACAACTATGAAGAAATGACTAAAACGTTTGAAAACATGCGTTATGGGGAAGTCACATATGCGGTTCGTGATACTGAAATTAATGGTGTGAAGATTAAGAGTGGTGATTTCATCGGTATTACTAAAGGTGAAATATTGGTATCTATTCCAGATCGTACTGAAACCGTTCATCGCCTACTTGATGATATGATTACGGAAGATCGTGAGATAGTGACATTCTTCTATGGTAAGGATGTTGAAACAGACGAGTTGGATCAAATCGTTGCATATGCTAAGAAATTGAATCCTGATATCGATGTAGATTTGATTGAGGGCGGACAAGACGTTTATTCTTATATTATTGCTGTTGAATAGTTAAAAGGCGCTTTGGCGCCTTTTTGTATATTAAGGTTAAGAGATATCTACTAGTTTTTATATTTATACAAAAGATATTTGGATCGAAATATAAAACATTTTTAAAAAAACACTATCATTATTTAGTGTTTTTTGATACAATAATAACGCACTAATCCCTGCGGATGTGGTGGAATGGTAGACACGCAAGTTTGAGGGGCTTGTGAGCAAGATACGCTCGTGTGAGTTCAAGTCTCATCGTCCGCACCATATTGAAAGCATAGGTTTGATACAATACGTATCAGGCCTTTTTTTGCTTTAATAAGGGTTTTTTCACACTATAGCGAGTAAATTTCAATGTGAAAAGTATCCAAAAATAAGGATAAAAATATTAGATTGAAAAGAGATTTACACGATTTGTTTGATTTTCACACGATTTCGAAAAAATCTATTTTAGTAAATAATATAAGATTAAAAATACTTTAT
>WOZH01000073.1 GCA_011620375.1 Acholeplasmataceae bacterium
TCGATGACTTTATGACGCCACGCAAAGGCTGTTGTCATGGAAATGTCTATCTCTTTGCCGATTTTTCGTAGTGATAGACCATAAAGCATCAACTGGATATATCTTTCCCAAAGCTTGTAGGTTTTTTTGGTTCGTCTAACAATTGAACAATCCGTATCAGACAAGGTCCGTCCTGTATGCTTGTCGTAATACCTTTGTCTACCTCGGCTTGTGTGTCCGTGTTTGACGACATTCTTATTGGTCTTTCTTTCTCTGAAGATGATCCGATGCAATGCATCTGCTGCCTGATTGATGACCTTTTCGTCTATGTTCATCTGATTCAAGAGAGCATTGTAGTCATCCGCACATAGGGATCGAATCAAGTGATTGATTTCCTGGATCTGAGGGTTATTGTTCATGTTTGGGGCTCCTATAAAAAATTGATGCCCTTAAGCAACCAGCTTGAAGGACCCATTCTTATCACCAAACATGAGAGCCCAGTTCAACGCTTTTCATTTCAAATCAACACTTATCTTGAACACCGTGAAAAAAAAGAAGTCCTATTCGGACCTCTTCATCAATGCTTCAATATCTTTTATCTCTTTGATGATATCTTTTGTCAGGTTGATTGCACCATCTTTTGTCATAAGAATATCATCTTCTATCCTAATACCAATGCCTTCATCAGCGATATATAAACCGGGTTCCACCGTTATAACAGCACCCTCAGGGATGGGTTCGTGATACATACCGACATCATGTACATCTAAGCCTAAATAGTGGCCTAAACTATGATAGTAAAATTGACTAATTTCATGATCTTCCTTGATTAACCCTAGTTTTTTTGCACCGTCAATGAGAATTTGCTTGCCAAAATTGTTAAATTCATTGAATGTGATTCCTGGTTTGACCCATTCTATCGTTTTCTTGTTTGCCTCTAGTACCACATCATATATTGCTTTCTGCCTTTCACTAAATGTACCCGAAGCAGGAAAAACTCTTGTAACATCTGAACAATAATGAGATTTCTCTACGCCTAAATCAAACAATACGAGATCACCAGGTTTAATAACACCATTGTTATCTGAGTAATGTAATGTCGTCGCATGCTTTCCCGCTGCAACAATTGTTTTAAATGAGGGTGTCGTATCGTTTTTGTTCAATACATAATTATACTCTGCCTCAATTTCGAATTCATGCATGTTAGGCTTTAAATAAGTCATGATGCGCGCTAAACCAGCTTTTGTGATGTCCACTGAAGCACTGATTGCTGTCATTTCTGCTGCGCTTTTAACCATGCGCAATTTAGCAAGCATTCTTTGACACGGTTTGATCTGTAAATATGGAAACTTTTCAAGCAATGTTTTGACAAATTGATGAGATTCATGATCAGGTGCGTTTTCAGTCAATCTCTCCAAATCGAAATAAGCTGATTTCAATTCACCAAGCATTGCCCTTCTCGATGTTGATAGTAAAGATGTAATCATCGCTTTTAAGTTGTCAATAAACAAAACATGTGTCATCTCTAATTCTGCAATGTCAGCAGCTTCTTCAGGATCAAGTGTTTTTCCTGTCCATAGTACTGTAACAGGATCGTTTTTTTCAATAAATAAATAAGTTTTTGTTTCAATATCACCCTTTACCATCATCAATGCAACATTTTCTTGATCGATACCTGTTAGGTAAAAGAAATTTCTATCAACAGAAAACGGAAATGCTTCATCATTAGTTCTCATAGCAGCATGGCCTGAAAACAGTAGGGTAAATGAATGATTATCAGCAAATTTTAAATATTGTTCGCGTCTTTCTTTATACATTATAACAGCTCCTTTAGTTTATCAATATCTTGAAATACATGACTATCTAGTTCCTTTAAGTAGGCTTTAGCTTCCGCAAGCGTCTTTTTCTTAGTGCCGTAATAAGCTTTAAGTTTAGGCTCTGTGCCGCTTGGTCTAAAAACGATCCAAGTGTCATCTTCGTAATAATATTTCATCACATTCAGCCGTGGATAATGAAGTTTTTCTTTGATGCCATCCATCACTGAAATGCCATTTAAAATATCATCATACCCCATGAGATTCAATCCAATCATTGGTGGATGCTTGCGAAAATGTTCGACAATATCTTGCGTTAATTGTACACCTTTTGAGCCTTGTAGCGTGATTGAATGTGTATATTCATAATAAGCACCATAATGCGCATATATATCATGTAAATAATCAACAAGGGTCTTTTTTTCTCGTTTAAAATGATTAGCCATTTCTGCTAACATATATACAGCTTGAACCGCATCTTTATCTCTAACGAAATCGGCGATTAAAGAGCCATAAGATTCTTCGGCACCAAATAGATATGGATTAGTGTGATGATAGATTTCAGCTTGTTCACCAATGAATTTGAAACCGGTCAGTGTGGTGATAACGACTTGCTGAAAATCATCAGCGATTCGTTTGATCAAATCTGTTGTAACATTTGTTGTATAAACGTGACCATCGGTAGGTAGCCGGTGCGCTTTCTTAAATTGGTTCAATATATAGTGAAGTTCCAGAGAAGCTGTTTGATTACCATTAAGAAGTTCAAATTGTCCTTCATGTTTGACAGCAATTCCTAAACGATCAGCATCAGGATCAGTCAACATCACGAGATCAGCATCAATTTCTTTTGCGTACGCGATTGATTTCTCATATGCTGCAGCTTCTTCTGGATTGGAAGATTTAGTTGCGCTAAAGGTAGGATCAATCATCATTTGTGGTTTATATGGATAAACATCATACCCAGCGTCTTTTAACAATCTTGGAATGACAGTACCCCCTGTACCGTGCAGTGGTGAATAGACTATTTTAAGATGCTTATCCTCATTTAAAATGGTAATATTTTTAACAAGGTTCAAATAGACATCATCAAAAGGCTCATCAATCGTTTTGATTAAATCATTATCAATCGTTTCAATGAGAAAAGGATTTTCAATCTTTTCCACTTCACTGATAACCATATCAGCCACTTTCGGACTAATTTGTGCGCCGGTATGGTCATACGCTTTAAAACCATTATATGCTTTAGGATTATGTGAAGCAGTAATCATAATTCCCCCATCACAACGTAATTCTCTAACCGCAAAACTTAGCATAGGTGTTGGTCTAAGTTTATGAAATAAAAAGGATGGAATCCCTTCAAATGCGAGTACTTTAGCTGCTTCTCTAGCAAACAATTCTGAATCCTTGCGATTATCATAAGAGATGGCTACACCATTCTTTAAATGGGATTGTTTCAAATACCGTGCGAATCCTAATGTCGCTCTTCTAATCGTGAAAACATTGATGCGATTCGTACCGACACCCATTAAACCTCGCATGCCCCCCGTACCAAAACCAAGATCAGTGTAAAAAGCTTCATATGCCTCTGTTTTAGACATACGATCAATTTCTTGTCTTAATTCGTCAGGCAATTGCTGTTTCGCCCAAAAATCATAATTTTCCTTATAACCCATGCCTTATCACCTCTGTCTATACCTATTATACAAAAAAATGACCCGAAGGTCATTTATTTTATAGATTCTTATAAAAGATTTTCAACAATCCCTTCAATGTCAAATCCTGGTCAAGGCTTGCCTCTTGCATGCATAGTGGGGCAATTATTTCAGACAATCCCCCCGTGAGCACGACTTTGAATGATACGCCTACTTCTTGCCTAATGCGATAAATCATGCCATCTACTTCCGCTGCAACGCCATATGTGACACCGGATTGCATACAATGAATCGTATTTGTTCCCAACACTTTTTTAGGAACTTCAATATCGATATCTGGTAGCAACGCTGTATTTCCAACTAATGCTTTAATCGAAATGGCCACACCTGGACTGATGACAACACCTTTGATGGTTTTGTTCTCGATATAGATATATTTAATAGCAGTTCCTAAATCTACAACAAGCGCTCGTTCAATATCATCATCAATGCCAGCTGCATCACAAATCAAATCTGCACCAACTTCCCGAGGGTGATCCGTTTTGATGTTGATGCCTGTTTTAATACCAGGTCCGACGATTAAAGGTTTAATATGCAGATGCTTAAGCGATATTTCTTTAAGTTTTTCAGTGATGCGTGGCACAACTGATGATATGGCTACATACTTGATATCATCAAATACAAACAAATTTTTCATATCAATATAATATTGATCAGCTGTTAAGGTAACGTTTGTATTCAAACGATAAACATCGATGATTTTAAAACCATCGGATAAGCCGATTGTGACATTGGTGTTACCTACATCAAATAATAGTATCATGTATATCTCCTAATTCTTTTTTGCTAATTGTTGCAAACCGATGATAATCGGTGTACCAACAAGGACAGCTGCCAATGCTTCAATGAGACCGTTTGCTGCTGCAATTGCGTAAACGATTTGAATCACGCCGGCATTATCTCCAAATGTAGCAGTAAATGCACTCGGACTAAATAATGCGACAGTTAATAGTACCAGAATGGTATGTGACAATGTTCCTAAAATAATCACAGAAGGATAAATTGTCTCGGTCTCTTTACCTTTCTTAATGAATGCAAAATATAAGGTGATGAAAACCGCTGCTACTAACAGTGATATTGGCATAACAACACTGTTAATGCTTGTTTCACTAGACAGCGCATCGTCATATAAGACTTCAGCTTGTGAGTCAATCAAAATGATTTGCAATTCATTGAGCGCTTCATCGATGGCATCTAATTGACCAGAATCTATTTCTGCTTGAAGTTCGGATCTTCTCCCCTGCTCACTATTGTAGTCAGAAAAAGCATAATTATGTACAATCGCACGTGCACCAAAGAAAATAGCAAAAATAGAAATGAAGGCTACAACACCATAAATAATGGTTTGCGCTTGTTTAACATTTTTGAAAATCCATTTGAACCCTTCAAAAATGTAAGCGGCAGCAATCGCAAACAGCACACGTGGAATGATTGCTATCCATGGATACTGGAACGCTAAATCAAATGGCGTAGTCGCATATAAGAAAGCTGCAAGCATAGAACCTATGCCATACATCAAGCCCAAAAACCAACTATATTTTCTCTCTAACAAAAAAATACCAATCAGAACAGGAATGTGCACGAGCGTTAAACTAACACCTGGCATAATGGTGATAAATCCAATCTGTGGTACCAATGACATTAGCAGGATGATTGCACTAAAAACTGAAAGTAGTGTCATCTGACGTAAATCTGCTTTTCTATTCTTCATTTTTTTTCTCCTTTTTAAGCCCATAAAGGGTCTCTTAAGTTACTTATATTATACACGCATTAAGAAACGTTGACAAGTGCAAAGAAAAGGTCACTAACAATCATGCATAGGCTATTAAAAACTTTTTCCATTTAAAGGATGCTTTTTTCAAGCGGAGTTATCATCGTTATTCACCTCACCATATAAAATCCCACACAATTCTTAAACGAAGAACAGCAACACATAACACTTGTTTTGATCAAGTGAATAATCCACCAATGGATTATTTACAAGCAAAAAAACCTCAATTTGTCATCTATATTGAACAGAAAGACATGATAACTGAGGTTTTTAATAAGCCTGACTTTATCTTAGAAACTATTTTCTATTTTTGGTTCTAACATCAAATATGACAGCAGCGACCAAGACTAAACCTTTAACGACATATTGAATCGGTTCACCAACACCCATCATGTTCATCCCATTGGTAAGCGAAGCCATGACGATTGCCCCAACGATTGATCCAGTAACTTTACCAACACCACCTGTGGCACTTGCACCACCAACAAAAGCAGCCGCAATGGCATCCAATTCGAAGCCTAACCCGGCAGTCACTGTTGCACTTCTTAAACGCGCAGCAAACATCAAGCCTGACAATGCAGCTAAACTGCTCATTGACATAAAGACAAACATGGTTATTTTCTTTACGCTAATCCCACTTAATTCAGCAGCTTCAGGATTTCCTCCAACCGCATAAACATAACGTCCAATGCTTGTTTTATTCATCATGATACTATAGATAGTAACCACAGCGATAACGATGATAACGGTCCAAGATATCCCTCTATAAGTTGATAAAATATATGATATTAAAGCAATAATAAGTGACACAAATATAAGTGTGGTGACAAACATGCTTTTACTTGACACAAGAAAATCATATTTCATTTTTATTTTTCTATTTCTTATCGAAAATATAATAAAGCCAATAATACACAAGCCACCAATGATTAACGTCAACATATGCAATCCATCAACGTTCATAATATCTGGAATATATCCATTACTAATAGCATTGAATGAATCATTAGGTATAATTAATGTACCCGTCGATTGCAGCGTTTGTAAAAGTAACCCTCTGAACAAAAACATACCTGCTAGGGTTGCTACAAATGCCGGAATCCCCATAAAAGCCACTAAAAAGCCCTGCCACATGCCGATAACCGCACCCAGTAATATAGCAACAATAATGACCAGCCAAACGGGCAAACCTAAGTTTACCATGAGAATAGCTGCAACTGCACCAACAAATCCACTCACATATCCAACACTTAAATCAATATGCCTAATCACGATAATTAACGTCATGCCAACAGCCATAACGGCGATATAACCAAATGAATTTAAGAGATTAGAAATATTACGGCTACTTAAGAAGGTGCCACCTGTCCCAATGGCAAACACAATGATAATAGCAACCAAAGCAATATACATGCCATAATCTCTAATATGCTCTTTTAGCATCGCAAATAATTCTAAGAAATATTTTTTAAACATTTTCATTACATTACTCATTTTGCTTCTCCCTCAATTCCTGTAGCGATTTCCATAATTTTTTCTTGTGTTGCGTCTGCACGCAATAACTCCCCTGCGATATGTCCTTCATGCATGACAAAAATGCGATCGCTCATACCCAATATTTCTGGCAATTCTGATGAGATTAATATGATACTCATGCCTTTTTTGACCAAATCGTTAATAATGGTATAAATTTCATATTTTGCACCAACATCAATACCTCTAGTAGGTTCATCTAAAATTAAAACTTTAGGATCAGTAAACAACCACTTACTAACGGATACTTTTTGTTGATTACCACCACTTAAATTAAATATTTTTTGTTCAAATGATGGCGTTTTAATGTTAATATCATCAATATACGTTTGTGCTGCAACAATTTCCTTATTCAAATTTAAAAAATTGTGATTAGAAATTTCTTTTAAATTTGCTAGCGTAATGTTTGTTTTTATATCTTGGATTAAAATAAGGCCATTCCCTTTTCTATCTTCAGTGACATAAGCCAATCCATGATTAATAGCACTTTTAGGAGAGTTTAATGAAATCTTTTTATGATTCATGAACACTTCACCCTTCACCTGATAACCAAGGGGGTTGCCAAATAGACTTAAAGCGAGCTCAGTTCTACCCGCGCCCATTAATCCAGCTATACCTATGACTTCTCCTTCTCTAACATTTAAAGAAGAATCTTTGACGACATATCGATTAAGCCCCTTATCAAAAGCAGAAATATTTTTGACTTCAAATTTTATGTCTTTTGTTACGTATTTTTCTCGTTTAGGGAAAACATCAGTAATTTCACGTCCTACCATGTTTTTAATCAATACGCGCGTGTTAATTTCGTTTTTTTCTTTTGATAATGTACAAATGGTTTGTCCATCTCTCAGTATGGTGACATGATCCGCAATTTTGATGACTTCTTTTAATTTATGAGTAATCATGATTGATGTGACACCATGCTTTTTTAAATCTCTTAATAAGAACAATAAATTATCACATTCTTCTTCGTTGAGTGCAGCGGTTGGTTCATCTAGTATGAGTAATTTAACATCTTTACTCAAGGCTTTAGCAATTTCAATTAACTGTTGCTTACCCACACCTAACGATTTTATTTTGACGTGTGGATTAACATTTAAATTAACTAAGTCTAAATATTTTTTACTCTCGATAATTGTTTTATTCCAGTCAATAAATTTTTTGGATATTAGTTCATGACCTAAGAAAATATTTTCATAGACCGATAATTCCGGTATTAAAGCAAGTTCTTGATGAATGATAGCAATTCCTTGACTTTCACTATCCCGAATGCTATTAAATTCTTGTTTTTGTCCATTAAGAAAAATATCCCCTTCATACTCCTTGGATTTATAGATACCACTCAAAACTTTCATCAGCGTTGATTTTCCTGCGCCATTTTCGCCAACCAGACAGTGAATTTCTCCTTCTTCAACTTTAAAATTGACATGATCTAATGCGCGAACACCTGGAAAATCTTTTGTAATGTTTTTCATTTCTAAAATATATTTCATAGACACCATCCTTTAATTTCGAAGAAAACAGTGGCAGATTACTCCACCACTGTTGTCCTCATTTTTCAAGTCGTAAATATTATGATGGCCAAGTAAATTGTGATGATTCGTAATAACCGCTGTCTATAAGTGCTGCTTGAACATTAGCAGCATCAACAACAACAACATCAGTTTGCTTAGCAGGAACATCGATTACACCATTATCATAGGTACCAGTTGTTGTCGGTGTACCACCTTCTAAAACCGTTACTGCCATATTAATGGCATCTTCAACAAGTGTACGAACATCCTTAAAGACTGTCATTGATTGTTTGCCATCAATAATGTATTGTACAGAAGCAATTTCAGCATCTTGACCAGAAATAACAAACGAAGCTATATCTATGTCATCACTAAATGCATCGGAAATAGCACGTGCTGTCCCATCATTTGGTGCAAGAATGGATACATCACCCTTTAGGTTTACTGGATTTGCAGTTAAGTGTGTTTGTGCTTTACTTAGTGCATCGTCAAAATCCCAATTGGTTGTAACTTGACCAATGATATCGCCCATTTCAGTTCTAGTTAATGTTGCTTTAGATTGTAGAGCAACTGCTTCGCTTGAATTAGCAATAACAAATGTGCCATCAGCAATCTTAGGTTGAAGGACATTCCATGCGCCTTCAAAGAATAAGAAAGCATTGTTATCTGTAGCAGCACCTGCATAGAGATATAATGGATTTCCTGCAGCTGCAGCAGCATGATCAACGAGATATTGTGCTTGTGCTTCACCTACGGCAATACTATCAAATGTGACGTAGTAATCAACAGCGTCAGTTTCGGTAATCAAACGATCATATGCGATAACCGTGATCCCTTCATCTTTTGCTTTTTGAACAGCAGCACCAGCTGCAGCGCCATCTTGAGCACAAATAATCAAAACATCGATGCCCTTAGAAATTAATGTTTCAACATTTGCTAATTCAGTAGCTGTTGATCCTTGGCTAAATAAAATTTCAACTGAATAATCTGTATCAGCTAATGCCGCTTCAAAACGTCCTTCGTCTTGAATCCATCTTGGTTCATCTCTTGTTGGTAAAATGATACCAACATCAACTTGACTTCCACCACATGCAGTGAGGAAAATCACACTAAAAGTTGCTAAAATAAATAATAATCCTAATCTTTTCATTTTTTTCTCCCTTTCTTTTAATTAGGTATTGCAAATATATCATATCAAAGAAAGGGTTTTCATAAAATGTGATATTTAACATAAAATTTATA
>WOZH01000021.1 GCA_011620375.1 Acholeplasmataceae bacterium
GTCGCAAAGGAACGTTAAGGCGACCAAAAAAATGATATAATAGATACGGTGATGCTATGGTTTATGTCTATGGTGGTTCATTTAATCCACCAACAATCGCACATAAAAAAATTATCGAAATATTATTAATGCAACACCCAGAATCAAAAGTTATTATCATACCAGTTGGGGATGATTATAAAAAACATGGATTGATTGAAGCCAATCATCGTTTAAAGATGCTTGAATTGATGGTTTCAAATATGAATCGTGTTATCATTAGTCATCTTGAAATCGATCATCCTTATCAGGGAACACTGGCTAGTCTTGATGCATTAAGCAAAACATACAAAGATCTTGCGTATGTCATCGGATCTGACCAGTTATCAAAAATTCACACATGGATCAACTATGAAACGTTATTAAAGACATATCCATTCGTCATTATGATGCGCAATCATATGCATCCTGATGATGCTGAATTCATGGTGAAAGGATTAGATCATGATTTTTATTATATACCATTCGATCAACCAGTAACTTCGACAGATATCAGAATGAAAAAGTCTGGATTTGAAAAATTGCTTGATGTTCGCGTTTTAGCATATATCAAAGATAACCATTTATACGAGGGATAACCATGTATCAAAACGGGTTTTTAAAAGTTGCTGCAGCGACACCTAAAATTATTGTAGGTGATGTTCGGCACAACCAAATTGAAATTTTAAAACTATTGGAACAATCAAAAGCCTCCATCACGTTATTTCCTGAATTAACTGTTACCGGTTATTCAGCAAGTGATCTTTTTTATCAGGAATCATTTATCAACGCATCCAATGAATCGATTAAGCATATTATGATGGGCACATCATATCAGGGTGTTTTTATTCTCGGCGCACCACTTGAAATTTATGGTGTTCTTTATAATTGCGCAGTAGTGATACAAAACAAGCACGTTTTGGGTATCGTTCCTAAACACTATTTACCTAATTTTCATGAGTTTTATGAAAAACGTTGGTTTCATAGTGGTATGGAAACAACCATGGATCATGTACCTTTCTTGGGGCAAAGCGTGCCATTTGGCTATTTGATGTTCGAAGCATTAGATGAACATATTCGTTTTGGGATAGAAATATGTCAAGACATTTGGGCGACTTATAGCCCTTCAGACGAAATGAGTCTTGCAGGAGCAAATCTTATCTTCAATTTATCAGCAAGTTCTGAATTTGTTGGTAAACAACAATTAAGAAGACATGTCGTATTGGATCATTCAAGGAAACAGATGGCTGCATATGTCTATACATCTACGGGACATCACGAATCTTCAGCTGAAGTCGTTTATTCATCACACAAACTGATTGCTGCACAAGGTGAAATGGTTGTTGAAAGTCAGCCATTTGATTTAAATGATGATCTTTTGATTGCCGATCTTGATATGACTGGTATTAATTATCAGAAACGACAGGATTCCACCTATCGCGATAAGCATATGCAAATTGCACATCATTATCAAGTCATACCATTTACAGTGCTAAATACTGAAAATTACCCATTTGAAAAGCCACTCGATGTGACGCCTTTCATTAATAAAAATCACACAGAAGAAGATATTAAAGTTGGTAATCATTTACAAATTTATGGGTTAATTAAGAAATTATCATCATTACCTAAATCCGCCAACAAGATTGTCATTGGTGTTTCAGGTGGCCTAGACTCAGCACTTGCGCTGTTAGTTTCGCATCAAGCGATGCTAGCGTTAAAACGCGATCCTAAGGATATCATTGCAGTGACAATGCCAGCACAAGCTACGTCAACAAAGACGCGTACATCGGCAATAGATCTCATGGAAGGACTAGGGGTTACCATGCTGGAAATACCGATTGCAGATGATGTTGAAAAACATCTGAATACCATCGGTCACAAAGAAATCGACGTGACGTATGAGAATGCTCATGCACGCTATCGAACGATGATATTAATGGATTTAGCAAACAAATATGGTGGTTTTGTATTAGGTACCGGTGATATGTCAGAAATTGCCCTTGGTTGGATGACATATAATGGCGATCAGCAAAGCATGTATGCCGTTAATTCAGGATTACCTAAGACATGGGTCAAATTACTGATCGCATATCATCGTGACCATGATTACCAATCACTAAGAAAAACATTACAAAATATTCTCGATACACCAATTAGTCCAGAATTAAAAGAAAACCAAGAAACTGAGGGTTCGATTGGCAAGTATGAAATCAACGATTTTATAATGTTTCATCATCTCGTTCAAGGGGCAGATGAAACCAAGATAGCTTGGCTCGTGAAACTTGCTTTTAATCTATCAAATAGAGAAGTAGACATCTATGTTAAACGCTTTTTCAAGCGTTTCTATACACAACAATATAAACGAACAACATTACCTGAAGGACCGAAGATTTTAAACATGTCGCTATCACCAAGAGGTGAATATAGAATGCCTTCAGATGTAGAAAAAAAGTGATTTGAAATGAAGAAGACAAAAGTGATTATAGGATTAAGCGGAGGTGTGGACAGCAGTGTAGCTGCCTATCTTCTCCTTAAAGACGGCTATGATGTAGAAGCCGTTTTTATGCGTAATTGGGATTCAGCAACCAATCAAGATTTCAAAGGAAATCCAACGGCTTTCGATGAAGTTTGTGAACAGGAAAAGGATTATCAAGATGCAAAGTTGGTCGCAACTAAATTAGGCATCAAATTACATCGCGTTGATTTTATCGAAGATTATTGGGATCGTGTTTTTACATATTTCCTGGATGAATACAAAAAAAATAGAACACCAAATCCGGATGTACTATGTAATAATGAAATTAAGTTTAAAGCGTTTGTCGACTATGCATTACAATTAGATGCTGATTATATTGCGATGGGCCATTATGCACAAATTGATTCATCAGGCGATGAACCGAAATTGATGAGAGCCTTTGATCAAAATAAAGACCAAACATATTTTTTGTCACAACTTAAGCAAGACCAAATTAGGCATGTCTTGTTTCCAATTGGACATCTTGATAAAACCGAAGTTAGAAAAATTGCAGAAAGAGCGGGTCTTGCCACTGCTAATAAAAAGGATTCAACCGGTATTTGCTTTATTGGTGAAAGACATTTTTCTGAATTCTTATCCAATTATCTACCAGCACAACCCGGTGATATGAAACGGCTAGATCAGACATTCGTGCGCAAGCACAATGGCTTGATGAATTACACCATTGGACAGCGCAAGGGTTTAGGCATTGGTGGTACTCAAGATACGACCGCTGCATGGTACGTTGTTGGTAAAGATCTAAAAACGAACACGTTATATGTCGAACCTGACAAAAACCACCCCAATTTATTTTCGGATGAAGCCATCATCACCGATGTCATTTGGCGTGGAGAAAAAAAAGCAGGCCAAATGACTGCTAAATTTCGTTATCGACAAAAGGATCATGATGTGTATGTTACATGGTTAGATGACAAGACAATCAATGTTAAATACCCACAAACAATTAAAGCCGTTACACCAGGTCAAGTCTGTGCATTCTATGATGGTGACGTATGTCTCGGCGGGGGATTTATCGATAAAGCATATCGAAACGGTAAATTGCGTCAATATAGTTAAAAACATATTATTTTTTTAAGATGTTGATTGAATATCGGATAAAAAGAAAACGACAATTATTTGAATTATGATTATCGATCAAGTATGTTCGTTTTTTTTAAATGTAACGTTTTCTATGTTTAAAATGTGATACATATAAAAACAACCAACCATTAAACTTAACAAAGCTGTAACGATTATTGTTACCGTATCAAACTGATTAGTAACAGAGCCAAGCGTTGGATATAATAATCCTAAAAAATTATAGATGACATGTAAAATGATGGGATACAAAATATTTTTTGTTATGATAAATATCGCCGCCCACAATAATCCCGTGAGTGTTGTATAAACAACTTGTAGTAATGTTGCCGTAAGTCCTGCTTCAAAGAAAAGATTGAACAAGTGCATAAAACCAAAAACCAAAGAAGATATCATCATCGCCTTTAAAATATAATGTTTCTTTTCTTTTAGATAATTCAGTAATAACGATAGTATAAGACCTCTAAAAACCAGTTCTTCAAAAAAACCAATACTGATACATTGCAGTAAAAAAGTTTGAATTGATGTTGTCGATGTAATTTCAGTTCGACCATTAAAATATGCAGAAATTGGGAAATTATTAATCGATATCAATAAAGCTGGTAAAACTATTAAAATGTTCAAAAAAGTTCTATGAAAATCGAAAGTTAGTAGTCGATATTGCAAGCCATAAATCATTAATATGATTACAACACCATAAATTAGTCTAGCAACACTTTCTGTTAATAAGACATTATTAAATATAGTTAGTTTTAATAAAACAAAGGCACAAGATAATAAAAACAACATACTAAAAAATAATAATTTGTCTTTTGGCAAGCGTTTCATAATGTTTCCTTTCAATGCAATTAATTCAATTTGGATGGCTTTGTTATGATGATATCATTATAACATAAAAGAACTTTAACGTCATACGACTTATTTTTAGTTAATAGATTCATTTTAAGCATAAAGAGCCGTCAATCTTCAGTATTTAAATCACAACTTTGAAAAGGAACTTTGTTCTTTTTTCTTCTATCATTATGGTATAATACGACTATATTTGAGGTGACAAAATGGACACGATTCAAGGCAAAATTAAAAATTATGTTTTTCGCAACGATGAGAACGGTTATTCAGTTGCTCGTGTCATCACCGATGATGAAACGCTTATCACAATTGTAGGCTATCTTCCAAAAATAAGTGAAGATGTTATCTATCAGTTTTCCGGTGAATGGGTACATCATCAAACCTACGGCGAACAATTGAAGATCGCCACATTTAAAAAAGCGGAGGCACAAAGCCTTTCTGGTCTTATCAGTTATTTGTCATCATCTTTTTTTACAGGTGTTGGTCCCAAGACCGCTGAAAAAATAGTGACCGAACTTGGTGAAAGTGCGATTGAACAAATCATAAAAGATCCAACGGTTTTATCAAAGGTTGGTTTATCACCGGTCCGCAGCAAGAAATTACATAATCAAATCATAGAAAATCAAGCGCATGAGCATATATTGGTAACACTTTATGGCTATAATATTTCAGGTAAAATTGCGATGAAGTTGATTGATCGATATGATTTAAAGACTTTAGAAATGATTGAAGAAAATCCCTATCGTTTAATCGATGAAATTGAAGGCATTGGGTTTTTAAAAGCTGATGAAATTGCCCATAAACTAGGCATTAAAGAAGATGATATGCGCCGTATCAAAGCTGCTATTTTATACACGTTTGACCATGTTGCATATGCCAATGGTGATTTATACTTAGAGAAAGATGAGTTATATAGATATACAACACAGACATTGAATTTAGCAGTCGATATCCAATTGGGTATCGATGCCCTTCAAGAAGAGAAAAAACTCATCATTGAAGATGATCATTATTATTTAGCTGCGTCATATCATACTGAAAAAGTGCTTGCAAGAAAAATCATTGATATACATGATACACCGCTTGATGACGCGGATATTGATTATATAGATACGTTGATTGATGCGGTTGAGCTACAAAAAAACATGGTGTATACAAGTGTACAAAAAGATGCGATTAGACAAGCTTTAACACACAAAATCACCGTCATAACGGGTGGTCCTGGAACTGGCAAAACGACGATTATAGATGGACTAATAGAAGTATATAGGCTCTATCATCATCTTCAAGATAAAGGACCTTTATTGTATCAAAAAGTCGCGCTTTTGGCACCGACGGGTCGAGCAGCGAAAAGAATTAAAGAAATATTAGGCTTACAGGCATCGACGATTCACCGTCATCTGGGATATGGTTATGATGGACTGTTTGCATACGATGAAAGTCATCCATTGCCACAAGAACTGATTGTCATCGATGAAGCCTCAATGATTGACTTGTATTTGGCACATCAGTTGTTTCAAGCCATCTTGCCACAGGCACAAGTCGTGATTGTTGGTGATGTTGATCAATTACCATCTGTTGGTCCTGGACAAATATTATATGATATTATTTCATCCGAACGTATAACTGTCGTGCGGTTAAATCAGATTCACAGACAAGCAAAGAATTCTGAAATCGTAAACTTAGCTAGAAAAGTGAATGACCAAAACTTAGAAATGGCTGATTTAAAAAGCATGAATGACGTCTACTTATATCGTGCTAATAACAATCAAATTCACCAGATCATTATCAAGCAAATACAAGGTGCATTAGATCAAGGATATTCAATGATAGACGATTTACAAGTACTGGCACCTATGTATCGTGGCGAATTAGGTATTGACCGCTTAAATCAAGTGTTACAACAAGCCTTCAATCCAAATTCTAATGAACAGATTACTTATGGTGACAAAATATATGCCAAAGGCGATAAAGTAATTCAACTGGTTAATGATCCCGAACGTGCCATCATGAATGGCGATATTGGGCTTGTTACTAAAGTCGGGTCTAATGTGGATCATAAACAATTTTTGGTCGTTAGATTTGATGATAATGAGGTCATGTATCTCAAAGAGGATCTCGATGAGCTCAATCTTGCTTATGCGATTTCCATTCACAAAGCACAAGGGTCAGAATATAAGATTGTGATTATGCCGATTGTCAAACCATATATGCATATGTTGAAAAAAGAATTGATTTATACCGCAATCACGAGAGCCAAACAGTATTTGATAGTATTAGGTGATATGCCATTGTTGGTCTATGCAGCCAATCATCTGCAAAGTAAACGTAAAACCACGTTAGCTTTAAGATTGAATGATTATAATCAAAATAACGAAGTAGAAGACGACTTGAAAGAATTATCGCCATATGACTTCATGTGAGGAAGAAAACGAACAAAGTTAATTTCCTTTTGAATTGATTTATATTAAAAATATAAAACGCAATTTTAAAAAAACAGGTTGGCTCAGTTGAGCCAACCATTTTTGTTAAGATAGTGTTTCACCACTTTTGATTTTTTTACTTTTGAAAGTAGCAGTATTAAAAATTCTACAATTTCTTCCAATGACTGTATTGCCAGGAATCACAGTCTTTTTTTCTATGACTGTAATGCCAGAACTTAAGAGATGTGGTTTTTCTCTATTTGGTGTGAAATCATTACCGAAGCCGATATAAGCATTTCTGCCAATGACAACTTTCTTATCAATAATAGAACGTTGAATGGTGACATTTTCACTAATGATAGCATTATTTAATATGACGCTATCCTTGATAACGGTTCCCTTGCCAATTCTAACACCAGGTGAAATGACTGAGTTGATAACCGTCCCATCGATGATACAACCGTTCGATACGAGACTCTGTCTAATAAGGGCTTCATCACCGACTTTGACTGGGGGGAGATCCTCACTTTTAGTAAACACTTTCCACGTTGGATCGTATAAGTCCAATTTGGTATATTTTTTTGTCATTTCCAGATTCGTATCTAAATATGAGTCATATGTACCAACATCCATCCAATAATCTGTGAAATTATAAGCAAAGACTTTCCAATCTGTTTCTTCGATGATATAAGGAACGATATGCTTACCAAAATCCAAGTCTTCCTGTTTGATGTTTAGCAAGACCTGTTTGAGCAAGTCATAATTGAAGAGATAGACCCCCATTGATGCTAAATTGGATTCGGATTTTTCAGGTTTTTCCTCAAATTTTGTGATTTGACCATGATCATTGGTCGTCATAATACCAAAGCGATGGATGTCTGATTCAGGAACAGGTTGGGTCGCAATTGTAAGCGCAGCGTGATGCTCTTGATGATAAGCAATCATCTTGCGGTAATCCATTTTATAAATGTGATCTCCAGATAAAATGAGCACATATTTTGGATTGTGTCGTTCGATGAATTCTAAGTTTTTCAAAACAGCATCAGCGGTGCCTAAATACCAGTAATTATGTGGCTGTAGAAGCGTTACTGCTGAATCCCGTCTATCTAAATCCCAAGGTTTTCCACTCCCGATATGTTCGTTTAATGATAATGGTAAATATTGTGTGAGAATACCAATATCGTATAGATGAGATTGTGCACAGTTTGATAGTGCAAAATCAATGATTCTAAACTTACCTGCAAAAGGCATCGCCGGTTTGCTACGCCTTCGCGACAAAATATCTAATCGCGATCCTTTTCCACCAGCTAAAATCAATGTTAATACTTCCATGTCGTCACACTCCTAAAATGATTTGATATAGTGATTCATACGCTTTTGCCATGCGCATGATTGAAAAATCCATAGTCATTGCCTGATCAATTAACTTTTTAAATATAACCGGTTGATCATGATATAGATGAATGGCTTCGAAAAGTTTTTCTTTAAATTGATTCACATCATAATTTGAAAAACTAAAACCTGTACCTTCACCAGTGAATTTATTATAGGGTTTAACGGTGTCCTTTAGACCGCCAGTTTCGCGAACAATAGGCAAAGCACCATATGCCATAGCAATCATTTGTCCTAAACCGCAGGGTTCAAATAATGATGGCATCATGAATAAATCCGCGGCTGCATATAATTGATGGGCCATCTGTTCATTAAATCCAATATAATGACCGATACGATGTGGATACTTGTTCGTCAAAAAACGGAAAAATGATTCGTATTGATCATCTCCAGATCCCATCAAAATAAATAAAGCGTCGCTATTGTTGATAACATCTTCAATAGCACTTGTAATCAAATCGACACCTTTTTGAGATGCCAATCGACCGACATAAACAATCAATGGTGCATCTAAATCGATATTTAAATGATAATGATGAAGCATCACTTCTTTGTTAATTCTTTTTTGTTTATGCACGCTTTTACGTGTATAAGGTGCTTCAATAAATGGATCATCAGCTGGATTGAAGATACCATCATCGATACCGTTGAGGATGCCGATAAAATCATCTTTTCGTTGCCATAATGCGCCATCGAGGGTAAATCCATTTGTCATGTTGAGCACTTCATTCCGATATTGTGGACTGACGGTGTTGATTTTAGTAGCTCTAGCGATAGCAGCTTTTAAGAAATTGACATTTTCAAAATGCATATATGTATAATTAAATGGTGTATTGAAAAATCTCGAGACATAAGGATCAAATGATCCCTGATATTGTAGATTATGAATGGTTAAAAGTGTATGA
>WOZH01000006.1 GCA_011620375.1 Acholeplasmataceae bacterium
CTCATATACCTGTGCCAAATGCCTTAGGAATTATTAAAAAGGGAGGCAGTTGCCATGTTGGTTAATCGGATGAGTTATGTCATATTTTTTAAAGGTAAGGATGTATTAAATTCACTTGAAGCGCTACCGCTTGATGTTGCATATGTTTCGAAAAAAAAGCGTTTTGTTGTGATTTATGCAGATAAAACAAAAGAAGAACACATCAAAAACGCTTTGAAGAAAGTTAAAGGATTCAAAGGATTCTCACCATCACAAATATTTGATGAGTCTTTAAATTTTGATGTTAAGTAAAAAACCTTGACAGATAGATAAAAACATGTATAATGGGACTGTACAATGTTTAGAAAGAGAGTGAAAACATGGCAGTTAAATTACGTTTACAGCGTTTTGGTTCACACAAAAATCCTTATTATCGCGTCGTAGCAAGTGATTCACGTCGCGCGAGAGACGGTAAATTCTTAGAAATTCTAGGAACTTATGATCCGCTAAAGAGTGTCGTATCAGTTGATGCTGAAAAAGTCGAAAAATGGATAAAAAATGGTGCACAACCCACGGATACTGTTAAAAGTCTTCTCAAGAAGTTTAACGTATTAAATAAATAAGGGGGCTCCAAAATGGCAATAGATTTTGAAAAACTTATCAAAAATATCATTGTGCCATTGGTCGTTAACCCGAATGACGTTTTAGTGAAGATCATATCAGATGAAGGTGATAACATCACTATTCAGTTATTGGTCAACGAAGCAGATTTAGGACGTGTCATTGGCAAAGGTGGTAAAATCGCTAATGCGATGCGTACCATCGTTTATGCAGGTGCCTCAAAGGAAAATAAGCGCGTGCACATAGACATTGATTCTTATCAGTTTTAAGGATAAATATCATGTATCTGATTGGCCACATTACGACAACACATGGCATTCATGGTGAACTAAAAGTCAATAGCTTAAGTGATTTTGAACGCTTTAAGCCAGGAAAAACGGTCTACATTGAGCAGGACAATGATTTCATACCTTTTATCATTGAAAGTGTCAGGCCACATCAGCAGCGGTTACTTGTTAAATTTTTAAACATGGATAACATCAATGATGTTTTGGTCTATAAAGGCATGAATCTTTTTTCAAAGGAAAAACCGGATGAGACACTTGAAGCAGATGAGTACTTATATGAAGACCTTATTGGTAAGAAGGTATTGAGAGAAAATGATGAAGTCGTTGGTGTTGTCACCAGCATGATTGAAGTACCACAGGGTCATCTCCTGGAAGTAAAGAAGACTGACAATAAACGCGTCATGATTCCTTTTGTATCGGCATTCATCGTTGATATTGATGATGAAAGAATCATCATTAAACCGATTGAAGGGTTATTATGAAGATTGATATTTTAACAATATTTCCTGAATTTTTTGAACCGTTTCTAAACACATCAAAGATTAAACATGCTATTCAAGATGGACATGTTGAGATTAGATGTCATCAGTTAAGGGATTACGCGGTCCGTAAACATGGCAATATCGATGACACGCCTTATGGTGGTGGTGTCGGAATGCTGATGCAATTCCCCCCCTTTTATGAAGCGATTAAATCATTGAAAAGAGTAGGCACAAAAGTTTATCTTTTAAGTCCTCAAGGAAAGCTATTCAATCAAAAGGCGGCACAGTCATTGGCGAATGAAACACACATCATTTTATTATGCGGTCATTATGAAGGTGTGGATGCGAGAGTTCTAGCATTAATTGATGGTGAGATCTCGATTGGCGATTATGTATTAACCGGTGGTGAAATACCCGCTATGATTGTCACCGATGCGATTGTTAGATTATTACCTGATGTGATTCATGAACAATCAAGCGCTGAAGATAGTTTATCACATGGTTGGTTGAAGTATCCACAGTATACAAAACCGGAAACCTATAAAGGCTACACGGTTCCTGATATTTTATTATCAGGTCATCATGAAAATATCGCCATATGGCGCAAAGAAGCGTCGATAAAAGCAACACTGATGAAACGCAAGGATTTACTCAAAAAAATCAAAATGACTGATGATGAGAAAAAGATTTTAGAAAACATCAAGCAACAAAGTAAATGATAGTTGAATAATCAACTTGAGTTTGCTATAATAAATAAGCCTAATATATCAAGAAACAGAGCAATGGTCCGCTGTTAAATTTGTAACAAGAACATTGGAAGAAAGAGAGTGAGTCTAACATGGCAAAATTAAAAGGGCAAGCGCTAATCGCTGAAATCACGAAGGGATACATCAAAGATGTTCCTGAGTTTAATCCTGGTGATACCATTAAGGTATATGTCAAGATTAAAGAAGGCAATAGAGAACGTATCCAACTCTTCGAAGGTCTTGTGATCAAAAGACAAGGCGGCGGAGTATCGGAAACATTTACGGTTCGTAAAGTTTCTTATGGTATCGGTGTTGAAAGAACCTTCCCGGTTCATTCACCAGCAATCGATCATATCGATGTTGCTAGACGCGGTAAGGTCAGACGCGCGAAACTACATTACATCCGCACATTATCAGCCAAGGCATCAAGAATTAAAGAAAAGCGCTAAACAGGAAGGAGCATTGCTCCTTTTTTTGTTTGATGGTAATATAATGAAAAAACTTTCATAAATTTTCATAAAACTATTGAAAGCCTTTTCATCATGTGATAAAATAGAATTGAACTTTTGTAAAACAAAGGAGTGGTTTAAATGAGTAATGCAACCATCTATGATGTAGCTGGTGCAGCTGGTGTGTCACTAGCAACCGTGTCTCGTGTACTCAATAATCCTGAAAAGGTTAAGGAAGAAACAAGACAACGCGTCTTAAAAGTTATTAAAGAATTGGGCTATCGTCCAAATGTCATTGCGAGAGGTTTAGCAAGCAGAAAAACAACAACCGTTGGGATTGTTATTTCTGATGTTACAAGGGCGTCTGTCGCTGAAATGTTAGGTGGTATTAGCGATATTGCCCATAACTATAAATATTCAATCAAGCTGTTTTCAATCCGTGAGGATATGGATGTCATGGATGTCTTAAAAGATATTGTCGCTGAACAAGTGGATGGCGTTCTTTATTTGAACGACGAATTAAACGAATCACGCGTTGAAGAGGTTAAGGAAATTTTCCAGGACAATCAAATTCCATTTGTGTTCGCGAATGTCGTGTCCGATGATCCAGAAGTACCAATGGTTTCCATTGACTATGAAAAAGCAGGTTATGAAATAACCAAAATGATGCTTGATCATCATCGTAAAAACGTTTATTTGTTGTCGACAGCAAGACGTTATTCGGTGAATGATAAAAAAGAAGCAGGATATTCAAAAGCAATGCAAGAAGCTGGTCTTGAACCGAAGATTTTTAGAACAAGTGGAGACACACATGTAAACCGTCAGCACTTCAAAACATTCTTCAGTGATAAAAAAGTGGATGCTGCGATAGGGGTTAGAGATTCAATTGCTGTATCTTTCATGAATATCGCGATTGATGATGGTGTTAAAGTGCCAAAGGACTTATCAGTTGCGGGCTTTCAAAACACGAAATATGCACTGCTTAGTCGACCTAACTTGACATCCATTGATGTTCCAGTGTATGATATTGGTGCGGTTTCTATGCGGCTGTTAACAAAGTTAATGAATGCTAAAGATGTCGATAACATCAGAATCATATTGCCACATTACATCGTCAAACGACAGAGCACCATTTAAATCACTTAAAGAAACAAAATTAGTAGATTTTTTAAACTTAGCAAAGAGATTTAATGAAGTTAAAAAAATCGAAAGACACCCGTGGATATCAGCAACTATTGAGGACTAGGTTTATTCTAGAACTAAGGTAGTAACGTGATTATGTCGTCCTTAGATTATTTTAGGGACGACTTTGTTTATAAAGGAGAGAGAGAAAATGAAACTATATGATGAATTGACTTGGCGTGGTCTTATCAAAGATGTATCTGATGAGACGCTTGCAAGAAAGTTACTTGATGATGAGAAAATAAAATTTTACTGCGGTTTTGATCCTACAGGACAATCGCTGACAGTGGGTCATTTAGTTCAAGTGGTACGTATTTTATTATTGGCTAAATACGGGCATACGCCGATTGTTTTAATCGGTGGAGCGACCGGCTTGATTGGAGACCCAAAACAAACTGCTGAACGCAAGTTGCTAACCGTTGAAGAATCTTTAGCAAATGCTGAAAAAATTAAAAAGCAACTGAGTCAATTTATCGATGAAAACAAAGCCATTTTCGTCAACAACTATGATTGGATCAAAAACATCGATATGATTGCTTTTTTAAGAGATTACGGAAAGCTTTTCTCAGTCAATTATATGTTGGCTAAAGATACGGTACAAAGACGCTTGGACATCGGTATTTCTTATACTGAGTTTTCTTATATGTTGTTACAAGCTATTGATTTTTTAAATTTATATCAACATGAAGGGTGCCAAATGCAATTTGGCGGATCTGACCAATGGGGCAATATTACCACCGGTCTTGAGATGATTAGAAAAATAGCAGGTGACAAAGCTGAAGTGGTTGGTTTATCTTCACCATTGTTGTTAAAAGCTGATGGTACAAAATTTGGTAAGAGTGAATCAGGCACATTGTGGTTAGACGCGGAATTGACGAGTCCTTATGAACTTTATCAATATTTTGTTAACGCTGCTGATGCAGATGTTGATTCCTATTTAAAGATGCTTACTTTGCTGGACAAAGACGAAATCTTAAGACTGGAAAAATTAACGTTAGAAGCACCGGAACAACGTGAAGCACAAAAGACTTTAGCAAATGAGGTTGTTAGGCTTGTTCACGGAAAAGAAGCCCTTGATGAAGCCATTAAAGTCACGAACGCATTGTTTAGTGGCGAATTTTATGATTTATCTGAAATGGCGTTTAAAATGCTGATTAAGGTTTTAGATACTGTCGAAGTTGATGGCACAATGAATATCGTTGATGCTTTAATAGCAACAAAACTCGCTTCATCGAAACGAGAAGCAAGACAATTTGTCGAGGGCGGTGCGGTATCAGTCAACGGTGAAAAAGTGATGTCACTTGACTTTAACGTTGCTGCAAATGCTGCTTATTACAATCAATATACCGTGATGAGAAGAGGCAAGAAAAAATACGCATTGATTGCGTTTAAGTAGGAGTCTATGATGGACGTATTACTCTATAATCCTTTATCAAGAAATGGCAAAAATCCCAAATTTATCGATAAGATTGTTAAGCACATAGAAAAAGAAGGACGGACCGTTCGGGTTTGGAATATACTCAAAATTGGCAGTGTCGATGCCTTCATTACTAAACTCAATGCTGATGATCGCGTGATTATTGTAGGGGGTGATGGTACATTAAACCGATTGGTAAATGTCATTCATGGTCTATCATTTACTCAAGATCTCGATATGTATCAAGCCGGTACAGGGAATGATTTCATGAGAAGTTTGAACACGACAGACCACGTGGTTTCGATTAAACCGTTTATCATCCGCGTGCCACAAATTCAATTCAATCAGCAGAAACGGTTGTTTTTGAATGGCGCAGGGATTGGTTTAGATGGTTATATTGCAAGACTCATCAATCAAGCAAAAGGAAAAAAAAGTAGATTCAATTACTTTAAAAACACGCTAAAAGGATTTGTTTTATTCAAACCAATGAAGATGAAGTTCAAGGTTGATGGCGTCGCCTATGAAGATGAAAAGGTTTGGTTGGCTTCGGTGATGAATAGCCCTTATTTTGGTGGTGGCATGAAGATTGCACCTGACGCCAATCGAAATGATGATGAATTGCATCTTGTTTTAGTGCGAAAAATCTCTAAATTCATGTTGTTTCTCATATTCCCAACGATATATAGTGGGAATCATGTTAAATTCAAAAAATGGATTAAAATTTATCGGGGGAAACATTTCGAACTTGAATTTGAAAAAGAGACGTATATGCAAATCGATGGCGATGATGAATATCCAATTAAACAGATTAAGGTCGATGCTTATGAAGACAAAAAATGAGGCGATTGCCTCATTTTTCATGATTTAATACGACCCAAGCCGACGCGTTTATAGACTTTAACCATTTTCTTCCTAGCAATTTCACTGGCGCGTTGTCTGCCCTTATCGAGTATGTCGTCTAAGACGGGATCATGAATTAGGGCTTGATAACGTTTTTGTATAGGTTCGATCGTGTCAGCGACAATATCTGCTAAATCAGCCTTGAATTCAGCATAACTTTTTCCTTCATACTGTTTAACGATTGATTTGATACTTTGATCAGTCAGTGACGCATAAATGGTCAAAAGATTAGATATACCAGCTTTTTCTTTAACATCATAACGAATCGTTCGATCAGAATCCGTCACGGCACTTTTAATCTTATTTTTGATGACATTGATTTCATCGAGCAAAAGAATATATGCTTTTTGATTGTCATCCGACTTACTCATTTTCTTTGTTGGATCAACCAATGATTTGATTCTTGCTCCTGTCTTTGGATAGAATCCTTCAGGGACTACAAATGTGTTACCATAGAGATGATTGAAACGTTCCGCTAAATTTCTTGTGAGTTCTAGATGTTGTTTCTGATCATCACCGATTGGGACAATATCCGCATCATATAATAAGATGTCAGCAGCCATCAGCGTGGGATACGTTAGGAGAGAGGTACGTATCCCGTCTGACTGCTTAAGCCGTTTATCTTTATATTGTGTCATACGTTCCATTTCACCGACATAGGCGGTGGATTCCATAATGTAGCCAAGATTGGCATGTTCCGGTATTTCTGATTGAATGAATAAGTTGACTTTTTCGGGATCTAAACCACACGCAACATATAAGGCTGCGACACCCTTTATCGCTTTTCTTAACGTTGTTTTATCCTGTGGTGTCGTGATGGCGTGAAGATCAGCGATAAAAATGAAGAATTCTGTTTCTTCTAATTCATTTTGGAGGGCGACAAATTGTTTGATTGCTCCAATGTAATTCCCCAATGTCAATTGTCCTGTTGGTTGAATGCCTGATACTAATCTTTTCATCATAAGACTCCTCTAAATAAAAAAGTCCTTAGATATAACATCTAAGGACGAATCATCGCGGTACCACCTTAGTTCCAGAGTTACTCTGGCCCTCAAACCGTTATAGCCGGTATACTGTATGCTCTAAGAATCCATTCACTTATAACTTCAAGATTGGCTTTCACTATCCCAATTCGCTAGATTTGTTGAATATAAGTTACTATTTTCTTTTCATCGCACTTTCATTATAAACAAAATGGACGTGAATTTCAAGATGTTTCATGCTTTTATATGAATATCAATCGCGCGCTTTCAGCGCTTCTTCAAGTTCATCTAACAAAATATCATAACGTTTTGTCACTGCCTGGAATGTCTCTTTCATTGTTAAGTCTGCGCCGGCTTTAGCAAGGAGGTTGACGGGATAATCATTACCACCCGATTTTAAGAGTTCTTTATAGCGTGTCATCGCACCAGGTTTTTTGGATTTAACGTCATCATAAAGTTTTAATGATGCTGAAAACGAAGTCGCGTATTGGTAGACATAAAATGGTGTTCTAAACAGGTGAGGAATATATGCCCAAACAAACTCTTTACCATTCTCCTTGGTGATATCAATGTCATAATAATGCTTATACAAGTCAATCATAATCTTCGATAAGGCTTCAGCCGTAATAGGGATACCTTTTTCAACAAGTTCATTTGCTTGATATTCATAAGTAGCAAATAATGTTTGTCTGATAAATGTGCTCATAAAACCATCTAATGCTTTTTCAAGTAAAGCGATTTTTTGCTTTGTTGTTGTCGCGTGTTTAACTAAGTAATCAAGTAAAACATGCTCGTTGAATGTGGAAGCAACTTCAGCGACGAATATCGTGTAATCCGCGGTTGCCATGGGCTGTGATGCGTTCGCGAATAATGTATGTGCGCTGTGTCCAGCTTCATGGGCTAATGTGAAGACTGAGTCCAGTGTATCGTCATGATTTAGAAGAATATGTGGATGATAACCGTAAAAACCGGATGAATAAGCACCGTTGCGTTTGCCATCTGCTTGAAAAGCATCAACATAGCCATCAGCAACCGCCTCGTGTTGGTTAGCTACATATTCTTCATCCATGCCTTCAATGGCTTTAAAAAATAAGTTTTTTGCTGTTTCAAAATCATATGTCGTTTCATCTTTTACAAGTGTCATAAAACGATCATATGTATGATATTCTTCCAACCCCAATGCTTTTTTTCTTAGCCTGATATAGCGTTTAACGGTTTCATGTGATTCATAAGCTGTATCCATGAGATTCTTGTAGACTTTCAAAGGGATGTTATTACTGAAGAGTGCAGCATCTAAAGCAGAATCGTATGCTCTTGATTGATAGTTCGCTTTCATCTGCTGCAGGACAAGGTTATAGATATTTGCGAATGTTGTTTTGTTTTCTTTGAAACGCTTAAATGACGCTTCGAAAATCTTTTTACGATCTTCAGCGTTATCTGCTTTAGGAATCAATGAACGGTAATTCGTCAATGTGATGACTTGCTTTTCACCGTTTGATAAGGTGATTTCCTCATCTTTCGCATCAACGATTGAAAGCGATTGATAAAGTTGTCCGGGAATAGAATGAATGGTTTGAAAGTTCGCCAATAGCGATTCCTTGTCGTCGCCTAACACGTGTTTTTGTAAAGCAAACAGCGTCTTAAGTGGGAAACGGTAAGTCTCTAAAAACGTATCTCTGTCTAAGAAAGACATGACTTTTTCTTCGCCTAAAGCGATAATTTCTGGATTGACATAACTGACTTTTTGACCAAGTTCAGATAAAGCGATCATAATCTGCTGGTTTTTTGTTGCTTTCTCAACATCTTTCAAGTTTAAATCGCTAGCTAGATGGATATAAGAAAACATGCCGTAAATAAAATGCAAGATTTCTTCATCAGCTTTATAAAATGATTTAAAGGATTCAAAATCACCAAGTTTTCCCTTGAAGGAAGCTAGTTTTTCAATGTAGAGAGGTAGCTTTTCTAAATCTTTTTCCCAAGTTTCCATATTTGGATAAAACTGAGATAAATTCCATTTTGACATAAATGAGCCTCGTTTCATAAATATATTTATACCTATTATAC
>WOZH01000028.1:0-2624 GCA_011620375.1 Acholeplasmataceae bacterium
GTTGAGGGAGCTGCGATCAGTACACTCATCTCACGCATACTCATTGTTATCACCTACATCATCATTTTAAAACGGGTTATCGGTCTTGAGCTTGTTGATTTTAAGTGGAGTCTAGACCACACGAAACGGGTTGTTCGTATTGGACTACCGGCAGCCCTTGAAAACTGGACCTACACGGCTATGCAAGTCTTTTTACTATCCATTGTGAACTCCTATGGTGCTCAATATACAGCTGCGAGAACCTATGTCAATGTCGTCTTAAGTTATATCATGATAACGAGTCTGGCGTTTGCCGCAGCAAACATTGTTTTAGTAGGTTATGCGCTCGGGGAAAAGAAACCAGAAGTTGCTAAAAAGCAGACACTTAAAACCGCTAGTATCGGTATTGCTGTTTCGCTAGTTCTTGTTATGCTGCTAAACATCGTGGGTCCAAGCTTTTTTAAACTTTTTACTGATGATCCAGTAGTCCTTGATTTGATGAAGCGTATTCTATGGATCTTCTTTATTACTGAAACCGGGCGAACGATGAATCTTGTCTTCATTCAAGCGCTTCGCGCTGCCGGTGATACTGGATTCCCACTCATAATGGCTCTGATCAGCATGTTAGGTATTGGTGCGGGATTAGGATACCTATTTGGACAAACCCTTGGAATGGCATTATTTGGTGTTTATTTAGCGATGGCTTTAGATGAGATTGTTCGCGGTATATCGATGCTCATTAGGTGGTTATCTAGTACATGGCAAAAAAGGCAGGTTATTGAGTTTTAAATTTGACCAATTAGTAGTAGATTGTATAACCTGACTTTTGCAGTTTCAGACAACAAATAGATTCTATTCACAACATTCATACAACACAAACACAGCACACGAAGAACTACTTAAACAAAGAAATGGAAAACAAGGATAAGCACTTAGGATGAAGGCTTTTATCGTAAGCCTCTCTCAATTAGAAGATAAACTTAATGATTGGAACAAGCGTATTTGTATGCTCTTGGTTGAGAGTGTAACAGTGCATAGAGACACAAGTACTACATTCAAGTTTCACAGTGGTGTAGATGCGAAAATCTGAAAATATAATTATTTGATTTTACGATAGGTCTTATCCTAAATCTACACTACATATTATATGAGGAGTCTTTCGTATAATAAGACTAGGAGTTATTTATGCTAATAAAAAAACAAATCATGATTATTCTTTGTCTATTGTTATTATCGCTTTTATGGGGATGTCATGCATCGACAATAAAAGCAGGCTATATTCAAAATTTAAAATCCGAAAACGGTATGAATTATCATTTGTATATTCCTAAGACATACCATGAAGATAGAACATATCCATTATTCATTATGTTACATGGTGGCACACAAACTGCAAAATCTTTTGCTTTATCAACCGATATGAATACAGTCGCAGAAAATAAAGAAGTTATCGTCATCTATCCAGAACAATCCACAACAAGAAACGAACAAAGATATTGGAACTGGTTTTTACCAGAAAACCAAACAAAAGATGGGATTGAATTATTGTTAATCATGGAAATCGTAGATTTGGTGATGAGTCAGTACCGTATTGACTTCAAAGAAGTTTATGCTATAGGATTTTCAGCCGGAGCTGCCATGGCCCTGAATTTAGCTATTGCTTATTCTGATGTTTTTAATGGGGTTGCCTCAGCGGCGGGGGTACCATATGGTGTGGCAGATAATGGATATGAAGCGTATATGGCGATGAGCGGGGTATTACCACCAGTCGGAATCACTGTTGAAGAAGCTAATATAGCTGTTTCTAAAAATGTTTCAGAACCATTTAAAGTATTGGTATTTCAGGGTACTGAAGATTCAATCGTCTCAGTAGAGAACGCTTATTTTATGATTGAACAAATGATTGAACTAAATGATCTCTTAGATAATCAAATAGATGATAATAGTTTCCATTCAGATCATTATGTTGAGAAAACACTTTTCACAGAAAACCTTGTTGAATATCATAAAATTATTTATTTTAATGATAACCAAGAGCCAATGATTGGATCTTATATGATTGAGGGCATGGATCATGCTTGGCCGGGTGGAAATCCTGGAGGGATTTTTGTAGATGCAAGTGCACCTAATATGTCAGAAATCATTTATGATTTTTTCATAGATAACATTGAATAACCTAAAAAGCATTAAGAGTGATGTGATAAAGAAAAAGCTATTTTTTAAAGGCTCTTTTATTGTAACAAACGCTTAATTTTAAGATTATTTTCACTGAATGAACTAGATAATCAAAGGTAATCGGCTAACCACTTATATCTATTTTTTATTACTACGCTGTCTCTATATTCGGTACTTTCTCATCATTAAGAGCAGCAGCAAGCCAGGTTGATACGCTGTAACCGTTCTTGATCTCATGATAGTAAAATTTAGGAGCGCGTACAATAGTATGTCCAGTTGCACTAGTCTCGGAATTCTGTTCGTGATCGTAAAGGAAGCAGCGATATTCAGGAATTTTTTTCATTGCGATTAATGCTTCCAAAGCGTCGGAATAAAAACTATCTACGGCTTCTTTTGGTGAATTAAAAGAACCAGTCTTTAAGTAATTATCATAATTAACAAGCACACCGTCGCGCATAGAAAGCGTATGT
>WOZH01000028.1:2634-9085 GCA_011620375.1 Acholeplasmataceae bacterium
TGTCTTTAGGTGTCGCCCTGGATAAGTGAATAAACCAATCGCGTATCAATTGACCGTCACTTTGTACGGTTTCAAAGAACTGCGGTTCTGTCTGCCAGATGTTTTGAATCACATCGTGCCAGCCGGGATATTTAAGTTGCGCGCCGTCGGCAAGTACAGTAAAATCTTTGCATGTGGGAAATTTTTTAATCAAGCCAAGAGCATGCGCAATACAGCCGAAAGCACCTGCGCTTTCGCCAGAAATCAAGACTTGGCCGGCATCAAAAAATTCTTTTGGTGCCGAATCAAGTGCACTTACCGTATTTCTCATACCGTGATGATGTAATATTTTTTTATGACCGTGTTTTGTCATATATGGAAAATCACTATTTCCTATGTGACCGTCGGCTGTCGAATAAGGGATATAGATGACATTCCAGTCGTTAACGGGATTTTTCTTATCATCTGCAGCCATGATACCTTGAAAGTTCATTTCTAGAAAAAATGGTACATTTGGAAAATAAAAATGTGGTTTTCCTGACAGTAATTTACGGATGCGTAAGGGACTGCGTGCCATCTCCTCGTTAAAACTGAAACCGCCACCAGCAAAATACACGAGTGTTTTATTAGTAGTCCCTTTTTTATAATAAGCATAAAACGGCTTACCGTCAGAGGAAACATATTTTTTTAATTGATGTCTATACCACTTATGCGTCTTTTTAAATTCCCCTGTATATTTCGGAACTTTGTGAAAGAATGCGTTTAGCCATATAATTGGTAATTGAATCAACATAATGATCATCATGATTAATTTCATCTTATACCTCCGATAGTCCCCAACTTAAATAGTTTTTTGATAGATACATCGCAAGTTCCATACCTGACACAGGTGGATAGGCTTCGATGATTTGTAGATATGGAATGGTTTCTCCGTCTATCGACGGAGTATTCTGCTGCGGAAGTTCATGCCAATTCTGTTCACCAGGTAAGCGAAATTTGAAAGCATAAATGTATGTGCCCACGTTGAAACGGTCATCAGCGTTAATAATAAATGCACTGTAGGAAGGATTTCCTTCCAATTTAGTCTTTTCAATTAACTTTCCTGAAAATAGCGTAATAACACCAGTTTCGTTTGTTGCTATCAGCTCAACGTCCGCACCGGTTGGACCTACAATATTGATTTTCGCATCTGTATTCATGGCGAGAATTTTAGGTGCTTCGAAAAAGCATGGGAAATGTTCAGGATAAATTCGCTTGCCAATAGGTGGAATTTTGTCTAAAACTTCTGGCATGGAAAAGTGCTGTACGCCACCGAACTTTGGTGGATTGCCTGATAAAGTATCAACAAATAGTTTACCTGCTAAATCGAGCATATCATCAGGCTCACTGTGTCCAAATCGATATGCAATTCGAAGTGTGAGAGGGACACCTTCTTCTCTTAGATTTTCTGCTAAGTGCAGGATGGGGTCCTTTGTCGTAAATGCATCGTGCGTACCAATTGTGAGCAGTACTTTTGTTCCTAATTTTCGCATGTTTATAGAGAATATAGGACTGGCTGGATTAAAATATGTATCAATTAAGCTAACGTAACGCGAACCAATCAGGTTGTTGAGCATCAATTCATGTCCGGAAAGATTGTGTTCTGGATCTTTAAAATCTTCTCTCCAAGCGGTCTTATAACCGGTAGCTTCAGTTATCACTGCAAAAATCAATGGCGTTGTTGGTGATAGGCTTTCTGCGCGCTTTGTACCGCTGAAAACGATGGGGTTATTAATAATTGCGTAAGCAATACGATAACTGCCATCATTGAAGGGGTTTCCAGCAGCCATCAATGCAGTAAGTGCACCACGCGAGCCTCCAACCGCTGTGATATTTTGAGAATCACACGCATATTCGTTCTCAGAAAGCGAGAACAACAAGTTTAAATTGGAAAATACGCTAGGTTGCATAGAATAGCAAGCATTAGTACCACCACTATTCCAAAGGATGGCTACAGCTGGTTTCCCAGCGGTCTTTATGCATTCATTAAGGATTAAAGCGTATTTTTTGCCAAACGTGCTGAAAAAGTTTTCGTTACTGTCATAAAAACCAGAAAAAAGAACGGGATATTTCTCTTTTGGTTGATTTGTCCAAAACGGTGGAAGCAAAAAATATGCAAGACTTGGCGATTCTGTCCTGAACATTACAAGACGGTTGCAGATGACCTGAAATGCAGGTATGTTATTTTCAGGGTTTTGTTCCGGTGTAAGATATATGAGCGGATAACCGGTACTCTTTGCAACCTCCGATGCCAACCAAACCGCGAGCGTGTCTGTTACTTTTAAGAGAGACCAGCATTCGCCGATATAGCGTTCATATGAGGGGATTAGGTTTTGTTTTTCTGGTGTTTCAAGCGTCGAGAATTGATTGTATTTTTGATCAAAAACGTACGGGCTTTCTGGATTTAAATCAAAGGTTTCTAGTTTGCGAAAAACGGTGTTGGTTTTAAGATTGACATCGAGTACACCTAGTCCATCAGTCCCACCATGATGGTAACCACCAGCACCAGAGCAAAGGGAAGCATCCCAGTGTGTCGTTATGGGAAGCATCGAGGTGAGGGCATCACTGACGAGCGTGCAAGCAGCATCCTCAGGTAAACCTTCGCAGACATAACGTCCTGAAGCAGTCTGCACTGGGCAGTTACGGTACTCGGTTTTACCATTTAAGTTGCATGCTATCAGTAATTTCTTGGATCGTTTGTTTATGAATGTTGTGATTTCTGGTGATAGGTTGAATATTGCTGTTCCTTTCTCGGCTTTTATAAAGTCCGTGATGGGTGAATAAGGAGCAGTATTGAAAAAAGATGTTTGGTCCATGTTTATTCATTCCTTCCGTTTATAGAATTATCTATGTCTGTCTTTACAACGAATGTATCATTTTTGTAGGCGATTTCTAATTCTTTATCATAAGCCTCCATTTTTTTTGTATACAGACGATAATACGCGGTCAATACGACTTGTAAAATATAAAATACGATGGTTATTGCATATGCCCAGCCGATACCCTTTGTCATAAATAATAGTAGAATGTCCAGTGGCATATCATCAATAATCATTGGTACATTTTTGAGTATTGCTGCAAATAATAATACCGTTCCAAATAAGAATATGCCAAGCGCAAACGCACGGTTTGCGGAACGTATATTGAGCACGGACAAATCGCTTTTATCCTCAAAAGGTAGTAGAGCAAAAAACGCAAAAAATGCAAGCATGGAACTGAGTGTGGCACTGCTTAAGGCAATACCAACAATACCGATGAATCCAAAAAAGCCTAGCAGCCAAAGTTTATTTCTTTTTAATAAATTGACTTTCATATCGTTCTTGTATATTTAGCACACAAATTTAATGAGAACTAAATATAACTCCCTTTCTTTCATTTTTGTTGTTTTAATAGCGATACTGTTGATTTGTTTCATCATCTAAGTGTTTGAAGATTGATAGAATATATGCATACCATAAGATTCTTATGATTAAAATCAGTAATGATAAACAATTAGTTAACTCCATTAATTTACCGATCACCTGTTTTAAATTGTAACGTCTTTTTCAGACTTCATTCAATTAATTCAACTTTGCATCGCAATTAATCTCTTACGCGTAAAGATTGCTAGTAATAAGCGCTTGTTTAATTAAATCTATCCATACCTCATAACCTTCGTCGTTTAGATGGACACCATCATCCTTATACAAATTATCTTCACTATCAATGAACGTTCGTGTGCAATCGATATATGTTAGATATTCTTTCTCATCCGCATAATTCGAAACTAGATTTCCAAAAGCGACATCATTTTCGATAAGTGTTTCATGCGCTGCAGTTGTATACACAGAAACATAGAAGATCTTTGTTTCGGGTAACGTAGCATGAAGCGCGTCGATGAGCGCTTCCAATTCTTCAAAGGCTTGGTTTGGTTCTGTTTTGTTGTTATGCAAGTCGTTTGCACCGATATAAAGAATCACAGCTTTTGGATTAAAGGGTGTAATCAGTTTGTCGATCCATGGCTCCCAGTTGGAAATCACTGAGCCGCCAATACCTACATTTTCTGATGTTAAAGGACCAATGTCTGCTGCTGAAGTCTTCCATAACTGTATGGAGGAACTGCCTGCCAGAACGATATCAGTTTGTGGATATCCTTTTAAAGCGTACTTTTTTTCCATCATGTTCACGGTAATATTTCCCCAGTTCATCAAACACAGTATAAACAGGATGATCCAAAACAAAAGCACAGCGCTGCTTAGCATAGTAGTTTTTTTCCAGGGGTTCATTTTACTTATCATTACTTCCTCCCGATTGATTCTCAAAATAATTGGCATTCTCATCTTTCGCTACAGTCACCTTTCTAGGAAAACGAGTATTTAATACACGTTCAGCTTGAGCATAGGTTATATCACCATGATTAGCGCTCATCATGACTCTAACGTGCCGATCACGTAGTTTATAGAATACAGCAAGTATTGTTCCTTGTACGATGGCTCCGAAAGCTGGGAATAGAGAAATGAGTATCCATATTCCGTTAAGTGCTTGCTCTGGTTGAGTGACTACTTCACCTTCGATATAACCAAAGCCAGCTAAGATAAATAAAGCGACAGATCCAGAAAGTGCACCCAAGATTTTTGATGCAAAGGACTGCATTGAGAATGAAGCCCCCTCAGCATGCATACCCGTTATATAGGTACCATATTCGGATAAATCAGGTGTGAATAAAAAAAACAGCATGGTATGAAAACCCAAAAAGAAACCCCTTATAAATGTGAGAATAAAGAATAATAAAAGATTTTCATAACCCACAAAATAAATTAGAACAGAAAGCAAAATGGTCATCATAAGTGCGAGAAATAAAATGTGAAGTTTGTCGTACTTGCGTACCAATTGATTCAAGATGAATATGGCGAAAACACCTGGAACAAATGTGACACCTAAGACAATAATTATCATATCCTCGCTGCCTAGGTTATATATAGCAAAAATATTAGCCATACTGCCAGCAGTATTTGTTAAACCAAATACAATCGCAGAAATAAAGAAAATAAGCAGGTATTTATTTGAGATGAGATACTTTAAAAGTTCTTTAACCTTGGGTGGTTTTTCACTTTGTTCTTTATGTCGCTCTTTAATAATAAAACACCCTGGAAGCATGGTTACCATGGCGATGATGGCAAACACCGTCATTGTGAGTGGCCAACCGATGGATTGATACATCGTAGGTATAAAAACTACCACAAGCGCGAATGCCGCTCCAATTACTCTTGAAATACTGATGATATTTGATCGCTCAGATGGGTTTTTCGTCATAGCGGTTGCAACCGCATAATAAGGAATCTCTGTCATGGTGGAGGCTACGTCATAAATCATATACCCGATTAACAGCCACATTGCCTTAATCCATAAGGATACACCCGTAGGTACTAAAAACAACAAGACAGCCGCAATAGGGAGTAAAAAAGTCGACATCCTCATCCACGGTAAGTACTTGCCTTTTTTTAGACGAACTTTATCTACAAGCACACCCAACATTGGGTCATTAACCCCGTCCCAAATCTTAACGATAAGGAAAATCAACCCGACAACTGCTGCAGGTACGGCTGCATTAATTAAGTAAAACTGCTGTAAAAAAGAGCCAATAATTACAAAAAAAATGCTTAGACCAGTGCCGTATATAGCAAATGCATTTCGCTCACGCAAGCGCGTTTCCCATCCAACTTTACCTTGTCGTACTTTTATTTGTTTTTCGAAATTTTTCTCCATGTTTTCCGAACCCTTTATTTTATTTGTTTATCAATTTCTTTGTCGTGTTACGGACCTTTACTTTAGCGTCGATGCGGATAGGAGAAAAGTCGCCTTGTCCATTCGTTAGCATAATGAGTTGCTGCGCAGCAAGATAACCACATTCATAATAGGGAATCTCTACTGTCGTAAGCTCCATGATTTCTGCCAATTCCAGACCATCAAAACCTGTAACAGCTATTTCTTCAGGCACATTAATGCCTGCTTTTCTAAAGGCTTTCAAAGCACCAATTGCCATATTATCATTCGCGCAAACTAGGATTTCTGGTTTATTTTTTGACAATGAAATGACTTTCGCTGTTTTGTTACCACTCTTTTCAGAATAATCACCTTGATAGTAATTGTCCTGTGTAAATGGTAGATCATACTCTTTTAGAACCTCTTGAAAAGCACTGAATCGTTCACTGGTATCTTCAGTATTATTACCTGCGAGAAACGCGAATTTTTGATACCCATTGTCGACCATTTTCTTAATGAGCGAGTACATGGCATCATAGTTGTTGATGGCTCCTGACTTGATATACGGACTTTCAATTGTGCGACCTAATGAGAGGATAGGATAGTTTTTTCTTGCTTTTTTAACAAGCAACGCTTCCTCCCAAGTAGAGTCCAAACAGATTGCACCACTTGTGAAACTCTTAGTCATGTA
>WOZH01000054.1 GCA_011620375.1 Acholeplasmataceae bacterium
ATACCATAAAAATATTTTAATTTAAATAGGCACTTAAAACAAATATTTTAAAGGTACGATTACCAAAAAGAGATGAACCCTTGATAATTTAACCCTGCATGTTATCAAAAACGTGATGCCATTATCAGTAAAAATCACGTTTGGCCAAATATTTGCCTCTTTATTTATTTTAGAAAGAAGGTCATGACACAACTGTTTGATCCATCTATTGACACACATTTACTAATATCTAAAAACTATAACCTGTGCTTCTTATTTTTATACGCCATTTACACACTCAGATCTCTTTTGATTAAAAAAATAGCGTTATGCAAATTCATGACATAACGCTACCTATTTTGTGTCATTTTAATCAAATAATTTCATGCTATCAATGATTCGTTTAACGCACTAAACACATTAGATGAATAAATTGTGATTACTTTCGGTTGTGTCGCCCAAATATGTTGCTACGCCAGCGACTTCGATGCCATCAATTAATTCCTCTTTTTTAATACCCATGATGTCCATGCTCATTGCACAAGCGATGATTTTAATATCCATATCCATCGCATTTTGCATCAAAGTTTGTAGAGAATCAACATTCTTCTTCTTCATAATCGATCGAATCATGTTTGCTCCCATACCACCCATATTCATGTTAGAAATTGGCAGTTTTTTGATACCTCTCGGCATCATCCGACCAAACATTTTTTCAATGAAAGTTTTCTTAACCTTGACTTTTTTTGGTTTTCTAAGAATATTCAATCCCCAGAAAGTGAAGAATAAACTGACTTTTTTACCCATGGATAGCGCACCTGTTGCAATGATGAATGCAGCAATGGCTTTATCCAAATCTTGACTGAAGACGACAATCGTCGTACCGTCACGCCCTTCTTTAACCTCATAACCGGTTTTTTGAGCTTTAGGCATTGCCTTGTGTTGTCCTTTTTGAATATGGGCAGTAATGATACGATTATCCTTGGTAACGTTCAATAAAGTGTTACCTGTTTTATCAGCCCAGCTTTGAATATCTTTCATAAAACCAGGATCAGTTGCTTTAATCTCAAGTACTTGTCCATCTTCGAGTGTTTGCATGTTTTTATACACTTGAACAATCGGTCCTGGGCATTGTAAGCCACAAGCATCAATTGTCAAACTTACTTTTGCATCACCCATGACAGATACAGGTTCTTCCATTTTAATTTGATCTAGCACAGGTACACCAAAATCGTCTGTCAATCTAAAGCAAATTTCACTGCCATTTTCATCAAATACACAACTATAAGATTTAAGACCGCCATCTAAATTTTTCACTGGAAAACCGTGTTGCATCAAAATTCTTGTTGCTGCATAACCACGCTGCCCAACATGACAGTAAACATAAATCTCTTGATCTTTAGGAATTTCATCAAGTCTATTTCTGATTTGGGATAACGGAATATTAACAGAGCCAGGTAAATATTCTAAAATATATTCGGCTTCTTCGCGAACATCGATGATAAATGCACCTTTAGAAACAAGGTCTTGCATATCCGACCACGTGATGGTTTGAACCACGCCTTTAATGATATTATCAGCAACAAAACCAACCATATTGATTGGGTCTTTTGCTGATGAGAAAGGTGGTGCATATGCCAAGTCTAAATTTTTAAGATCAGTAACTTTCATTTTTGCATAAATAGCAGTCGATATCACATCAATGCGTTTGTCCGTGCCTTCACCACCAATTGCTTGTCCACCGTAGATTTCTTGTGTCTCTGGATTGAATAAAACTTTGAGGGATATAACATCAGCCCCGGGATAATAACTAGCATGGTTAGTTGGGTGAATATGGATGCCTTTAAATGGCAACCCTAATTGTTTTAATGTTTTTTCATTGACACCCGTACTTGCCACAGTCAGTTCAAAGATTTTTGCTGCTGAAGTTGCAAGTGTACCCTGATAAGTATCTTCAATCCCATAGATGTGATTAGCCACATAACGACCTTGTTTATTTGCCGGTCCTGCTAGAGCAGCTGACATCGGTTTGCCAGTCACTTTATTGTTAACATCAATGACATCGCCAATCGCGTATATATTCGGATCGGATGTTTGTAGAAATTCATTAACCTTAATCGAACCACGATTCGTCAGTTCCAGACCCGCTTTTTTTGCAAGTTCATTATCTGGTCGAACGCCAATTGCAAAGATGATGAGATCTGTCAAAATGGTTCTACCAGAAGTCAATGTAACCTTCTTACCTGCTTGTTCAAACGATTTTACACCATCATTTAAAACTAAATCAACACCATTCTCAACAATCTTTTGATGAATAATCTGCGCCATTTCATAATCAAACATTGCCATCACTTGTGGTGCCATTTCGACAAGTTTGACTTTTAACCCCAAATGTGCGAGATTTTCCATCATTTCTATACCAATGAAACCACCACCGATAACAGTTGCAGTTTGTGGTTGGTTTTTTTTGATATAGTCAATGATTTCATCCATATCTGGAATATTGCGAAGTTTAAATAGATTCGTTGCTTCATTTATCCCAGGAATGGGTGGTACGATTGGTTGCGCACCAGTTGAAATAATAACCTTATCATATGATTCTTCATATGTTTTATTTGCTTTGATATCTTTGATGAGAACTTTTTTCTTATCCTTGTCAATATTTAAAGCTTCAGAAAGTATTCTGACATCGATATTGAATTTTGCTTTCATATCTTCTACTGACTGAACAATCAGCGAATCGCGCGATGGAATGACACCACCTATATGATAGGGTAAGCCACAGTTTGCAAATGAGATAAATTCACCACGTTCAAGCAAGATAATTTCTGCGAATTCATCCAAACGACGCAGTCGTGCTGCTGTCGTTGCACCACCTGCAACACCCCCCACAATAATAATTTTTTTATTCATTCGTTATACCTCCAACGTTTCCAATATACGCCTTTTAGGCGTAGATGTCAATGAATTTTAGGGGGTTTCTTGCTTTGAAAACACTTACTGTTTTAAATAAATGGTGTGTGCATTTTATGAACATACTAAATATTGTTTTTTAGTTGTTTGACAACCATCAAAAAAACGCATTAAAATAATGATTATCAATGCGAATTTAAAGGTGTAAACATCATTGTTTATACGGTTATTTTACTGCCATTTTTATATAATTATTTTTTCAAATTCTTGATTGCTAATCGCAAATGTCTTCATTGATTAAGTTCTTGATACCACCGCTTAGCAGCATCCAGTTCTTCTTTTGATAATTGATGACCATACGTTGTCCAAAACACTTCGACTTCAGCATTGGCACCTTGATAAATTTGCGTTAGTTCGTGCACTTCATGTTCAGGCATCATTTGATCATTCTCACCTGCACCAATGAATATTTGCATTCTTTTTAAATCTGGTATTTTTATCCCCCTGATTGGCACCATTGGATGAAACAATATCATATGTTCGAAAACCTTACCATGAAGAAATGTGATGGCACTAGCCATATTTGCACCATTAGAATAACCGATGACTGTCATCTTTTTTGCGTCAAATTGATAAATTTTTGATTCTTCTATTAAAAAATCTTTTAAGTTTTCAGCTTCATCGATAAGACTATCTTCATCAAAAACACCAATTGATTTTCTTTTGAAATAACGCGCCATACCATATTCAGAAACATTGCCGCGTATGCTTAAAAGATTAGCATTTGGATCGATCTTTTTTCCAATCGCTAATAAATCTTTTTCAGTCCCACCTGTACCGTGTAATAACACAAGTGTTTTGCCATTTGTTCCCTTTTCAAAAATATGGACCATTATGTTCCTCCAAAGTTAGAATCAGGCGCACAAGTTAAGTTCGTTGTGTTAATCATCTGAATACACTCTCTTTTATTATACGCTATTTGAAGTATTCCTTACTCATTTTTTTATTGCTTCTCGTCGTATCAAACATGTGAATATGCTCCTCAATCCACTTGCGATCATGCTGAAAGTTTGGTGGTAATGATAATTTTTCACCTAATGTCTCATAAGTTTCCTCCCCATCCAAAAAGCCTGGACCTTCTGTTGCAAACTCAAATAGCATATATGAATATAGCCTTGTATATAACGATAAAAAATAAAAACGATCAACCTCTCCTGAATGCCTACAACTAATGCTGTTTAAATAGTTTATCCATCCTTTAATATCGCTTTGATTATTCACGCGAAATGCGATATGATGAATGGCGCCATCGCCGCTGCGACCGTGCGATAATCCGGTTGTTTTTTCCACGATAACTGCAGCACCATTCCCGCCAGGATCAACCTCATATAAATAGAGATGATCTTGACTGTTTTTTTGTTTAAATCCAAGATGTTTAGACAATACGTTGGCAAAACGATCAAGATCAGAAACTCTAAAATATACCGGTCCAAGTCCAATGATTGCATATTCATCTGGAACTGGGCCAAGATGCCATGGTGTACCAGGAGCTACACCATGGATACCTTCATCTGAAATTAAAAAATATTCCTGATGATCAAAATCCTCAAAAAATATCGTTTTTCGATCAAATAAATTCGTCACACCGTGATGCGTAACATGATAATGATTAAATCGCTTCTCCCAATAGATGATTGCTTCATCGGAAGGCACTCTCAAACCAATCTTTGCAATTTCATCAGTCCCTTTAATTGCTTTTACATTTCCTTGAAAATCAAAAAAAGTTACGTCTGTACCAGCATGTCCAGCTTCATCAGCAAAAAATAAATGGTATGTGTTGACATCATCTTGATTAACAGTTTTTTTTACCAAACGCATACCAAGCGTATATGTGAAGAACTCATATATACTCGCAGCATCACTGGTCATGAGTGTCGCGTGATGTAATCCGTGTATTTTGTTCATAATTCACCTCAATTCTATTTTAACTTACAAAATGTAACCTTGCAAATATCATGCACTATAAAACAAAAAAGGGCATTATTTACCCTTTTTGGCTAAGACATAACTAAAAATCGCTTTTCTTGTAATGATACCGATAAATGCACCAAAATCATCGATAACAGGAACAAAGTTTTGATTCATAGCTACTTCGAAAATATCTTCCATCTGTGTATTGATATCAACGGCTTTATTATCTCTATGACGGGGAACTTTTGTAATTAAAATGTTCTCGGTCTCATCAAAACCAATGTGGTGATCTTTGATATACCACAAGAGATCGCCTTCACTAAGTGTACCAATATAATCGCCCTGTTTACTTAAAATTGGAATAGATTGATAGCGATAAACCTGCATTTTTTCAAGTGTCTGACGTATGGTTTGATCGTCAAATATGAATGCGACTTTTTCCTTTGGAATCAATCGAAATAAAATATTCATTTGACCTCCAGTTTGCATATGATAATATGATTTCCTAACATGTATATTATAACATATGTAAAGCGTTTTCACAGTTTCACATATTGTATAATCATGGTAAACTAGTCCATATGAAGGGGATGTTAACATGAAAATTGGTGTACTTGGTCCAAAGGGAACATTCAGTGATTTAGCACTACAAAAATACTTGATTGATCACCCTGCCACACCTTACTATTATCAAACTTTAGATCAAACTGTCACCGCACTAGAAAATCTCGATTGTATCCTTGTGCCAATCGAGAATACACTGGAAGGATATATACAACCCATTTTGGATTTTATGATCAGTCAAGATGTACATATCGAATCTGAATTAACAATTCCTGTGCAATACGCATTTGTTTCCCATACAACTGTCATGTCACATGTAAAAAATGTTTATGTACAATTCGCTGCAAAGAGTCAATGTCAAAAATTCATCAATGAAAACAATCTAACCGTAACATTAACGGAAAGCAATGTGCAATCTTATGATCGTTTACTAGCTGGAGAGAAAACAGATGGTGCAATTATACCAATTCATATGATTTCAAATCAATTTGAACTCAAGCATGAAAACGTTGCTGATATCGATCATAATCAAACACGGTTCATCATATTATCTAAAACGTTCAACCAGCAATATGCTGAAAGATTCAAATTCAGTTTGGTTGTTAGACCGACCGAGAATCGTGCAGGTTTATTATATGATATTCTAAAAATCTTCAAAGATTTTAATATTAATTTATCTGCGATTATGTCACGACCACAGAAAACATCTCTGGGTCAATATTATTTCTATATCGAGTTTGATGGCGAGTCTGATGCACGTGACACCGTCACAAACATCTTATCAAAGATCAGAGAAAAATTTGATGTCAAATTGCTTGGCGTCTATCCATATCCATCAAAAAAGGTGCTTTGAATGAAGCACCTTTTCATTAGTATTAAACATTCACTTTTCGTTTTCCTCGAACAAGTAAAATGGTCACCATAAGGACGACATAGAGAACTGCACCGAAAAATGCTATCCAAATCCATAACCTTGGATTTGCGCTGTTCAAGGTAAACGTTGGAATAAAGAGAATCCCAAACAATGGCAATGCCATCGAAATCGCTGTACCGCTTCCTAATACGAGTTCTTCTGCAACGGGTGTTTCAAGTTCTGGATCTACCCCTTTTAACAAAGCTAATCCAGTTGAAGCGACGCCGGTTAGCATACCATACAAACCAATGAAATATTCATCTTTGTGATGAACATATACTTTTCTTGTCATATACGCTAAGAAAGCCATCGTACCAAGACCAGCAACCACTGAAGTGACAATCAATTGTACGCCATATTCAGTCAAGAATTGCATCGTAATCATCATTACGCCTGCTGTGATCATCACATTGAATGCGGTTGATGCAATGTTAGAAAGCATATAATTATTGGTGAGGAATCTAACTTGCTTGCCCCGCTTTTCCATGCGCTTTAAAATGCGATTATAGACAAGCGCATAGAGGATAGCTACAATAAAATTAAATCCTTTAAGAATACCAAATGCCATATCACCTGCTGATCCTAAGAAACCAAACAACCATTGGAATAACACCAACGTTGCCCAAGTCAATCCATAAATAAGTGAAATCATGATCGCAGACGTTGTTAAACCATCAAGTACGCTAATTTGTTTTACAGTGTCAATTTCAACTGTTTTTTTAGCGAAACCTGGTTCATCATATTGTTTTGGTTTGGAAAACCCTCTTCTTCTTGCAATCACATTGATAGCTAAAACACCCGTGATACCACCAAATAAAAATCCCATCGTCGCATATGCGGCACCCAATGTTATACCTTGTGTACCACCGCCCAATTGATCATTCCACATGCGTCCGATAGAAGATGCCAAGCCTGGTCCTTGTCCAAAGCCAAGTGCAACTAACATACCAGATCCGATAAAGCGATCAGAGAAAAATATAAATACCAAAATCATCCCTAACACAGCTTGCAAAGCATATGTCGATGTGATCAACATACCCGTTGACCATATCTTTTTCTTTGCTTTCTTTTGATCGCCATAATCTCTTTTAAGTGCAAGCGCCAAAAAGCCAATTGCTAACGCATGATAAACAATACTTTGCAATAAGTCAATATTGTAAATAGAGTTATAGGGGACGATGACTTCGCCTTCTCCTACATAAGTTGAGAAAAAGAACCGATTTGATTCACCCCATAAAGAAGCGGGCAGCAAAGGTGTCAACACCATGCTGATTACTAAACCCAAAATACCGGCTAACAAAGCTGTCGGAATGACTATTTTGTTTAAACCCGGAATCCATGTTTTTAAAATTTTTGCAACAAACATCAGTATACCAAAAAGTAAAAAATAAAGTATGACGCCCCATTCATTCATTGTTGCTCTCCTTTTTTATGCCAATTAAGTCAAAAAATAACATGGCATGATTGATCTTCATTAAATATGTTTTATCTTCAAAATCAAATGAGATTTTGTTTTTCTCTGTCAAAGCGATTCCGCTCATCTTTTCAATATCCAAATGATATGTTTCATGCTTGTTTTCAACATCTAGTATTTTATCATTTATACGAATAGTCGCGTGTTTATCTAATAATATTCGTCTTTGTTTATCTAGTAATAATTCATAAAATTTACCGCTTGTTTTGAATACTTCATGAGCATGAGGTCTTAACCATTCCTTTTGTTTTCTTCCCCATTCGATCATATCTTTGATATAATCAGAAACATACATATGATGCTCATCGATTGATGCGATTTTGCCACAATGATCACAATAGATATCATCACCTTTTGAGGTAATCGTTTGAATAGCGTGACACTTTGGGCAAGCATACAAGAAATTTTCCGATCCCTCAGCTTTATTTTTTTGCTGATAAGTGATTTGTGCTTTCTCATTCCATTTATAATCATTAAAAGCGATTGCTTTTTCAAGCAACAAGGCAAGTTCCTCAACTTTATATAAATCTAGATCTTCGCCTTTAACCAATCGTTTATAATGTAGAAATATTGGTGCTTTTTTACGATAGTAATCAGCCCATCTAGGGAATGCAAAATAACCACCTCTAAATTGACCAACGACCAAATCGAGTTTTAATTTCTTTATGAGTTTAGCTGTGGGTGTATAGTCAGTCGGTGTTTGTTCACCAAAATAGGATGAATTACCTTCTGGACAAATTTGTATACTTCTTTTATCTTTAAACAGGGTTTTTCTGATTTGTCTGATTGTTTGTGTATCCGCCTGACCTTTTCGCTTGGGGATGGATCTTAATATTTTAGAAAGCGCAAATCTGATGACTGGATTTGTATATAACATATTTGATGCTACTGGATAGGGATAATACTTGAGGTTCATGC
>WOZH01000079.1 GCA_011620375.1 Acholeplasmataceae bacterium
TTGGAAGAATCAAAACAGAAGAAGATTTAGCTAACGGGAGCTTAAAGATTGTCGCAGACCGCTTGAGTGAACTTTTGGATCAACCTGTAAAATTTATTCCAGAAACAAGAGGTAAAGTACTTGAAGATGCTGTCAATGCATTAGATAATGGTGAAATCCTCATGTTTGAAAACACGAGATTTGAAGATCTAAATGGCAAGAAAGAATCAAAGAATGATCCTGAACTCGGCAAATATTGGGCATCACTCGGCGATGTATTCGTCAATGATGCATTTGGTACGGCACATCGTGAACATGCATCTAACGTTGGGATTGCAAGCAACAGCAAAGAAACAGTTGCAGGATTCTTATTAGAAAAGGAAATTAACTTCATCGGTGGTACTTTGCAAAACCCAGAAAGACCATTTGTCGCTATTTTAGGTGGTGCAAAAGTTTCTGATAAAATCGAAGTCATCAAAAATTTGTTAAAAGTTGCTGACACTGTATTGATAGGTGGCGGCATGGCGTATACATTTTTTAAAGCACAGGGCTATGAAATAGGTACAAGTCTTCTCGAAGTAGATAAGATTGACCTAGCGAATGAATTACTCAAACTCAGCAACGGCAAGATTGTGCTCGGTGATGATGTCGTTACAGCAAAAGAATTTAATCCTGAAAGTGAAAAACACGTAAGAAAGGTAGGCGCCATTCCCGTTGATGAGATGGGCATGGATATTGGACCTAAGACCATAAAGAAATTCGAGGAAGTTATTAAAACTGCTAAAACGGTTGTTTGGAATGGACCGCTTGGTGTTTTTGAATTTCCAAGATTCGCCGAAGGCACAAAACGCGTTGCAAAAGCTTTGGCTAGCATTAAAGACCAAGCAACGACAATTATCGGTGGTGGAGATTCAGCTGCTGCAGTCATTCAATTTGGATTGGCGGACGACTTCACCCATATTTCAACCGGTGGTGGGGCATCTCTTGAATACTTAGAAGGCAAATTACTACCTGGTATTGAATGTGTTGATAACAAATAATGGTTAACATCGGAAAGAAGATTCGTGGGCTACGTTTACAAAATAATCTCACACAAGAAGAGCTTGCCAATCGTTTAGAATTAACGAAGGGATATATCTCACAAATTGAGAATAATCTGACTTCTCCTTCCATGCAGACATTATTCTCGATACTCGAAGTATTGGGAACTGATGTCCATGAATTCTTCAGCAATGAAGAAGAACCAACGATTGTTTTTAAGAAAGATGACTTCTATGAAAAAGAAAACGACCAATTAAAACACATGATTAGTTGGATCGTACCCAATGCGCAGAAATATGAAATGGAACCAATCATCATCGATATCGAACCCGATGGTCAATCAGAGATTGATGATCCACATGCCGGTGAAGAATTTGGTTATGTCCTAGAGGGACAAGTCACGCTGATACTAAACAAGAAACGCTATACTATCCGTAAAGGTGAAACATTTTATTATCGCGCAAATAAAGAACACTATCTCATGAACACTGGTCACACACATGCAAAAGTGTTATGGATCAGCACACCACCAATGTTTTAATAAAAAGGAGTTTAACATGGAAAAAGAAATTGTAATTAAAAGTACAACGGGCTTGCATGCAAGCTTAGCAGCAAAGGTTGTCCAAACTGCTTCAAAATATGCAGTAGACATCGAGCTTCATTATGAAGATAAAATTGTTGATTTAAAATCGATTTTAGCATTGATGTCACTTGCAGTCCCTTATGGTGAAAATGTTAGAATTGTTGCGAGGGGAGCACGTGCTGAAGAAGCGATTAAAGATGTTTCTTCAATTCTTGGTTAATCATGCGTAGACCAGTTATTGCAGGCAATTGGAAAATGTATAAAACGCGTGATGAAGCACTCGCGTTTATTTATGCAGTCAATCAATTGGTGCCTGATCTAGAAAGAGTCGAATCAGTCATTTGCGCACCAGCTATCTTCTTGAGGGATCTTGTGAAAAGAGAAGGAGAAAATCTTCGTATTGGTGCACAGACGATGCACGATTTAGACGAAGGAGCGTATACTGGTGAAATATCAGCGGTGATGTTGAAGTCATATGGTGTCGATTATGTCATCATAGGACACTCTGAACGTCGTGCCTATTATAATGAAACAGATGAATCAGTCAACAAAAAGATTATCAAAGCGATTCAAAGCGAGTTAACACCAATCGTATGTGTTGGTGAATCACTCGATATTCGTGAACAAAAAAAAACAAATGGATTTGTTAAAGCACAGGTGCTAAAAGCATATGAAAATGTCACAGACATCGATGCTTTAAAAACAATCATCGCTTATGAACCAATTTGGGCGATTGGCACTGGTAAGACAGCAACGCCTGATATGGCAAATGATACTATTAAGGCAATCAGAGCTGTTTTGGCTGAAAAATATGATGAGCAAACCGCCAATAAGGTCCGGATTCTATATGGTGGATCTGTCAAACCAGCAAACATTGATAGTTTGCTTGCTGAAAGTGATATTGATGGTGCTTTGGTCGGTGGTGCATCACTGGACCCTGATTCATTCTTGACATTAGTCAAGGCAGCCATTAAATAAAAACGTTATAAGTATACATCAAAACACGCTGAAAAGCGTGTTTTTTATTGATAGTATGACACATGTGCCATACTTTATTTATAGTCCATCAAGTAAACTTAAGGCAAAGAAAGGAGTGGGATCATGCGTGCGTACTATCTGATTAAACAACGTATGGTTTTAAACGTCAAGACGATTATCACTGATGATAAAGACAATATACTTTATCTGTTGACTAACGATGGTATTAGACATTCATGGTCTTTAAAGTCGTATAAAAATGAACAAATACACGTTATTTTTAAGCATGGTTTCACGCAAAGTCGTATCAAATTTAAATATTTAGATCATTTCTATACTGTCAAAAAAAGTGCTTGGTTACCACGCTATATCATCAGTAGTGAAACGGACCAAGAACATAAATATAAATATTTGAACGAATCATATAAAAGCCATTTCTATATTAATGATATCGAACAATCATATGATGATGAGGATTCCAATATTATCGCAACCAACGAAAACGATACGGTATTTTTGTTACTTGTTCATCTAGCGGTCTATATCATCATGTATGTCAAAGATCACATGCAATAAAAAATGGATGATTGATTGATCACCCATTTTGTTTGTCTATTATCTGTTATAGAATTCGACGATTAGTTGTTCGTTTACTTCTTGAAGAATTTCATTTCTTTCAGGATAACGAACATATGTGCCTACGCCAGTATCTTTGTTGAAATCAACAAATTCGGCTGTTGCGAATTGCGCTTCTAGAGATTCTTGGACGACTTTTAATTGTTTCGATTTTTCTCTGAGTTGTACAGTTTGTCCTGGTGTGAGACGGTATGATGGAATATCTACTTTTTTACCATCGACCAGCATATGGCCATGATTGACAAGTTGACGTGCTTGTGCTCTTGTACGAGCCAGTCCTAGACGATAAACAATGTTATCTAAACGTGATTCCAAATATGTAAGGAATACGACACCATGTTTACCTTTAGTGCGGCCTGCTTCATCAAATGTTTTTCTGAACTGTTTTTCGGAAAGACCATAAGTGAAACGGACTTTTTGTTTTTCTTGAAGTTGTAAACCATAACCGCTGATTTTTGCACGACGTTGACCATGCTGACCTGGTGCATATGGGCGCTTTTTGATTTCTTTACCGGTTTCAGAAACTGAATAACCTAAGCGTCTTGAGATTTTCCATGTAGAACCTGTGTAACGTGACATCTTTTATACCTCCTTTTTAGGTTGGTCGTAAAAGATACAAATGATTTGCTGATGAGTATCCCGATATTCTTTTCACCTTTAAGCAGAGAAGGTTACTAAGGGCTCCTATAGGTAGGGATCGCAGTATCATTAAATATTTGCCTGCTTTTTACCGACGCTATTCATTTTACCCTATAGGGTATGGTTTGTCAATTGTTTTATGATGATTTCAGCAAACTCTTCTAAAAAACGCACGAGGGTATCATTAAAACGGTTAAATGATGGGCTATCCATATCCAGTACCCCATATAATTTATGAGCCAAATACAAGGGAACAACGACTTCTGAGCGACTGTTGGTATCACACGCGATATGGTTGGTGTGGACTAACACATCAGGAATTACGATGGTCTTGTTTTTAATTGCTGCTTCGCCGCAGACACCTTTCCCTAAAGGGATTGTTGAACATGCAACATGGCCTTGAAAAGGTCCTACTTGAAGAGACTCGCCATCATAAAGATAAAAGCCTACCCAATTGAGATCAGGAATCATGTCGTTGATGAATGCAGTAGCGTTAGACAACAGAGAAAGTGTTGATGGTTGTTCGTTTAATAAACTTTTTGCTGTTTGTAACAATTCATGATATTTCATAAGATCACCGAGACCATTATAGCATAACATGATATAATAGGTGTGGTGATAATGAATGAAAAAACAGATTTTAATACGCTTCGGTGACCTCGTACTTAAAGGAAAAAATATTGGTTTTTTTATAAAAGCTATTCGCACACATGTCAGACATGCACTTCATGATATATCGGTTGATTTCAATCACACGCATGATCGCATGTATATCATATTTGATGAAAAAGATGAAAAAGAAATCATCAATCGATTGAAAAAGGTTCCAGGTCTTTATTCATTCAGTCTCATTTATGAGACAGATAATGATTTAAACAGTATCATTGAAACAGCAGTCATCGCAGCCAATGAGCAGTTGAAAGATGAAAAGACCATCAAGATAGAAACAAAACGTGCTGATAAAACGTATGCTTTAACAAGTATCGAGATAACCAAGAAAGTTGCTGGCCCTATATTGAGTCGATTACATCGACCAATTGAGGTCGATGTAAGACATCCTGAGGCAGTTATCAATATTGAAATTAGAAAAGATGTTTCATTTGTGTTTATTGGTCAAGTACTAGGTATGGGTGGATTTCCTTATGGCACAGCCGGTAAGGGACTCGTGATGTTGAGCGGTGGTATTGATAGTCCGGTTGCGACATATTTAGCGATGAAACAAGGCATACAGGTGGAATTATTTCATTTTGAATCAACACCGATGACACCACTTGAAAGCGTTCAAAAGGTCATTGATTTGGCTAAAATTTTAGCAACGTATACCATCAACGGATCAATTAAATTACATTTAGTCCCGTTTACAAAAATACACGAGGATTTGCTGATTCATGTGACGGATTCGTATATCATTACGATTATGAGACGCATGATGTATCGTTTGGCTGAAAATTATGCAAATGCCCACGACATTAAATGTTTGATTAATGGTGAATCCGTCGGGCAGGTGGCAAGTCAAACACTATCCAGTATAAGCGTTGTTGAAAATGTAACGAACATCCCCATTTTACGTCCAGTTGTCACATATGATAAAAGCGACATTATTAAACTTGCGTATGATTTAAATACATTTGATATCTCAACGCGACCGTTTAATGATTGCTGTAGTATTTACGTACCAAGAAATCCGGTGACAAATCCCAATATACCGTTTGCAGAAAGAGAAGAAATGAAAGTCGATTTTTCACTGATTGAAGAAGCGTTAATTCATACAGTGACCATCCATGTTACGCCCAAGATGAATTTTAATATCACTGACTATGGATATCGTGTGAGTGATGCTTATGAAGCATATTTGGAAGAAAGAAGACGTATGCATGATTGAATCTAGACAAAATAAACAAATTAAAACATGGATTAAACTGAAAAATAAGAAATATCGCGAACAATATGACCGGTTTTTGGTTTATGGAAAGCACTTAATTGATAAGGCTAGGGAAGCGGGTGCCCTGATTGAAATCATCACGGATAATCCCGATAAAGAAGGCACGCTCATCGCATCAGAGCTAATGAAAGAACTACAACAAACAGAGAGTTATATTGATGAGATTGGTGTTTGTAAAAGCGTGAATAAACCGCTTGAATCTGATGCTGTTTTGGTTTTGGATGATGTCCAAGATCCCGATAATGTCGGCGCATTGATCAGAAGCGCAGTCGCTTTTGGATTTGATCATATCATTTTAAGTATTGGGTCTGCTGATATGTATAACGAGAAGGTTATTCGTGCATCAAGAGGCGCGATATTCGACAGCTACATTGAAAGAAAACCGCCCAGGGAAGCGATATCTCAATTAAAGGAAAAAGGTTATCAAGTGATAGCCGCAGACGCACATCAAAAAGGATATTTGACAAAAAAGCATAAGATTGTTTTGATTTTAGGTAACGAAGGGCATGGTATATCTGAACAGTTGATTCCTTTGGTTGATCAATTTATCACGATCAACACACGGACGGTTGAAAGTCTGAATGTGAGTATCGCAGGCGCAATCATTATGCGTGATTGGAGTTTATTATGAAACCAAAATTAACCGCTTATTTCGATCATGACGGTAAAACCCCTTTAAAAGAAAGCATCGCGTTAGCAAAACGGCACGGTCTCAATCAAATTGCATTGCGCTATTATAACAAAAGACCATTGATCGAAATGTCAGAAAAAGATGCAAAAGCTGTCTATCAATTATTTAAAGAAGAAAATATGATGATTTCTTTTCTCGATGGCCAAATCGGTGATTATGATTTAAACAGTGATCGTGATTACAAAGCGCAATTAGAACAATTTAAGTTTTTGGTGGAACTGTCTGATCGCTTAAAAACACATGTCATATGTTTGAAACTTCCTAAATTCACTAAAGTCATTGACGAATTTGAAAATATCCAAATCAGATTGAATCCATTTTTCGATTATGCAAGTAAAAAGAGAAAACGGATTATGTTGCTGCCATCCAATGACTATAAGGCAAATACTTATGCCTACATATTTAAAAAAATGAAATCACAACATGTTGATATATTATTTGATCCTGTTTATTTTCTTTCGATCAAGCAGTCGACCACTACTGCGTATAGAGTACTAAAAAAATATATTGGTGCGTTTTCATGTCATGATAAAGATCAACATAACCATCCGCGATTGTTGGGATATGGTAAGACTGATGTCATTGGACTTTTCAAGAAATTATTAAGAGATCGTTATCATGGTTTTCTAATTGTTGATAATGAATTTTATCAGCAAATATTTTCCGAAGGAACAACGAAAAAAGGTCTTTTTGGTTTCCGAGCTAAAAGCGAGCAGAAACAAAAAGACGCCTTGCAAAAAGAATTATCGCATGTTTTATTTCCAAATGAACAAACAAGGGTTTGTACATATGATGATGTATTAGCTAATCAAATCAAACTGGTCAGTGTATTTTTCTCTTAAACAGCCGCACCTTCCTCATCTTCAGGTATTTCAAATGCAGGTTCAGCATTTGGAATGGATGGGAATAGTTTAGAAACGAATAATATGCCATCTAAATGATCGAGTTCATGTTGGAAAATAATGCTAACATAACCCTGTAAATGAAGTTTGATTGGGATGACACTGCCGGATGCTTCATCATAGGATAATGCTTCAAGGGTAATGGATTTATAACGAGGCGTAATGCCTTCGGTTTCACGATCAACAGATAGGCAACCTTCACCACCAGGCATATAGATGAGTTCTTTACTCTTCTCGGTGATGACGGGATTAATTAGGGCATATGAATATAATGTGCCGTCGAAGTCTGTAACGTGAACAGCATACATTCTTTTGGAAACATTCACCTGCGGAGCGGCGATACCGACAGCCGGACGTAGTTCATATTTTTCGACCATATCAGGGTCTTGTGAATTTTTGACAAATTGCAGTAAATCTTTAAGCAAGCGCTTATCACCTGAAGTTAGCGGTAACTTGACTGGCTTAGCAACTGTCACTAAGGTTTTGTGGCCTTCTCTAATAACATTTTTCATCGTAATCATATTTATGGCACCTCTCTATCATTATATCATACACAAAACCATTCATGGTGATAACAACATCAACTGAAAAGTAAAAATAAATAGACTACAGTCATTAGACCTGATGGTGTTTTTATTCACTTAAAGGGTGATATTAAAAGCATTGTTTGATGGGTACAAAAGTATCTTGATATGAATTTTTCAACGGTCATCCATAGATAGTTATGATGCATAAAAGAGAAGATGATTGTCCTCATAGAAATCATGATTTATAAAAAGCGTTAGGCACCAAAAATATGTTTGATACATAATCATGTTAAAATAGTAAAGAAGAAAATATGGGAGAAAAGAATGCAATGACAGATATCATTTTACAAGCGTATAATGTCGTGGATGAAATCATCAAAGATCCAGATATTATTGCACTCAAAAAATTAAATAAAACCATCGCTGACATGTATTCATCTGAAATCAGTGATTTTGATAGCGCAAAAGAGATGTATGCAAATATCATGGCTACTGGGGGACAGTATCATCCTGATTTTAAAAAAGCTAGCCAGCAATTATCCGTAACAAAAACCACATTATATGAAAAACCTGAGGTTAAAACATTGATCACGCTTGAAAAGAAAGTGGAAACCAAATTAAATGATTTACTCAAAGAGATATCCAAACGCATCTCCCCTCATATAC
>WOZH01000023.1 GCA_011620375.1 Acholeplasmataceae bacterium
TACTATAGTTTACTATGCTTAATGAAATTTTAATGATATAAAAAAAGATAGCCGTTAACTGCTATCTTTCATCATTAATCAATGTTATCCAATCATCAGGATCATCTTTATCTCCGTATTGAATATCGATAAGCAGTTCATAAAGTTTCATCGTCTCAGGTCCCATCTTATCATGGCATAAAAATTCGTGTTTAATCCCATTTTTTGTGATTGAACCGATTGGTGTGATAACCATAGCAGTTCCACATGCTGCAGCTTCCGCATACATATCGATTTGATCGAAAGATATGACAGTCTCTAAAACAGTCATGCCTAATTGCTGTTTAGCTAGATATAGAATGCTTCGCTTCGTAATACCATTCAAAATCGATTTTGAAACTGGCGTATGCAATTCGTTTGTTTTTGTAATGCCTATAAAATTTGCAGCCCCGACTTCTTCAATGTTTTGATGATGAAGTGGATCCAAAAACAAGACATCAGCAAAGCCTAATTCTTTTGCCTGTTTTTGCGGTAACATGCTCGCTGCATAATTTCCGCCAACTTTCGCTTGTCCTGTCCCTAAATGCGCTGCACGGTCATAATCACTGATGAGAAGATTCATCGGTTTTAGTTGCGAATCAAAATATGAGCCAACCGGTGAAACGATAATCGCAAACACAAATGATTCTGCTGGTTTTAGACCTAAATGATCACCTATACCAAACATGAGTGGACGTATATATAAGGTGCCTTTTTTATATGCGGGAACATATTTTAGATTGGCAACAACAGTCTTTTTAACTGCATCGATGAAATTTGCTACTGGATAACCTGGCATAACAATACGTTCACACGATTGTTTGAATCTTACGGCATTTTCGATAACTCTAAAAAGTTGCACGTGACCATCTTTCCTTCGATATGCCTTTAATCCCTCAAATGCCGCTTGTCCATAGTGTAATACTGTAGACATCAAAGAAATGGTTATGTGATCATCTGAAACGAGATTCCCTTGATCCCAAGCGCCATTTTTATAGTAAGAAATGAATACTTTATCTGTTTTTTGATATTCAAAACCAGCCATAATTTCGCTCCTTCGTGGTATCAAATTGACTGTGGGTAAGTCCCCTAATGCTATTCGTGATTTATACCTGTATAATCTTCTGCCTCTTCCTCTGATATTTGACGCAAATTGAAACGTTCAGCAAGCGCTAAGATAGTGTTTGATTTGTCGTAAATAAGGGCGAATATAAATGCCATCATCGACCCGTATATGAGCACCGGACCAATCATCCAGACAACGGGCCAATAAAAAGTCTCACCAGTCAAAGGATTTACGGTTAAGAATTTAGGTACAAGCACTTTAAGTAATACGCCTATACTGCTTAGTGACTCTAAATCCTTAATACCGAAAATTAGTGATGGATTTCTACCCAATGTGTTCATCATCTCACGAACCGAAGGTACCCAACCTAAAAGTGAAAGAAATAATTCGTTGAAATAGATGATAAACAAAACGCCAATTAGCAACATCGGTGCATAGATGATCCGGTGAATAGATAACTTGTGTTGTTCAAAATGCATCATTAAAAACGGGGCTAAGAACAGAAGGAAATGTGTGGTGTAAAAACGAATGGTTTCAAGATCAAATGCACCTTTTGTATATAAAATTGGCACAGCATTGAACGTTTCTCCAATCGCATCTGCCGGAAAAACAATGGCCAATATACCTGAAGCTATCGCTAGCATAACAATAAAATCCTTGAGGATTTTATTTTTAGTGAAATATAGCAACGGTAATAAAATAACAGTGACCGCACAAATGTTTTCTAAAGAAGCTTTAACCCAAATAAATTCCACATAATAAGGATCATTATATGGAAATATCAATAATTTTAAAAAATGGATCGCCACATTGGTCAATATGATTGCGAATATGAACCAATATCTAAAACGATCAGAGCGATTGCGCAAGAAAAGAACGGCAATAATTGTTAATGTCGAGGCAATCGCAATATACATAAAATAATAGACATTTCCAATTTCAATGACTGGCATTCACTCACCTTTAAAAACGATTTTTCTTCCGTTTTTCCTTTTGACTCAAATAATAATAGTTATATGTGTGTAATTTCCGTTTCATCTCCACTTGAGATAAAATAACCCCTAACACATTAGCACCATGATTTCGTAATGATTCTACGCTGTCCTTGACACTTGTTTTTTTCGCTTGTCCATAGCCTATCACAAAAATAACACCATCTGAAAGTTTTGTGATATATAATGCGTCTGATATTGATTCAACAGGTGGGGAATCAAGTAAAATATAATCGTATTTTTCCCTTAACAAGGACAATAGATCAGAAAGTTTCTTTGATTTCAGTAAGTTGATGACAGCCGTTGATGATTCCCTGTTGATAACATAGTCAATATCGAGTTCACGCGATGTCTTGATAATCTCATCCATGGATGCTTTGCCAGTCAAATAATCAGTAAGACTGGCGCTTTCCACATCATCAAAAACGCGATTTAATTTCGGTTTGCGTAAATCCAAATCCATTAACAACACTTTTTTACCTTCTTTGGCCATTAAATAGGCGATATTAGATATGGTTGTAGATTTACCTTCTGAAGGGTTTGTAGATGTAAACTGTATGATTTTATAGTTGTTGTCAACATTCAAATATTCAATATTTAATACAATTTTTTGGAAAGATTCAGCAACAAATGATAACGGTCTATTTTTAGCGATTAAATAAGCATAATTTTCAATTCTTGGTTTCCCGAGGAGATCCTTAAATTTCTTATCGTCTAACATATTAAAAATCCTCCTCTACTTTGAATTCAGGAATTGAACCTAAAACCTGCAAATCCAAGTCTTTTTGTATTTCTTCTTTTGATTTATATGTGTTGTCTAAGAATCCGCTGATCAAAGCGATGGAGACAGCGATGATACCACCAAGCAATCCACCAATGATGACATAAAGTGGCTTATTCGGGGAATCATATATGCCGAGTGGTGCTTCACTAATCCTCACGATAACACCTGTTAAAAATTCTATATCAGAACCACCATTCGTGACGTATATTGCACTATCGATCACTTGATTGACGACATCCTGTGCCAATTTTGGATCCGTCGAGACATAACTGATACCAATAAACAAATCTGTTGAATTTGACGTCACCGATAAGTTCTTACGAAGCGTTCCCAATTGGTTATCTGTTAACCCAAGATCTAAATTTTGATTAACATCCTTTAAAACTGGGTCACTTAACAGTAATGTAGTAACTGAGTTGACGATACGAAGCGAAGATGAATAATCATATTCATTAGTCGTTCCTGATATTTCAACCTGTACAATAATTTGTGCTTCAGATTTGTATTTTTCGTCAATGACAAACCAAGCAAGACAACCTGCAATAATCGCACCAACAACTGCAAGCGAAAAAATCAATATAAGATGCTTACTAATGATAAGGTATAAATCATATAAGCTGAATTCTCTTTCACTTATGTTGCCATTTTCCATTCACATTACCAACTTTCTAGTATCATTTATATTATATCATATGATGATTATTCAAAACCAAATAAACCTTTTTAACCCATTGTTATTGCTATTCTTCACTTTGTTTTGGCTTGACAAGATTGTGGTAATAATCCGCTTTATTAATTTGTTTATTTCGAGCGATTGATAAAGATCCTTTAGGAATATCTTCAGTAACCGTTGACCCCGCAGCAATAAAAACTTCGCTTTCAACTGATAATGGCGCAATTAGATTGACATTGCATCCGATGAAAACATCATCGCCAATTCTCGTCAAATGCTTTTTAACACCATCATAATTAACCGTTATTGAACCACATCCAAAGTTAACATTATTTCCTACAATGGCATCCCCAATATACGATAAATGGGCAGCTTTTGTATAGGTGCCAGTGCTCGATTTTTTGATTTCAACGAAATTTCCGATACGGTTGTGAGCACCGATTTCCGCATGATCTCTTAAATGAGCAAATGGACCAATTGTAGAATATTCACCCACAGATGAATCATATAACAATGAATGCTTTACCTCGGTGAACCTATCAATAAAACAGTTATGAATTTCAGTATTTGGACCAATGATTGCCCTTTCCTTAATAACACTATTTCCTGTAATCGTCGTGTTAGGCATAATCATGACACCTGGTTCGATTTGTACGTTATGGCCGATGGTAATGGTGTTTGGTGAAATCATTTGAACGCCATTTAACATATGATTTTTGTTGATTTCATCACGCAAATAACGTTCTGCTATGCTAACAGCATAAAGATCGTTGACACCCATCATCATAAACGATTCATTAACAACAAATGAACCAATTTTATAATCATGGCGCATGAGTGATACGATATCTGTTAAGTAATATTCGTTTTTTCTTTCGTTTTTCTTAATTTTCTTAAGTACTTTAAATAAATCTTCATTATTGACGACATAAACCCCAGAGTTCACTTCTTTGATGCGTTTTTGATCGTTGGAACAATCTTTTTCTTCAACAATAGCAGCAATCGAACCATAGTCGTCGCGAATGATTCTACCGTAAGATGTAGGATTCTCAAAATACATGGAAACCACTGTCAAATCATTACCCATTTCTTGATGAGCCTTAATGATTTGATTTGTTAAATCAATGCTCATCAGCGGCATATCGCCTGGTAAAATGAACGTAATGCCCTTTTTTTCAGCCAAACGCGATTCAGCCGATAACACGGCGTGACCAGTACCTAATTGTTCTTTTTGTTCTGCATATGAAACACGATCACCAAGAATTTCCATGAGGACTTCTTTTTGGTGTCCAACAACGACGACATTTTCATCAATCAATGTACGTTCCAATTTTTCGATAATATATTCAATCATCGGTTTTTTTAGTAAAGGATAAGCACATTTCGGTAAATCTGTTTTCATTCTTGTCCCTTTACCTGCAGCAAGCACAATACTATATATTTTATCCATGCTATTCACTCCTTTTATTGATGTAATTTACAATTTTATCAATCGTCTCATCAACCGTCTTTGCATTTTGATGCGACACAGTTACACGTATGAACGGTTCCGTTCCACTCGGTCTTACTAATAACAATGAATGGCTACCTAATGAAACCTTTAAATCGTTTATATAAGCAATCGTATTTGGTTCTTTTAATACGCTTTTATCGACATTTTTTATGTTTTCTAAACGATATGGATAGCGTGTATATTGCGATAATAAATCATCTATATGGCAATTTTCTACTGTCAATACATGAAGTAAATAGATGGCTGCCAGTAAACCATCTCCGGTATGCAACAACGAATTGATAATGATATGACCACTATTCTCACCACCGATGGCATAATTGTTTTTCAATAAAACTTCACTGACATATTTATCACCGACATCTGTCAATGTATATGTGATACCGTTATCCTTCAAGGCCTTCAGTAAGCCAGGATTACTCATTTTAGTTAAAACGATGTGATGATCTTTCAATTGTCCTTTTTGCTTAAGATATCTAGCAATCATGTAAATAATTTCATCGCCATCATAAACCTGTTTTTGATCACAGACCAACAGTCGATCTGCATCACCATCGAAAGCAAAACCGATATCCAAGTCATGTCGTCTAACATAAGCTAAGACATGATCCATATGTGTTGAACCACAATTGACATTAATATTAAGTCCATCAGGATGACATCCAATTTGAATAGCCGTCGGAGCAAATTGCTTGAAAATACGCTTTGCAATAAGATAATTCCCGCCATTTGCACTATCATAAACAATCTTTAATGGTGATTGAAATACTTGAAAAGTATTGTATAATTTGATATATAAGGACTCAAAATCACTTGCTAAGGCAAATTTTCCTAAAGGTTTCATTGTTTGCATCGGATGATCAATTATCTCTTCAATGCTTTTTTCTTCTTGTTCATTGGATTTATAACCGCGATTGAACACCTTAATGCCATTGTCTGTATAAGGGTTGTGAGAAGCAGTAATCATCACACCGATGATTTGTTTTATTTTAGCATAATAGGCTAGCATCGGTGTTGAACAAACACCAGCAAAAAGAACATCAATGCCTTGTGAAAGCGCACCTGATGCTATCATATAGGCAAGCATGGGTGAAGACTGTCTCGTATCATAGCCTATCACCACCTGTTTGCAATCAAATGCTTTGCTTAATCCTTGACCGACGCTAAAAGCCAAAGTTGCATTAAGTTTTTCAAATGCTTTACCACGAATACCGTCGGTTCCAAAATATTTTCCCATAATGTTCCTATTCTACCGTGACACTCTTGGCGAGATTTCTTGGCTTATCAATATCCAAATCACGATCAAGTGCCGCATAATATGCAATTAATTGTGTTGGTACAACCATAATCATTGATGTCAATGCTTCATGCACATCTTCAACAATGATGTCATCTGATGATAAAGATGCATTACGCATGGCAATAACAATTGGTTGCGCGCCTCTAGCAATCACTTCTTTTAGATTAGAACGTGTATGAGCGCTTAATTCGCGATTACCAATCAGAGCGATGACGGGTGTATTTTTCTCTATTAATGCAATCGTTCCATGTTTCAATTCGCCAGCGGCGAATCCTTCAGCTTGAATATATGAAATTTCTTTTAGTTTTAGAGCTGCTTCGAGCGACGTATAATAATCACATTCTCTACCGATGTAAAAACAATTTCTTTTGACTAGTTTTTCTTTAACAATTTCCGAAATTTTTTGTTCTTTTAACAGTTTATCCATTACCAAAGCCACGCGATTAAGCGATGCTTTAATGTCCAACCCGGCGCCTATTTTATCCGCCAGAATCGCTAATATCGCAATTTGAGCAACATAAGCTTTGGTTGATGCCACAGCGATTTCAGGTCCAGCAAGTAAATCAACGCTAAAATCAGCTTCTCTGGCTAAAGTTGAGGTTTTCACATTTGTGATTGTCAATACTTTTGCATCTGTTTTTCTAATTTTGGTTAAACAGGCTCGAAGATCAGCCGTTTCACCACTCTGTGAGATAAATATATAAAATGGTTTATCAGAAATCCATGGTTGACCATAAGCGAATTCCGAAGCAATGTGTACTTCAGCGGGTTTATGTGCATATTTTTCAAAAAGAAATTTTCCGATATACCCAGCATGCATAGACGTCCCAGCAGCTAATATGTATAAACGGTTTGATAATTCAATCTGTTGGGCGATATGTTCATCAATTTCATCCTTTTCATCCAGCAAATAACGCGAGATAATTCGTCTGATAACAGATGGTTGCTCATAGATTTCCTTTAACATGTAATGCTCAAACTCACCTTTTTCAGCTTGATAGAAATCATTATCAATCTTTAAATATTCCGGTTCAATCAATTGATGATTTAAATCAAAAAAATGAGCACGATTATCATGAACAACTGTGAATGTTTCATCTTTTAAGGCAACAAAAGAATCACAATAATCGGATAAAGCCATGATATCTGATGCGATGATATGACCATCTTTACTACTTCCCAAGACCAAAGGCGATTTGTTTTTACCAGCATAAATCGTTTCTGGATTATGTGTGTCAATAATAAGTAATGCATATGATCCTTCCAATAGTTTCAGTGTCGTGGATATGGCGTTTTCAACACTCATTTGAATAGACAACTTTTCAATCATTTGAATGATGACTTCCGTGTCAGTGTCGCTTGAAAAATATATATCTGAAAGATATTGTTTCTTCAGTTCATCACTGTTTTCAATGACACCATTATGGACAGCAATAAAACGTCCAGATTGTGAGCTGTGAGGATGTGCATTATTTTTAGTAACTGCACCATGTGTTGCCCATCTTGTATGTCCCATACCGATGGTTGAAGGCATAGCGAGTTTAGAAATTTGCGCCAGATGTTCGACACGACCAATATCCTTGTAGGTGTCAAAAATGCGAAAACGTGCGTTATATAGCGTAATACCCGCTGAATCATAACCACGATATTCCAAACGTCTTAAGCCATTCATGACCACATCTTTTGCTTTTGTATCCGATCCCACATATCCAACAATTCCGCACATTTCACTATCCACCTTAATCGTCTATATACTGATCCTGCTTGACACCATTACCATTTCTATTATAAGTCGGAATCGTAGCGGCAAGGCATACTTTCACTTCTTCGTTTGTTAATTTTTCCAATTCTTGGAAAATCTTATCCAAATTCAACTCATCAATTCTAACATCACGCTGTTTTTCAATGAATATTTTTTCATGTGGCGTTTGACACTGATTTTCATGTTCGCCATCAACGAGCAACTCTTCATAAAGTTTTTCACCAGGACGAAGACCTATAAACTCAATTTTAATATCTTCATTAGGCTTTAAACCTGCTAAACGAATCATCTTTTCGGCCAAATCAGTAATCTTAACTGGCTCTCCCATATCTAAAATGAATACTTCCCCACCATTAGCAAAGACACCGCATTGTAAAATCAATCCAACCGCTTCAGGAATCGTCATAAAATATCTTCTGATTTCAGGGTGAGTGACTGTAATTGGACCACCATCTGCAATCTGTGTTTTGAATAACGGAATCACTGAACCGTTGCTGCCAAGTACATTACCGAAGCGAACCGCACTGAATTTAGTTGATGTACTGTGATTTTGTTGTTCCTGCACGATTAATTCTGCATAGCGCTTGGTCGCTCCCATCACATTGGTGGATCGAACCGCTTTATCACTGCTGACCATGACGAATTTCTTCACATTGAATTCATTAGCTATCGAAGAAACATTGTATGTCCCTATGACATTTGTTCTCACTGCTTCGACAGCACTATCTTCCATGAGTGGTACATGTTTGTAGGCTGCTGCATGAAATACAACAGTTGGTTTGAAAGTTTCAAACAAACGGTGAACTCTTTCTTTGTTATAGACACTGCCAATCCATACATGCAAATCTAATGATTTGTTTTCCTTTTTGAATTTTCGTAATAGTTCTTGTTGTATTGCGTAAGCATTATTTTCATAAATATCAAAGATAATCAATTGTTTTGGATGGCAATCGGCGATCTGCCTGCACAATTCACTACCGATAGATCCACCGCCACCAGTGACTAATACAATTTCATTTTCAATATATTTTTCTATATTCTCATTATCCAGAACGATTTCTTCACGATTTAATAAGTCTTCAATGCGAATGTCTGAAATAATCGGTCTCCACTCGCCAAGGTCTTCCACTATACCCGATAAGCGTTTAAATCGGATGTTTCTGCGCGTGACAGTTTCACTGATTTCCTGTAACCTTTTACGTGGAAAATCCTTCACAGCAATAATAACTTCTTCAATACGATATAAATCGAGATAATAATCCAATTCAGATAAACGACCTGCAATTTTTATGCCCATGAGTCGTTTGCCATGTTTTTCCTCGTCATCATCAAGAAAACACATCGGCATGTTGTTTAGGTCTTTATTGCGGTAAATTTCTTTAACGACTTGTTCACCAGCTGAACCTGCACCGATGATTAAGGTTCTCCTGCCAAGTGCTTTATTCCAATCCCAATTTATTTTAAAATAATTGATAACACGTTTCAAAATGCGTGGAAAAACCACAAAACCGATTTCTAAAAAGACGATGAAGAAGTACGCTGTTTTGTACATAAAAGTCATTTTTGTTACTAATAAAAAAACCACGATGAGTACATTAACAGCAATCGTAGCAAAAGCAATTCTAATAAAATCTTCAAATCCAAAATATTCAGTGAGCATACCATAGACACCAGCGAGCAAATACGCGATAAAATGAGCGAGAACGATAAAAGGTAACGCGATTAATATTTCATTGATGTTCACATCAAATTCCCAAATATAAAATGCAAAAACAGTAACTAAATAAGTTAAGCAAATTGCCAAGATGTCTATTAAAACAAACGGTAAAGCGCCCTTGATTTTTTTGAATGTCAAATTTTTCATTTAGGTCTCCCCACACATATTCATCATAGATAAACGCTGTTCCAACAGCGTATTCCAATCAAATCACAAATGCGATAATCTCTCCTTACTTAAGTATTATAATACTTATTGAAAGATTTTGAAAGTTTATCATTAAGAAAAAGGACAATCATACAAAAACATTCACGTTTTATATAAAATCACGCTATGCCTCATCAACTTCTGCGAATTCTAAAACCTCTAAAGCATTGGTAATAGCAAGCAACAGTATTTTTTCACTTTGCTCATAATCCTCAGAAAATGCTATATCGAGCGTTTGTGACTGCAAGATGAATGATATGATATCTTCTGCCTGCTGATCGAAAAAGAGACTGCTTTCAGTAATAAGGATCATTGTTATGACTTGACTTGTAACTGTAACTTCAACGCTTACTGAAAGCGGAAATACTTCATATGACCCCACATATGTGCCATCTGGAACTTGTGTCAAGTCAGGCATGATGATATCAATCTCGTCCAATGCATCGAGTTTAACACTCAAATTAACAAAGACGATAAAAAGCATGAAAATGATTAACATCGATAAAGTTGCAATAATGGCTATATTGGGACTTTTTTTCATCATCGTTATCCTTAAGTGACCTAACTATTATTCTAGCACATACAAAAAGATTTGTAAAACGATTTTTTTTGACAAAACTCATAGATTCATCGTATAATATGAGTTAGTTTTCAATGACTCAAGGAGTTCACATGAAAAAAATCGAATCATTTCTAAATAGTACTTTATACATCATCATCGTCTATGCATTCGCACTTGTAACATGGAGTCTTAATGGCGCTGATGATACCGTGACTACATTTAGCATTTTCAATATGATTGGTATCTTTACAATTGTGTTATTTTCGACGATTATACTCTCATTATACGACAATACACGTTATGCGATACCATTATTAACCTCGTTATTATTTGTTGTTAACAATTCTGTCATTACATTCGATACGCTGAACACATTCGGTTTTCCATATGTGATTTTGATTTTAATCATTATTGGACCTCTTGTGCATATCATTCGCTTTAGACCCAAATTTCGCTCTAGAAGTCTAACGTTAGGATTGTTATTAATCGCAATTGCCTATTTGATTCCGCTAATCTATACGGATAGAAGCTTAAAAGCAATCGCCATATCCGGTGTTGGTATGATTTATTTTCTATTCTATTTCTTCTTGTCAAATACCACGAAAGGTGATATCGACTATTTTTTCAAAATGATGTTGATTATGAATTTATTGATGGTCGGTGAATTTGGCATCAAGATAATGAGAAGCATTGCACTCTATACAGATATGTCGCTTATTGATGCCATGGTGGCAAGTATGAATCATGGTTGGGGTGGCAATCTCGGTTGGGCAAATGTCAACGACTTATGTTATTATCTAACATTAACGTTGCCTGGTTATGTTTATTTTATCTTTAAAAAACCAAAAAATATCTTATTTTGGATATTATTATTACTACCCGCAAGTGTGATTATATTGACACAATCACGTGGTGGATTCATCGGATTGGCAATTGCAACATTTGGCCTTGGACTCATCATATTGATTCATGGCAAGCATCATCACTATTTCTATGCGATATTTATTGTCGTTCTTACATTGTTTGTCGCTTATTTAAGCAAAGATGTTTTAATTGAAATATACCATGGCTTTTTGCGAACGCTTGAAGGCTCGAGCATCGATAGTTTTTCTAGCAGTCGCATTTGGATCTACACTAGAGGTTTGCAACTATTTGAATCGTCTCCTCTTTTTGGACAAGGCTGGATTTCAATAGACATTCTTGTTGCCGAACACGGTGGTAGATTGTTCATGTATCATTCGACCATTATCCATGTGCTCGCAACGATGGGTATATTTGGACTGATTGCATTGCTTGTCCATTATTATCAAATATTTAGATTCATATTTGATGATTGGTCACTTGAGAAGCGCCTGATATTTACCGCATTTATTGCCGTTCAAATTCATGGTTTGATTGACAATATTCAATTTTCAGTCCCTTATTCATTCTTGGTTGCCATGATGTTCCCACTGCTTGAAAATACGGTGATTAGGACTAACTTTGTCAAAGTGGGGAGAAATTATTACTATCCAATTGAAACCGCACAAATTTAAAAGCGTTGATCAAACGCTTTTTTATTCGATAAAATGCTATTTGGGGCTTAAATATAGTATTTTCATTTGACAAAGTTCCTTATTTTAGATATCGTAAAGGTAGAAGCCTCATAATAGAAAGGACTGGCGATATATGGCATTCTTTCTTGGTGTTGACGGTGGCACATCAAAAACAGAAATCACGATAATTAATACCCATAAGGATATTATTTTTGAGTGCATAACTGGACCAACTGCTTTGAGTAGTGTCGATCTTCTAGCTATAAAAACAACCATCAGAATTGCTTTAAAACCATTCTTAGATGCGAATCAAAACATTCGTTTTGATGCTGCTTTCATCGGTTTAGATGGTTTAAATTTTTTGCCTGAAGCTATTGAAATAGAACGTATGATGCACACGCTGTCCTTTATAACTGATGAAACCAAATTATACATCAGGCATCGTATGGAGAATGCACTATATACTGGTCTATGTTTTGAAGAGGGTATCGTATTGATTGCCAGTAAACAGATGACAGCATTTGGTAAAGACTTATTCCGTACGCATCGCTGTGGTGGTTGGGGTTACAAAGAGGGTGAGCTTGGTTCTTCATATGCACTAGGCCTGGATGCTATTCGTTACGCCATAAGATGTTACGATGGTCGTTATGAGGTTGATGAATTTGCTACAGCCATCGGTAAAGCTATTGGCCTTTACGAAGCCACAGATATTATTCAAGTGATGACTGATTTTTATAGCAAACACAATAAAATTGCAAGTTTAGCACCTATTGTAACACTATATGCCAATCATCTTAATCCCTATGCCATGCGCATGATTGACCTTGCAACCGATGAATTGGCTTTAGCTGTCAAGGGTGTTTATCATCATTTGAAGCTCAAAAACAAGACGCTTGTTATCAGTGGTGGACTTGGCAATTCAAGTGGCTATTTTCGCGATCAACTCGAATATAAAATTTTAGCCATTGATCCTGATTTTAGAATCATCAAACCTTTGCTTAAGCCAAGCATGGCCGCTGCACTCATGGCAAGACGTTTAGCAAAATGACTAAAGAAAAAAGGATAACAAAAGACTTGGGGGGGAGTAGTCTAATGTGTCCTTTTTTTATGTGTTATGGTTGCCCATAATCTTGGATGCAAAAGGCATCCTTTCGTATTGTAACATATACACTTAGATGATGCAACCACAAAATAATTAATTTATCATAAGTCTATGGATGCGTCAATGATTTGTTGTGTCTCAATACAAAATCCTTCTCTAAAAACAAGCGTGTTTTTAATGACATCATAAGTTTTGATAACACCAAAAATCAGTTTGAAATAGCCCTTTTCATAGTAAGTGATGTGAATCGTTTTTTGATGTTTCATGGCATCGCGAACGATACAGTTCAATGTTTCATATTGATCATCGGATAAGATTGGTTTATCAGTTTTGTTTCGTTCATAACGCATTTCACTCAGAACATTTTGATAGCTGATTAAAGCATCAAATGGTGCCCATTTAATAATACCGCGATCCCGATATTCAAGCATGATGTCCACCGATACTTTCATTGCGCCTTTTTTCTGTGGAATGTGGCAATTCACTGGAGGCACGATTAATGCTGTTAACCCCATGATCATGCTTGATGTGATCGATGACGTTCAAAATCTTCGCTTCTTTAGCTAACGACTCCACATCTTCAAAAAGCGAATACTGATAATGTGTTTGCGTCCTTAATTGGGACAAAGAAATACCGACGCGTCTAATGGGTAATCCTTCATCATACATGTCAAAAAGCCTTAGGCAAACTTCGTAAATGGCATGCACACTGGATGTTGGTTCCTCAAGTGTCAATTGTCTTGAAAAACCACCACCAAATTCTTTCGCATAACCTATATGTAAAGCGATGCATTTTGTCTGCTTTTTAGCCAGTCTTAAACGTCTTGTCACTTCATCTGTCATTTCTTCAATAATAAGCATGATTTCCTCACTGCTATAGTCCCTAAACAGCACTTGTCCCAAACCAAAACTTTTTCTATTTTTTTTGATATTATCTTTATCTTGAATCAAACTCATATCAATACCATGCGTATGATAATAAAGTTCTTCACCTAAAACACCAAATTGCTCTTTTAAAAAAGCGGGGCTACTATTGGCGATATCACCGACAGTATGCATGCCCAAAACGTTGAGATGATGTGACATGCGATGACCGATTCCCCACATTTTTGAAAGCGGAGTGACCGGCCATAGTTTGGTCGGCAAATCATCATACAGCCATTTTGCGATAAATTCAGGTGAGTGTTTCGCTTCGATGTCCATAGCAAGTTTCGCCATCAGCATATTTGGTCCTACACCACAAGTCGCATATAGCCCTAATTTCGTTTTCAATGCTTCCAAAATGCGTTTCCCCAGTGCAATATCTGAACATCGATAATAGTCAAGATAGGATGTGACATCTAAAAACGCCTCATCCACGGAATAGATATACAAATCGTCTTCGGAGATGAAATCTAGATAGTTGCTAATAATCTTTGCTGAGTACTCAAGATAAGTTTTCATTTTAGGCTTCGCATAAATGATATTGACATCAGTTGGCAACTCGTAGATGCGACATCTAGAAGATACGCCCATATCCTTTAGGTAGGGTGTCACAGATAGCACAATTGAACCATTTCCCCTTTCCTTATCAGCAACCACCAATGGTGTATTAAAGGGATTATATCCAGCAAGCACACATTCAACAGACGCATAGAAACTTTTTAAATCAATGCATAAAATATGCTTGTTCAGTCGATATTTTTCCATCGTAATCCCTCCTTAGTGTATCCATTATAATCAAGAGTTTGAATGAAAGCAACATGAAAATGCTAACATCAAAAAAATAATAAAGAAGCCGGTATGAAAGATCATATCGACTTGTTTTTTATAGATGAAATGAATTGTAGCATGCCCTGTTTTGTCTTTGCTTCAAAAACAGCTTTTTCCGGTATGTTGGGATGATCAAATTGAAAATTGACAAGCATCTTCCAAAACAGTTTATTATCTTTTTTAGTAAAGTGATTGATACAGCGATTGACAACACCCGGCACTTGATAGGTCGCATCAAAAAGTGTCCCTTCACATAGATTGACAGCAACTTGCATTCGCATCTCATGATCGTCTACTTGATAAATCAGATACCCCTTTGATCCCTTTTGAAAAAGCAACCCCGCTGCGGTTTCAATGCGAATAAGATTAGGTTGCCAATCCTTCATGAGACTGGCGTCGACATACTTCAAAAACGCTTCTTTTACAGGCACATCCGCAGTCACTGTTACCACATAATCGTATGTAATCATGGCTTTTCCTCCCTGTGAATTGAAAACAAATCATGAATTTTTTCTTCCTTGATGCATAATTCATCATCGTGCGTTGGCGCGTTGACATAGCTAGAGACAGGATACATATCTAAATCGTCATCGCGATAAGAGTGCAAAACAGCTTTTAGTCTATTTTCTTGTTTTTCTTTCATATCAAGCCAAACGCGTTGACTTTGTTCATCGAGGATGACTGGCATCCGCTCATGAATTTTTTTCATCGGGTGATTGGCGGTGGTTGTGATAATAGCGACCGTATGAACTTTGTCACCATTAGCCCTTTGATATGTATTCCACAAACCCGCTAATGGAAAAATATGGCGACTTTTTGTGAAAATGCGATAAGGTTGTTTTGATGGGTCCCATTCATAAAACGAGTCCACCAGGACCACACAACGTCTATGCATAGCTGCTTGTCGAAATGCTGGTTTATCAAACAGCGTTTCAGCTTTGGCGTTGATCATTTTAAAGCCAATCATTTCATCTTTAGCAAATGTGGGGATGAATCCCCATTTTAATTGTCCGACGCGATTGCTATTGCCATCATTAATGACGGAAATGATTTCTTGTCCAGGAGCAACATTATAACGTGGTAAATCAAATGTCTCTTTAAGATCCTCAATGCGATATTGCGCTTTCAAATAATCTGCCAATTCACTACTTGAAAAGGTAAATGTGATTCTCCCACACATGATGAACACCTCCGCTATATTTTACATGAAAACAAATCAAATATATGAAAAGAAACGCAATGGTGCGTTTCTATCAACTTAATCTTTTTTTGAATAATTTTGCTTGCGGATGGATCCATCCGTCTTATGAATCACCATGCTGGAACCGGCAGACTCTGCTAAGCTTTCTGCATATTCAATGGCCTCTTTTTGCGTTTGAAAATACTTAATCGTCTTATTTGAACCTTCTTTACGGACACGCCACTCCTTATATCGTTCACTCTTCGTATTTTTGTTTTGTGACACGTGATATTTAGCGTTTTTGTCTTCATTTGGTGCCGTTTCTTCAACTGGTGCTGGGGCAACTTTAGGTTTTTCCTCAAGTTTTTGTTTTTCCATAGGAGTCTGGACATCCTTATGTTCTTCCCTTAAAGGCTCAGGTCTTTTAATCGGCTCATTTACGATTGGCTTGGGTTTAGGTTTATCTGCCTCTTTACCACCGAATATGGTGATTAAAACCACAACTAATAATACTGCTACTGCAGCAATTAATACATAATAATACCATTCCATTCAAATTACCTCCTACTCAGTTTGATTTTTACACATTTTATAAAAAATGTCAACATATTTGCCACATGTTGACATAATTAATCCTATTTATGAATGATTTGGCTAAACAACAATATCTAAAACAACATCATTTCGAATATTTCGTTTACAATTTATCTTTTTATCTTTCATTTAACTTTCTATATATATATGCATGTTAGCGATGTCCGGCTTTTTAGTATTGTTTATTTAAATGTAACAAAAGTAACATGCGTTGCAAATGTAACATGTGAGTGATATAATATGAATAAAGGCTTTAGAAATAACAAATGTGATCACTAAGCATATAATAGGAGGAGAATTTAAGAAATGATAGAAGTGAAAAATCATCTAAAAAATTGCGGATTTACGGCGTATTTTGACATTTCATTTGAATTTTCTGAAAGGATAGCATTATGAAAAAAATAGGAATTTGTTTATCTGGAGGGGGTGCTAGAGGCGCCTACCAAATTGGCGCTCTAAAAGCACTTGAAGAACTCGGAATATTGCAAAAAGTAAGCGCATTTTCTGGCGCTTCTATTGGCGCAGCGAATGCTATGTTTGTTGCATCAGGAAAATTAGACACTGCCAAAGAAATATGGTTTAACGTTCCAGAAAATCCATTGGGAGATAATCCTTCTGTATTAACTACCATCAGGGATCAAAAACTAAAAGTAATTGATAGTGGGTTGTTTTCTATAAATAAATTGAATCAATTATTAGAAGACCATATCGATTTTGAAGTATTAAAGGAGAAAGACGTTTTTATTGCTGTAGCGGATACCGGAGACGCAGATAAAGGATTAATAGATTTATTGAAATCAACATTTGCACACTATATACAAAAAGACTCTCATATTCAATATATACCGCTGAAAAAGATCGATAAAAAGCTACAAATTGATACAATTTTGGCATCCTGTTCAATTCCAATTGTATTTCCTCCAATTGTGAGCAACAGCAGGAAATACCGTGATGGTGGATATTTTGACAACAATCCCGTTAAACCATTAATTGATTTTGGATGTGATGAAATCATATGCATCACAATCGCCATGTTCTTTTCATTACGTTCCATACAAAAGAAGTACAAAAACGTTAAAATTCATGAAATAAAAGCGAATAGAAGTTTAGGAAAAGTACTGGATTTTTCTTCGGAACATTCAAAAAGGATATATAATTATGGATATGATGACGTGATGCAGTATTTTGCTCAGTTAGATGAGGAATAACTAGTAAAGTATATTTAATCACATGGATGTTTGGTCTTAATTTATCATCGAAAATCTAAGTCTAATATTTTATTTGTATTGAGATGATTAAATATTTAGTTCAATTACATCCTATTCCCACTTAAAAAACGAAAAAATATGTATAGACGAGGCTGCTGCTATGACTAAGGAGTTTATTGTATTATATTTATTGTATTTGGTATTAAATGTGCTTAATACGTTTGTGATTACTCATCAATCCCTGAACAAGTACATTGTTCCTTTTAAACACACATTTAATGGGAAATTAAATGCAATATTAGGGAATGCTTCCACGCTTAATTTAGTGGGGTTTACCATCTTAATATTCATAAAGAATCTATATTGGTTCTCCATAGTACTGCTAATTATTACGGTTTTTCTCAATCTCTTGTTATTTGCCATAGGTATTTTCAATTTATACTTTGGTAATGCTTTTACAAAAGATAGTATCGACATGTTTAAGAATCCTGTTAAAGGCATCTCAAAAGGATTGTTTAAAGAAATAATGAATGAACTGTTTGGTTATTATCGAATCATAGTCTTTATACCTTTTATTATTTTTTTATCAGTCATCTTATTTTATGGTAAGCCAAATTTGGAACAAATCGTTATATCAATTAATGATTTATCATTATTTATTACTTTGTTACTTTCCATTTTGATTATGGTTTTGACATGGATAAACTATGAAAAGATGTATCTCAAAAATCTAACGATAAAAGCAGTAAGAGCAACTTTTGGCATACAAAACTATGGCATTTATCCATTTTATTTAACGAGTCTTTTTAAACTGACATCTAAACCTGATTCATTGGTTAAAGCTAAAAAGAAAAATTTTTCAGAACTTTCCAATGAATATAATCGATACAATAAAAACAAGACCAGTTATGTGAATTTTCTAGACAACAAAGTTTACAGTAACAATTTGGACTTGAATATGGTAGCCAAGGGTATTGATATAGACGAATCAATTTTAAATGGAAAACATTCATTAAACGGTTTATTTGCTGGAAAAAATCTTGTATTAGTTCAAATGGAATCAATGAGCCGGTTTTTACTTGATATTCCTCTTTTAGAAAAAGAATTTCCGTTTATTAGGGCTTTACTGGAGCAAAGTGTCGATTTTACAGAATTTTATTCAAGTGTCGGTTTAGGTGTTAGTTCAGATGCAGAAATAACGACATTAGCTGGGCTATATGCGACGGGATATAATTCATTGTATTGGTCAAAATTTAATAATCGTGAAAAAAAATATAGAAGTAAGATTGAATTAACAACCTTACCTAAGTATTTCAATCAAATCGGATATCATACAGAAGCCGTACACGGAGACTACAAACAGTTCTATAATAGAGAATTTGCGTATCCAGAAATTATTGAATTTCAAAATTTCTTTAGTTTAGAAGATTTTCCAAATAAACAAGCGCCTAAACGTAGTGGGATACTAGATCTTTTCCCATATGAATATAGCCGTGGTAAATTTCATGAAACACCCTGGATTAGTGATTATCAATTGGCAGATACCGTTCGCGAAAAAATTATTTCTGCAAACAAACCAACGTTTTTCTTTCCTATTACTATGATGCCCCATACCCCTTTTGAGTTTTATCCACAAAAAAACAAGGCGTTTATTGAAACCCATAATTTGAAAAATCTAACAAAAAAATATCTGCGATTTGCAGATTATTATGATGATGTTATAAAGCGGTTTTTTATCGATGAAAATGGTTCTATTAAGATCGATAGTCATACTGTTTACCTATTTTATGGCGACCATGGTTGTGGCATTAAAAATGGAGATATATCAAAGCTATTTGAAAAAAAATTATCTGCTTTAGAAGAAAGAAGACTGCTGCAACAGCTGGTTTGTTTCTTGTATGTGCCTGGCAATAAGGATGTAAACAGTCATGGTATCGTCATCAAAGAAGGACTCATAAAAGGAAAACAGCAATTAGTAAGAGGACAAATGGATATATATCGAAGTGTGATTGAATTATTTGACTTAAAAACGAACAATGATGCTTATTTTGGAACACACCTATTAAGCAACGAACCAACATTCGTTTTAGACAATAAATTACAAGATGTGATGATGGATCAGCTCATTTTTTCGATGAGAAATCGAAAGCAAACGTTTCCTCAAAATATCAATATCGATCATCAAATTTTTGAAGATATCAAGAAATTTAAGATATTAAACGATATTTTAATCGAAGAGATAAGTGTTCAAAGTAAACTCAATAAAAACTTTAACAAATGATTAGTCGTAAGCTGATTAGCGAATGAAAGATCTAAAAACAACATTGCTTGATTTAAAATGTATCCGTGTCAAGGACTAAGTAAAAAAACCATCATATTTTAAATCAGTACTATAGATGGTTGTTCAGGTTTGAGCAACCATCTTTTTTACTAACAATATTTATAAAGGCATCAAAATATGTTCTCTACCCATCCAAAAATAAAAGGCAATCTATCTTTCAATAGAAAAAACACCTTCATAAATCAAATATACGTGTTTTTGTTAAATGGTTTTCAAGGAAAGTAATATGACGTATTCAATTTTTCTTGGATGAACTAGATTGCTCGAAAATATGTCGTTTCGTGTACGTCGGAAACATATTTTTAACATTTTATGTTCCCATAATGGACGAAATTTGTGCATATAGACAAAAAATGCCATCGAATACATATGAAGGTCATCTGATGGCTGATTTTTATTAATTTGGATTAAAAACTGAGTATTGTCAAGTATATAACAAGTGCTATTTTAATGAAAGCAACGTGACAGATTCAACTTGTGCTGTATATGGAAACATATCAATAGGTATCGTCTGATCTAAAACGTATAAGTCAATGAGAGCAGCAATATCCTTCGCTAATGTTGATGGATTGCATGATCCATAAACAATGCGTTTGGGTCTCGCTTTTTTGATGAGTTCAATGGTTTCTAATCCCAACCCCACACGTGGTGGATCAAAAAACATCACATTAATCTGTTGCGGTTTAAATGTATCCAATACATCTTTGAACTTGCTGTGAATGACTTCAACATTCTTTATATGGTTTTCTTTCAAACTGCGCTTAGCGGATTTAACCGATGCTTCATTCGCTTCGATCGCATATACCTTCTTACAATCGGCAGCAATGTAATGACTAATTGGTGCACTGCCAGCATAGGCATCCATGACGATGTCGGATTTATTTAATTTTGCCATGTCGCGCATCGTTTTAAAAAACACATGGGCTTGTGTGGTATTTAATTGAAAAAAAGCATCAGGCTCCAGCATGAATATCTGTTCGTTTAATGTTTCTGTAATCAAGTCACTACCAGTAACTTTCATCAGTGAATCATTAAAAAATTCGTGTGCTCCCTTTTTTTCTAAAACACGAAACACAGATTTAACTAGTGGTTGACGAATCATCAACGCTTCAGCTAATTGTAGGAGACGGTTAGGTTCTTTATGACATACGAATGTCACCTGTGCTTCATCTTCTGTTGCGACTCTAACAATTAAGTTTGTCAAATAACCCTTGCGATATTTCTCGTCATACGCATCTATTCCAATTTCAGACATCAAATCTAAAATTGTTTGCATGATTTTATTAATGCGATCATCTTGAATCGGACAAGCATCGATTGGTATAAACTTCGTACTCCCTGCAGCATACATACCAATTTTGTTTTTCTTCGTCTTTCTAACTGGTAAAGACGCCTTATTTCGATAATATGTTGGATGGTCCATACCAATTGTGTTTTTGATACGCTGATTGGCGATTTTTACAGGAAGAAACCGTTCAAACGCTTGAACAATTAAATTTCTTTTCTCAATCAGTGTCATTTGATAATCTAAATGTTGTAACTGACAACCACCGCACGTTTCATAAACTGGACAAAACGGTTTAACACGGTGTTTACTTGCTTTTTTAATTTGAATAATTGAGGCTATCGCGCGATTGTTAAATACTTGTTCAATGTTGACTTCAACGACTTCTTCAGGCAATGCTCCATTCACAAATATGGCTAGTTTCTTATCGTAACCAATACCTTCACCGTTAATCCCCAACCGTTTGATTGTTAAAATGATCCGATCACCGCTCTTTAAGTGTTGTTCATGATTCATCATGTTAATTTTTCTCCTTAGGATCATTGTTTTCAGTCATCCGGTATGCAATATGTATCAAGCCGATGCTTAGAACATAACTGATGATGCTAAAAATTGGAACAGCTTGATAAACCTCAGGATAAAAAATGATGGCAGCATCAAAAGTAAAGCCCGCATGCAGCAGAACAATGATTACCATTTCGGCAAATAATTGATATGCTTTTTGCCGACTGAGCACGAATATGCCATAAAGCACCACACAAAGTAAGCCCATGCTTTGAATGATAGCACCAATCAGCATCATATACCTGCCCCATCCTTCACCGAAGTCGACTAAAGCAATCATCAATGAGATTAAAGCAAAGATAAGAATCGGAAATATAATCCGTTGATACATATCATGTTTAAAACTTAGTACTCCCATATAGATAATGGCCGCAATAATTCCGATTAATATGATGGCTAAAGACACCCAATCAGTTGATAAGCTACCAAACAGTTGACCAATCAAATTTGGTAAGAAAACATAAGCGAGTGTCAATCCAAAAAACCACAGTGAAAAATAGCATAATCGACGATTCAAATAGAACTCTTTATTGGTTTTAGCGCCATGATTCATCTGTTTCACCTCACCTATAGTATACCAAAGCTAATATGGATTAGTCTTCAATTGGTGCAAATAAAAAGGTCATATCGTCGACATGACCCAAGATATTATTTGTATCTCAATACTTCTCTTGCTATCATTACTTCTTCATTGGTTGGAATAATGAATAATTTCACTTTTGAATCAGGTGTGGAAATCATGTGTTCACCGCGTTTGTTGTTTTCGATGTCATCAAGTTTTGTGCCTAACACACCTAAACGTTTGACGATAGCTTCTCTAAAATCTGGTGCATTTTCACCGATACCTGCTGTAAATATAATAGCATCCAGTCCACCCATGTATACATAATACGAACCAATGTAATCGGCGATTCGTTTCGCCTGGATTTCTTGTGCTAAAACCGCCCGATGATTACCCGCTGCAATACCATCTGTAATATCTCTGGCATCATTGGTTAATCCTGAAATACCTAAATAGCCGGAATTGCGATTTAGATCATCTAGTACTGATTCATATGAACGATTTTCCTTATCTGCGATAAACTTCAACAGCGAAGGATCAACATTGCCACTTCTCGTTCCCATAGGAATACCTTCAAGCGGTGTCAACCCCATCGATGTATCCACAGATTTTCCGCCATCAACAGCACAAAGCGATGCACCATTTCCTAAATGACAAACGATTAATTTAGCATCTTTGTTGCCCAATAATTTATAAGCACGTTCACTCACATATTGGTGAGATGTCCCATGAAAGCCATATTTTCTAACATGATACTTTTGATACCATTCGTAAGGTGTTGCATACAAGAATGCATCTTCAGCCATGCTCGCATGGAATGTCGTATCGAAAACAGCGACTTGAACGACATTTGGTAGTGCTTTACGGAACGCTTCAATACCTGTAATATTTGCAGGATTATGCAGCGGTGCTAAATCATTCAAACTTCTAATTTGTTCAACAACTTCATCCGTGATAACTGTAGAATCTTTAAAGATCTCGCCACCTTGTACGACACGATGACCGACGCCATTAATTTCATTCAAAGAATCTATGATTTTATAACTCACCAAACCATCTAGCAACAATGAAACAGCAATCTTGTGGTCAAGTATACTCGATTCAGTTACTATTTTTTTACCATTCACTTCAATTTTAAATACAGCATTCTCATAACCAATCCGTTCAACGAGACCTGATGTAATCACACGCTCCTGTGGCATGTCTAAAAGCTGGAACTTGAGCGATGAACTCCCAGCGTTCACTGCAACTATTTTCATTATAAACTCCTTTTTTTCGTTCGTTCAACTCTATCATACATGATTTTTGGTTATTTATCAATAGTATGAACATTTATTCATGTTAATATAAAAAGATATAATAAGCGATAAACTGTAAAATGGTACCTAAACCAACAAATAAATGCCATATAAAATGGAAATATTTGACTTTAGGAAAAGCATAAAACCAAATACCTAATGAATAGGCAATGCCACCTGATAAAATAAGCCAAAAAGCACCGACACGCCATTCAAATAACTGTCTGATAAAGATTAGTGCACTCCATCCCATTGCCAGAAATATGGTTGTATGTAGCCAATTAAATTTTTTCACCCATATCGATTTAAAGATGACACCAATAATAATAAGCATCCACTGCACAATAAACATGAATAGCCCCAAGCCCATTTGACCAATAAAAGGTGTTTGAAGATCTGGTAACAACAAAAGCGGTGGAACAAAGCTTGCACCAATTAATATATAAATCGATAAATGGTCGAAGCGCTTAAATACGTCTTTTGCTACAGGATTTGTTAGTGCATGATACAATGTTGACATCGTATATAAGTTAATGATCCCTACACCAAAAAATATGCTTGCTATAATCTCTCTCGAGGTGTCACTTTTAACGAGTAATAAAACCAATGCCAAGACACCGAAAAGAGCCATGGTGCCATGGCTCACAGCATTTGCAATCTCTTCACCCATTGTTTGTCTTTTTGTTTTTTTCATATATCGTCCTCAACGATGAATTGATCTAAAAAATCTTTTCCTTTATGCGTTTCAGGTTCCGCCGTATACAATCCTTCAAATGCCTGTTGTCTAGCGACTTCATATGCAACGATAGCAACTGCATTAGACAGATTGATACTCCTCACCTTATCCGTTGTTGGAATACGGTAGCATTGATCGATTTTAGATGCTAATAAATGTCGATCGATACCCGTTGATTCTTTACCGAAAATCAAATATAAATGTTTTTTATCTTGATATGAAAATTCAGTATAAGCTTTTTTGCCATATCTTGTTAAAAATATATAAGTGCCAGGATTTTTACTCGTAAAATCTTCGTAGTCTTCATAGACTGCATAGTCGAGATATTGATAATAATCAAGTACGCTTCGCTTTAAGCGCTTTTCATCTAACTTAAAGCCCAATGGTTCAATCAAATGAAGTTTCGCCCCCAACGCTACACATGTCCGCATGATATTACCAGTATTTTGCGGTATTTCTGGTTCATAGAGAACAATGTTAATCATGACTTATATGCCTTCAACAGTGACTGCTTAAGATCCCATAATTTTTGTGATAAGTCAACGTAATAGGTGTGTGGATTGTCAAAGCGTTTTACCTCATCCCACTGTTGATTAAGCGCTTTTTTATGATAAGATCTAATATCATTTAAAGAAGGTGTGTCATAAACGAGCTGACCCGCGATAAAGATTGGTTTTAATAACGCTTCTACTTGATAATTTTCTATCTCTTTTGATTTATACGTATAAATTGGATCAAATAAATGATATGGCTTTGATGTATCGATCACTTCATCGTGCAAGGTGATCACATCAGCCTCAGCCATGCCATTTTCATCATAAAAGCGATAAACTTGTTTAAATCCTGGTGTTGTCGTTTTTTCATTGTTCTCGGAAATTTTGATTTTAGGCACGATAACCTGGTTTGTCTCGATGGCTGCAAGTTTGAATACACCGCCAAAAACCGCTTCTGAGCGCGCGGTTACAAGACGTTCGCCTACACCAAATGAATCGATTTGTGCACCTTGATGAATCAATGCTCTAATTAAATGTTCATCTAATGAATTTGATACAGTGATTTTCACATCCTCTAATCCTGCATCATTAAGCATTTTTCTTGCAGCAATCGTCAAATATGTCAAATCACCGCTATCTAACCGAATACCAGTCAATCTTTTTCCCATTGGTTCTAATACTTCTTTTGCAATTTTAATTGCGTTGGGAATACCTGATTTTAATGTGTTATAGGTGTCAACTAATAAGACCGTGTTATCGGGATAGGCAAGGGCATATGCTTTGAATGCTTCATATTCAGTATCATAGAGTTGTATAAAGCTATGTGCCATCGTTCCCAGCGCTGGAATTTGAAAAGCATAATCAGCATACGTATTTGACGAACCTGCCACACCAGCGATATATGCTGCTCTTGCCCCAAAAATAGCAGCATCATAGCCGTGGGCACGACGCGCACCAAACTCTAGAATTGAGCGGCCTTTGGCAGCGTGAACAATGCGTGATGCTTTGGTCGCAATCAGCGACTGATGGTTGATGGTCAATAAAATCATTGTTTCAACCAATTGGCATTCGATAATCGGTCCTTTGATAACCAATAAAGGTTCATGTGGAAAAACGGGTGTACCTTCTTTCATTGCATAGACATCACACGTGAATTTAAAGGTTTCTAAGTATTTCAAAAAACCTTCGTCAAATATGTTTTTGTTGCGAAGAAAAGTAATCTCCTTTTCATCAAAAGACAAATGATTCAAATAATCGATGACTTGTTCGAGCCCTGCAAAAACAGCATAACCACCTTCGTCAGGTACACTTCTAAAAAAAACATCGAAAACTGCTATTTGATCCACCTTTTGATCTTTGAAATAACCGTTTGCCATCGTTAATTCATAAAAATCCATCAATAAATCTAATTTTCTCTGTGTCATAAGAGCCTCCATATTGCACTTTATATTCTAACACTTTTTTCTATTTTTTGGTAAAATAGAAATAGCATGAAGGTATCAGGATGATGATCATGCTCCCATGAGCAAAAGCATTGAATCGTACTATAAAACTTATGATACATGAAAGCTCTTTGAAAATTGTGTAAAAAGTGATCAAACGATGAACACTATGTCAGTTGAAGCACTGTAAGAAGCCTGAAATCAGCGCGCATCCTACAAGCAAAAAATATGGCACATTAAATGAAGTCTTTGAACCCATTCATACCATCTTGATAAAAAGTATTCTATACCAAGATGAGCATCCTATATGAGGTATATATCATGAAACATTTGCTGCGCATGATCCTAAGCAGAACAAGTTTAATCGGTTTACTATTACTGCTGCAAATCGCACTTTTTTTTGTTTTAATCTATTATATTTCGAACATTCGTTACGTAAGTATCGGACTATATGTAATTTCAACACTCATTGTCATCTATCTCATCTATCGAGAAGAAAATCCCATATATAAATTATCTTGGATTATTCCGATATTGATATTTCCTTTATTTGGTGGGTTATTTTATCTATTTTATCGTTCTAGAAACATTTCTAATCAAGTCAAGCAACAATACATGGAAAGCGAGATTAATCGCGCATCTTATGTATCGCTTCACATGTCTTCAAATCAAAAAGTGCTGAATTATCTCAATAATTTTTATTGGCCTGCTTATGATCAGACCGACATTGTTTTTTTAAATTCAGGTGAAGCGTTCTATGAGGATTTAAAAAATGCTTTAAAAAATGCAAATAAATTCATTTTACTTGAGTTTTTCATCATTAATCCAGGACAAATGTGGGATGAAATTCTAGACATATTAACAAAAAAAGCGAAAAGTGGTGTTGAAGTTAAACTGATTTATGATGATTTTGGTTCTAATCGACTACCCTTTAAATATCCCCAAACACTTAAAAAATTGGGTATTGAAGCGTATCAATTCAACCGCATGCGCATGCATCTCAATTTCGCAATGAATTATCGTGATCACAAAAAAATCGTTGTTATCGATAATGAGATTGCCTATACTGGCGGCACAAATATTGGTGATGAGTATATCAATATCAAACACCCTTATGGTCACTGGCAAGATGCAGGTATCAAAGTGAAAGGTAAGGCTGTATGGTCGCTCACGCTATCTTTCCTGCAAACTTATCATTTTGTTACCCACCATTCTCTAGACTTTAATGCTTACCGCTTATCGTCAAATCTTCCAATATCTGATGCACTGGTCGCACCATTTGCTGATGGACCCATCAATGGCGAGTTACTTACCAAGAATGTCTATTTATCTTTGATTACTAAAGCGAAGCGTGAAATCTTGATAACAACACCTTATTTAATCATCGATTATGAACTTTCTGAGGCCATTAAATTAGCTGTAAAGAGTGGTATTAAAGTAAAAATCGTCATTCCCAATATACCTGATAAAAAAATTGTATATATGGTAACTGAGACCTACGCCAACGAACTCTTTTCAGCCGGTGTACAAATCTATCGTTACCGCCCTGGCTTTATTCATTCTAAGATGATGGTTGTCGATGGCTTATACGCTTTAATCGGCAGTGCGAATTTTGATTTTAGAAGCCTCTATTTGCATTTTGAAAATAGCGTCTATTTATCTCATGTGGATGCCATTAAAGATATGACCAATTATGTTCATGATATCATTTTGCAAAGTAATCTGATGGATAAATTCGGTCATCGTAATTTTCTTTATCGTCTTGTTCAATATTTAATTCGCGGTTTCGCTTCACTAATGTAAAAAAGACTTGATGCTCTCCATCATCAAGTCTTTTTTTGTGCTTTCATCACACATGCAGCATGACGCGGTTTAAAAACTGTTTTGTTCGTTCTTCACGCGGATTTCCAAAGATTTGGTCAGGCGTCCCTTCTTCTAAAATCTGCCCTTGATTCAAAAATAGAATGCGATCAGAAACCGCTCGTGCAAATGCCATTTCATGCGTAACGATAATCATGGTCATCCCTTCTTCTCGCAATGTTTTGATTACCGCTAGAACATCGCCAACCATTTCTGGGTCAAGTGCCGAAGTTGGTTCATCAAAAAGCATAATTTTCGGTTGCATGCAAAGTGCTCTAGCAATGGCAACTCTTTGTTTTTGTCCGCCAGATAACGTTCTAACATCACTGTACATAAAATCTGCTAACCCAACTTTTTTAAGATAAGTTGTCGCCATTGCTTCAGCTTCGTCCTTCATCAAACCCATCCTAAGCATTGGGCTCATCGTACAATTATTCATGACATTAAGATTTGGAAACAGATTGAATTGTTGGAAAACCATGCCGATATGTTCTCTCAATCGATTGATGTCTGTGTTGGAATCCATTAAATCTTTACCTTCGAAATAAATGTGTCCCTCATCTGGTTCAGTGAGTAGATTCAAGCATCTCAGCAATGTCGTCTTCCCTGATCCAGAAGCACCGATGAGTGTAATGACTTCCTGCTTCTTTAGTGTCAAACTGACACCATCCAAAACAGTTAAATTACCGAATTTCTTTGTTAACTGCTGAGCGTCTAGAATACCATTCATAATGGTTTCACCACTTTCTCTGTCTGGTCCAAGCGTTTCGTTGCGTAGTCAATGAGTTTACTTGACACATATGTAATCATTAAGTAAAGGATTGCAGCGATCAAAAATGCTTCAAAATAGCGATACGTCGAAGATGCACTCTGTCTAACCGAATAAAAAAGATCAACAACAGAAATCACAGATAATACGGCTGTATCTTTTAGATTGACCACAAATTCATTACCAATACCTGGCAATGCATTCTTAATTGCTTGTGGCCAGATGACTTTACGCATGGCTTGATTTCTTGATAAACCAAGCGACCTTGCAGCCTCCATCTGACCGGCATCAACTGCACGCACACCACCTCTAAATACCTCAGATATATAGGCGGTTGTATTCAATGTTACAATAATTAGTCCGGCTGGCAATGGTCGCCACCAAGAAAAAATTCCAAGTGAGGCAATGCCATAGTAGATCACCATCGCCTGAACAATCATCGGTGTTCCCCGAAAAACCGTTACATAGAGATTACCAAGGCGATTCATAACATATTTTAAAAGTTTTTGAAATCTTGAATCGCGTTTCTTATCAATGTCAACCAATCTTATTTGCGTCAATCCCATGGCTAAAACGAAGCCACCCAATGTCCCAACAACGGATAAGACGATTGTGATCAATAAACCATATAAAATGATTTGATAATAGTTTTGAATCAGGTAGATGATCGTGCCGAAGACGTCACCCTGCACTGGTAAGCCCGCAAGCACGTTAGCCATATTATTCGCTAGGTTGTCTATCTAGTGCAGCTGCCATCCACGCTTCACGGGTTTCATTCGTGATGGTTGCTAAAACGTTATTGATAGCACCAAGAAGTTGAGTATCTTCTTGTCTTACCGCTACAGCGGACGTGACATCAGCATCGGTTACAGTAAACCCATAACCCTCAGCAAATGTAATAAAAGTCAAATCCGAATTTGCTTGTGTAATCCCCATAGCAACTGGCAACTCAGCTATAAACGCATCTGCTTCACCGCTTCTAACCGATTGTGTGATGGCATTATAAGAATCCAGTGATGTACCATGGTTGACACTGGCTATTTGATCAATCAAATCATCCTGTAATGTACCAAGTTGTGCAATAACGGTTGCGTTAGCAAAGTCAGCAATCGCTGTTGCTGCCGCATAAGATGAATCATCACGAACGACCATCACTTGTGTCGCACGATAGTATTCATTTGAAAAACTAACGGTTTGTGCACGTTCGGCAGTTGGGCTCATTCCGGCAATAATGACATCAATTTGATGAGATGTCAATGCGGGGATTAATCCATCCCATTCGATTGCGACGATTTCAAGCTCCAAGCCAAGTTCATCTGCGATGGCGGTTGCAATGACAACATCATAGCCATCAACATAGGCTCCGAGTTGACCAGAAAGTGGTACGGTAAATTCATTTTCAGTTGTCGTTGTCCAATTATATGGCGCATAAGCAGCCTCTAAACCAACGGTTAATGTGTTACCCTCTATAACCTCATAACCACTGCTTGTTGTACATGCAACAAGCGTTCCTACCAAAAAGACAGTTAAAACCAATAATGCTTTCTTCATCGTTGAAGACCTCCTAAGATTTTTTTACAAAAAAAGCGTCCAAGAACGCCTTCAACACTAATCTTTACGATATAGTTAGCGCCTCTACAAAACTTGTAGGAGTGTTATAAGTTTTACTTATAACCCCATAGATCTTTCATGCCTGAATGACCTATTCGGCGATGGTTACCTTTCCAACGTTTCATCGCTTGCCAGCTCGACGTTGTACTCTGATGCATCGCTGCCTCTAAACTTTTTTTGTTCGTGAATATAATAAAACATATGATGCAATATGTCAACATACAATACTTAAAAAACGTTTTCATTAAATCATTATACTATGTATAAAAAAAGCCTTATCGAAGTGATAAGGCTGTGGTAATCATGTGATTATTTTCGATAGAATCCAATAGTCCCAAACAATGCGCCTACAGCAATCAAAGCATAACTGATGATGTATAATAAATCAAGAATAACAACATACCAATCAGCGGTGACAAAAGCAGCGGATAGATTGTATTGCAAAGCGAATACGACCACGCCTAGGAATAAAGTGATCGTTGCAATTCGAAATAGGAATAATGAGAATCGTTTTGGTCTTGCATTCGCGAACACACCCCATAATAACATCACAGCAAGCAACGCAACACCTGGTGCTATCCAAGGCGATATATCAAGCAATTGATTAATCAATGCTGATTGACTATTGATGATATTTCCTAACCAAGTCGGTGTAAGCATCGCATAACCAGTCAGAAATGAAACCATGTTAAACGACTCGATAATAAATAGTCCTATGAGCACAATCGTAATGAGTACGCGTAAGACAAAGCCGCGTCTAATTGCCCAAATTAAGAGTAATAGCCCTACCAGATATCCCAATCCTAAATAATGATAAAATTCGGTAGGTAGCATGTCTATAATTTGTGTCACCATCGGCTGCAGTGATGATAGAAACGATGCCGTACTACTATCAATAAGCATTGCAGTGAATAACAAGGATGAAGCAAGCACCATTAAAAAGCCTAATGTTCTTACTATTTTTCCAAATGTTTTATTGTAAACGCGTTTCTTCATAGTCTCACCACTTTCTCTCTATACATTTTATATTTTATCAAAATTATTGATAAAACACAAAGTAATTTTTTTAATTAATGTCGTTATTAACGGCTAAATCACCAATTCCATACCATTTGAACCTTCTAAATAACAAATCGATCGCATAAACCAACAAAATAGCGCCCAAAATAGTTACAAAAATCGCAATCCAAGCTCGACCGTTATCGTTCATCTGATAGAGCGTTTGAATTTGTCCAACTAATCCTGAGGTACCCATACCTGCGCCGAATTTTGTGGTTTCCATGCCAAGCGTCAGTAACACGATTGGTGCCATGATTGCGGATGTGATAATGGTTGGCAGCCAAATCATTGGTTTCTTTAAAATGTTTTTGAATTGTAACATCGATGTCCCGAATGCTATCGATAACATCATACCGATATTATTATCCTTTCGTGACTGAACAGCAAATCCGATCATCTGCACCGTACATCCGACAAGTGCCACACCGCCTGCAATACCACCTAGACCGATAGTAATCGCAATTGCTGCACTAGAAATAGGTGATGTCAATAACATTCCCATTACCACTGCAATCACCATGGACATGATAATAGCAATCGCATAATCTCCCGCAGAACCCGAGCGATCATATGCCGAAGTCATAATCACACCAAGACTTGCGATACCATTTTGAATTTGTGTTAAAACAAAAGTAATTGGTGCGCTAATAATTAATGTTAATAGAAAAGCGACAACAACACCGGCTAGTGGTATCAATAATATGTCTAGCGGTGTTTTCTTTACAAGTACATACTTCAAGAAAAAAATACCTAAAACAACGACCAAATATACAGTTACAGGGTCATTGTTCAAACCAATAATAATACCGGATCCGAAAACCACTTTAAAGCTAGTTGCGATACCGCCCATCACGGAAGCCACAACCATTTTTAATCCATCTAATTTAAGTGAGAGGGCGATCCCCATACCAATGCCTACACCCATTAAAGCCATCAATGCATCAGCTAACGTCACTTCGATGATTTCAAGACCAATTAAAATACCAAATTGTCGGACAATGACACCAATGATTAACGTTGCAAAGAGTCCATAAACCATGCCATTCATTGTTGTCATAATAAAGTTCTTCGGTTTCATTCTTTCCATATTTCATCATCCTTTCAAAGATTATTTTATCACACATTCTATCAGTTGTTTTTGAATAAAACTCATAATCAGGTTTATCGTCCTTTCAAAGGCATCACGAATAAGATATAATAGAAGTATAAGAGGTGTTACTGTGGCAAAAAAAATTGTAGAATTAAGACAGATTTACCGTTATGATCCCGATGATGATACATATGTCATTGATATATCCTTGGATAACTATATGGAAATATTCAATGAATGGGATCGATCACCGCTAAAACGCAAGGATATGAATCATGAGCTTTTTGATTATCTTGAAGAAGCTGCATATGAAATTCCATTGAAATATAAGACAAAGATCGTATTCGGTATTCCTGAAAGTGTAAAAGATAAAAAAAGACAGGAAAGTGCAATCACAGGTCTAAAGAATAACTTTAGATATGTCATTCATTTCATCAATCGCACCATTATGACTAATAACCGAAAAAGCTTTTTATTTACTGTGATGGGTTTGATTTTCATTGTAATGTCTACGGTTTTTGAAAAATTTATGCAAGATACTTTCTTCTTCTCCGTATTAGCTCAAGGCATATTCGTCGGAGGTTGGGTATTATTATGGGAAGCTTTTTCTCTATTCCTGTTTATCAGTTATGATCACCGCAATCGAAGAAAAAGATATCGTCGTTATCTCGAGTCAAAAATTGAATTTACTTATATCACACCACAAAAAAAACAAGGCCTTAAGTAAACATGTAAGACGGTTCCTCTCCCTCAAACAAATCCCGCGTTAATTTCATCATATATCAAGTGAATAAAAAACCACATCGCTTGATATGGTTCATTTGTTTTTGGTGCCTGCGGTCGGACTCGAACCGACACGAGCTTTCACTCACCAGATTTTGAGTCTGGCACGTCTACCGATTTCATCACGCAGGCATGTCTAGTTTGCTATCATATTGTAACATAATTTTTTTGTGCTTTCAATTATAGAATTTATTAAAAATTATCTTCTTCGTTCTTGCAAGAATTTTAATGGTTGCTATATTTACTAAATGTTATCGATTTATATTGCCGTTTAGCATTCATACTATATTGAATTAAGATTGTTTAAAACTTGAATAAATTTACTATCACAAAAAAAAGCGATAAATTACATCGCTTTTAAACTTTCAATACCCAATAATCTTAAGCCTTCATTAATGACAATTTGAATGGATCTCGCCAATAGCAGATTGGCTTGTAGTCTATGTACATCTGCCACAAGAATTCTTTCTTTCCCATAAAAACTATTGAAAGTTTGTGCGAGAGATAATAGATATTTAGCAATGACGCTTGGGCTGTTTTGATCTTTAGCGCGCTCAATGATTTCAGGAAACTGATCAACGAGTTTTATGAGTTCGAAATAGTGATCAATTTGATAAACATCAAAATCAACATTTGCGATATCGATGCGTTGATCTTTCAACATCGATTCAATACGAACGCTACTATATTGCAAATACGGACCAGTCTGTCCTTCGAATTTTAACATTTGCGATAAATTGAAATCAATATCAAGATGACGTTCATTCTTTAGGTCATTAAAGATGATTGCGCCAACACCGACAGCTTTTGCTACTTGATCCTTTTCTTCGAGACTAGGATTTTTATCACTAATCGCTAGTTTCGCTTCATGAACAGCTTGATCAATCACTGCTTCCAATCGTTTCGTCTTACCATCTCTCGTCGACATTTTCTTGCCATCAAGTAATACTAAACCAAAATTGATATGTTCGATTTCAACATTCCAACCAAGTAAATGAGCCACTGTCGCCAATTGTTTGAAATGGAGTTGTTGTTCATTACCGACAACATAAAGCACTCTTTTTGCGCCATATGTATCCATACGATATTTTAATGCTGCCAAATCCCTAGTTATATAAAGCGTCGCACCATCACTGCGTTTGATAAGTGCCGGTGGTAAATCTCTGCCTAAATCAACAATTGTTGCACCCTCATCAATCTGAAGCAACCCTTTGTTTTCAAGTTCTTGAACAATTGCATCCATCTTGTCATTATAAAACGCTTCGCCATGATAAGAATCAAATGATACGTTTAACACATCATACATATGCATAAATTCTTCAAGGGATTTAGTTCTAAAGTTTTCCCAAAGTGAAACATATTTTTTGTCACCTTCTTCAAGTGCTCTAAATACTTCACGTGCTTGATCTTCTAAAGAAGTATCTTTCTCAGATTCATCGTGAAAACGGACATATAACGCTTGTAGCGCATTAATCGGATCAGCTTCCACATCGTCAGGATTACCCCATTTTTCATATGCAACGATCATTTTTCCGAATTGGGTGCCCCAATCACCTAAATGATTAACACCCGTTACTTTAATGCTGCATTTTTCATAAATGTTTTTCAAGGCATGACCAATCATGGTTGAACGAAGATGTCCAACAGAAAAACTCTTTGCGATATTTGGTGATGAGTAATCGATGACAATCGGTTCCTCATCGAAAAATTGTTCACCAAAAGCCTCTTGTTTTTCATAAACTTCGATGAGCACATACCGACTAAATTCAACGCGCTTGATGAAGATATTCAAGAAGCCACCGACATATTCAATCGAATGGATGGCAGGGTGCGATAAGATTGGTTCAATTTTTTCATATACTTTTTGCGGTGATAATTTCCATGCTTTTGCAAAACCAAAAAGCGGAATCGCTAAATCAGCCAACCCACGTTTAGGTCTTTCAATGGTGACATCTTCCACATGGAGTTTGTCAATCAATAATTGTTTGATGTTTTCTTTAATCTGATCAATCATAACGCTCCCTGAAAAAAAAGCACTCGGTGCTTTTATTCTTCTTCTGTAACTGCAGTGATAACTGCTTCGTAGAACTGTCTAACGTTTGAATTAATCGTTTGCGTACCAGTAGCATTGGTATCATAATACGCAACAATTTCACCGTTTAAAAACAATACAAATTGTGGTGTTGCATCAATAAGACCTTCATTGTTTGCAATAACATCAGCATAACCGCTAGCGTCATTCAGTGGACTTAGATAGAATATCTCATCGAATAAATCATTAATTTTTACGCCGTCAACGGTCACAACTTTTTCAGGATCCTGAAAATATCTTTCTAACGTGCCGATAAGCGTTTGGCAATTCGCACAATCTGGTGATGAAATAAGCAGTAAAAATGTTTCTTCACGATTTACCATACGTTCTACTTTTTTACCGTCAATTTCATAAAAAGGGTGATCTTTTGTAAAATATTCATTCGCTGTTTCCGCATATGCTTCATATATTCTTTCACTATTTGAAGGTATTGCAATCAAGGTTAAAATCAAAGCGACTACGATGAAAGAGATGATTGAAACAATAATGCCGGTTGATACCTTTGGTTCTACTACGTTATACTTGTCTGCCATGTAAATCCTCCTCAATAATTAACACTAAAATTATAGCATAATATACATGGATAATCAATGACTGAAAACCTTTTTATAGATAGCATCAACATGCTGCAAATAAGGATAATTTTTGATGGATTCAAAATCAATTTCTAAAGATAATTCAGGAACTTGACTTAGCAATAATAAAAAATCCTTTTCATCAGACAATGCACGATGTGAAATAGTTTTGATGATATCATATGCGCTTGTTCTATCATATCCTCGATTGATGAGTTGATGTAGGACAACTTGCGCATAATATGCGCCATGTGATAGTTCAATATTTTTGGCGATTTTATTTGGAAATACCTCAAGGTTTTCCAACGTATACGCATACCTTTTAAGCATATAATCAATCAGCGTGGTCGCATCCACCAAAACAATACGTTCTACAGATGAATGACTGATGTCTCTTTCATGCCATAATGCGACAGATTCATATTCGGCCAGCATATACCCTCTTAGAACGCGGGCTAAGCCACAAACATTTTCACTTGAAATTGGATTTCTTTTTTGTGGCATTGCCGAGGAACCTTTTTGTTTTTCTGAAAAAGCCTCACTTACTTCGCCAACTTCAGTTCTTGATAAATGTCTGATTTCAGTCGCTATTTTTTCGATTTCACTACCAATTTGAGCGATAACTGCAAGATAATTGGCATAACGGTCCCTTTGTAGTGTTTGTGTCGATATTAAAGCAGCATGCAATTTTAATTGTTTGGCAGCGATACTTTCGATGCTTGGATGGCTTAATGCATAGGTACCAACAGCGCCAGATAGTTTACATACTTCAACATCTTTTGCAGCGGCGATAAAACGCTTTTGAATACGCATTAAATCACTATACCAAAGCGCGAATTTTAAACCAAAACTTGTGATTTCAGCATGCATACCATGGGTGCGTCCCATGGTTTTTAAATCCTTGTATTGATAAGCGGATTTTTTTAGAATTTCAAGAAACTTTTCGATATCATCTTTGATAATACGATTGACCTGTTTTAAGATAATGCCATTTGCACTATCGACAACATCTGTGGATGTCAAACCATAGTGAAAATATTTTTTTTCTTCGCCTAATGATTGACTTACAGCAAGAGTGAATGCTAAAACATCGTGTTTTGTCTCTGCTTCATAATAATCAATATCGGTTAATTTAAATGAAGCATCATGAATCTTTAAATAGGTTTGCTCATCGAAAAGACCCTGTTGATACCAAGCGTAACTTGCTGCTTTTTCGACTTTTAAAAAAGCCTCAAAACGGTTCTTTCTTGACCATATTTTTTTCATTTTTGGATTTGTATAGCGATCAATCATAGTAAACACCTACTGATATAAATTGATGACATCAATCGTTTGTTTTCGATCTGGTCCGACAGAGAAAATTGCAATTTTCACGCCAACAAGTCTTTCGATTTCGTGCAAATATGCTTGTGCCGCTTTTGGCAATTCGCCAAAAGATTTCACATTTGTGATATCTTCATGCCACCCTGGAACAGTCATATAGATGGGTTTGCACTGCTTGAAAGTTTCAACATCTGCAGGAATATAATCTATTTCCTTGTCGTCTAATAAATATTTAGTTACTATGTTAATCTCTGCGATATCATCGAGAACATCCAGCAATGTCACAGCTAGATAAGATATGCCACTCACACGCTTTGTATGTCTTAAAATGACTGTATCGAGCCATCCTATACGACGTGGTCTACCTGTTGTAGTTCCAAATTCATTGCCTTTGATGCGAATTTCTTGACCCAGTTCATCATTCATTTCACTTGGAAATGGTCCTTCACCAACACGTGTCGTATACGCTTTGGTCACACCAATCGCACCTTCAACCAGCCAAGGAGCAATACCACAATTTAGTGGTACCGAAGCTGCCGTGGGACTAGATGATGTCACATAGGGATATGTACCATGATCAAGGCACAATAGAACACCTTGTGCACCTTCAAACAAAATGAGTTTTCCTTGATCAATGAATTGATTTAATAATATGGATGTATCCGTGACAAGAGGTTTCATGAATTTTGCATACGTTTGATAAGCTACAAATAATTCATCTTGATCAATAAGAGGCAATCCGAAAGCTTCAAATTCAATATTTTTTTCGGGCACAACACGATTCAGATATGCCTTAAAACGCTCAGGGTTGATAAACTCCGCAACGCGCAATCCCAACCTAGCTGCTTTATCTGTATATGTAGGACCGATGCCTTTATGTGTCGTACCAATCTTACGTTCGCCTTTTTTAGTTTCTTGCAATTGATCGATGCGTAAGTGAAATGGTAATGTCACATGCGCCCGATCAGATATAAACAACTGATAGTTTTTTAGATGAGTTAGTTCATCAAATAATGCGCTAGGATTAATCACCATACCGTTAGCCATGATGTTTACATTTTGGGGATTTAAAATACCACTAGGCAATAAATGTAAGCTATGTTTTTCGCCATTAAAAATGACTGTATGACCAGCATTATTACCACCTTGGTAACGTACAACGACGTCAGCTTTTTGTGCTAAATAATCGGTGATTTTGCCTTTTCCCTCATCACCCCATTGCGTACCAACAACGACGATTCTTTTCATAGCTACCTCAATTTTTGATTCATCATGATAAAAAAATATTTTTCTTGTTTAAATGACACGATGATTTTAGCATAATCATGTATTTTAGTCAATGAATGATTCTATCAAAAACAAGAAACCCGAGATTGTCCACGGGTACATCTCACACTTATTTGTTTTTTATTTTTTCAATCAGCATGGGATCAAATGTCTTTGATCTAATCATAGCGATTTCTTCTAAATATGGTGGTTTTTCACCCACATATGGTGTCTCTAATATTTTAGGTATCTCAGTAAAATCAGGATGATTAATCACGCCGATTAACGCGTCAAATCCAATATATCCAAATCCAATGTTTTCATGTCTATCTTTCGATGCCCCTCGCGGGTTTTTTGAATCATTGATGTGAAAAACCGTGATGTACGCCGTACCAATGACATCATCAAAATGCTTCATGACACTGTTAAAATCATCTTTAATGTGATATCCCGCATCATGTGTATGACATGTATCAAAACACACGCTGATACGCTCTTGGTTGTTTACAAGATCAATAATTGTTTTTAATTCTTCAAAGGTTTTGCCAATTTCATTGCCTTTTCCAGCCATCGTTTCTAGCGCGATTTTGACATTTAAATTTTTCGTGTTTTCAATAACAACCTTCAATCCTTCAGCAATCCATCTCATCGCTTGTTCGCGATCACCACCCACAGCACTGCCGGGGTGTAAAACAATTTGTGTGGCATGCATTGCCGCCGTACGTTTAATTTCTTCTGTTAAAAAGCGAATAGCAAAATCGCGTTTTTCTGCACTTGGATTACCGAGATTCATAATATATGGTGCGTGCACAATCACATCTTTTTCATCAAGATTGTTTTCCTTCATATGTACTAATGCTTCATCGACTCGAAGCCGTTCTAATGGCTTTCTAATGGTGTTTTGTGGGGCTCCAGTATAAACCATAAATGCTGTTTCTTGATAACTTAGTGCTTCTTTCACTGAACCAAGAAACATATCATCCCCTGACATTCTAACATGGCTACCTATTTTTAGCATGTGGTGATTTCCTCCTTGTTTCCTTTAATACTTTATTAATGGCAATTTTATTCTTCTTTTTATAATTAGGTTTGATTTTTTTGGGTTTACTAATTTTTTTAATCGCTTGTCGTTCCTCATTTGATAAGCCAGATGCTTTCAAAACTGTTTTTGTCAAATGAGAACCCTTTAGTGAGTAATCTACAAAATCAATCGTTTTTCGTAATTTTTCGATTTTCCGATGATCATTCACGTCTAAAAAAGTGATGACAACTCCGTGCTTACCCATTCGACCCGTTCGACCGGATCGATGATAATAAAATTCAAGATGATACGGCAAATCATAATGGATGACATGCGATGCATCAAAATCTATTCCTCTGGATGCGACATCGCTCGTGACGACATATTGATATTTCAATTGATGGATCTCTTCAAGCAATTGTTTTCTACGCTTGACACCCAGTTTCGCACTGTATAAAGTTACATTATAATCTGCTTCATAAAGTGCTTGATAAACCCGTTCTTGATCTTCTTTCTTTGAAACAA
>WOZH01000055.1 GCA_011620375.1 Acholeplasmataceae bacterium
AACTCTAATTACCTCATATCAGTAGCATTTCATAAATATAATAATTTATTTATATCTATTATTTCAAGAGATTTGCAATCATATTCGCATAAATGTCATAACCATTTTTATTTAAATGAATACCATCAGTCGTCAGTATTCGCTGCAATTCATGATGTTGATCAGTCAACACATCATATAAATTGATGAATGTTGTGTTCTCAATATGTTTAATTGCTTCATTAACTTTAATAGCAAATTCAGGATGACGATCAATCACATATGTCGAATGTGGAAATTCTGATTGATTGACTGGCGTTAAACTAACGATATATATGTTTGTCTTTACCAATGATTTCTTCAATATTCTAACAATTTGCTGAATGTTTTCAATGGTTTGATTCACACTAAAGTTTAATAAAATTTCATCGTTTAATCCTATGTGTATGATGATTTTTTCGGGGTTTAATCGAGTCACTTGATCAAGTCTTTCAATGACGCCTTTGGTGGTGTCTCCAGGGATACCCATGTTATAAATGTCGTTACTTAATTGATATGATTTTAGTGGAAAATAAGCGACTATCGAATCACCGATGAAAATGATTTTTTTCTCAGGTGATAGTGAACCAAAGCGTTTGACATGACGTTTATAATCAGCCGAGATGATGGCTTTCAGAGCCGTTAAGTCGCGTTTCATTTCATATCCGCTTTCAGTTCAAAAATTAGATCTCGCAGTTCTGCTGCTCGTTCAAAATCAAGCCTTTTCGCTGCTTCTCCCATTTCATGTTCGAAATCTTCGATGATGCGTTTTCTATCATTAGCATCAAGTTTTTTATATGATTTTTCTTCTTCAATCACATCTGATTTCATTGAAATCTGATCTCTGATATCCTTTGTTACTGTCACAGGTATAACATTGTTTTGTTCATTGAAAAATGATTGCATCGCACGTCTTCTTTTGGTTTCATCCATGGCGTATTGCATGGCAGGAGATATACTATCCGCATACATGATAACACGCCCGTTTACATTTCTTGCAGCGCGTCCCATGGTTTGTACTAAACTTCTTTCACTTCTTAAAAACCCTTGTTTATCTGCGTCTAATATCGCTACCAATGATACTTCGGGTAAATCCAAACCTTCACGTAATAGGTTGATTCCAATCAAGCAATCATATTTTCCTAATCTTAAATCCCTTAAAATCGTGATACGTTCAAGCGATTTGATTTCGCTGTGCAAATACGTGACTTTTAGTCCCAACTTTTTAAAATAGCCCGTTAATTCTTCGCTCATTCTGATGGTTAATGTTGTGACTAGAACACGCTCGTTTTGTTCGGCGCGTTTTTTAATCTCAAAATAGAGATCATCCATCTGTCCCATCGTTGGTCTGATTTCAATTTCAGGATCCAACAAATAAGTCGGTCTGATGATTTGTTCGACAATTGGGATTTTTTTATTGATTTCATATTCACCAGGAGTTGCTGATAAATAAATCACTTTGCCCAATTTTGCTTCAAACTCTTCAAACTGTAGCGGTCTATTATCAAGAGCTGACGGCAACCTAAAGCCATGATCTACTAGCGTTTGTTTTCTTGATCGGTCACCACGATACATCCCTTTAACTTGTGGAATTGTAACATGCGATTCATCGATGATCATCAAAAAATCTTCACCAAAAAAATCAATGAGCGTCGCAGGTGTTTCACCCGCCTCACGTAAAGATAGATGCCTTGAATAGTTTTCAATACCTGAAACAATACCGATTTCTTCCAACATTTCGATATCGTACTTCGTTCGCTGTTCGATACGTTGAGCTTCTAATAACAAATTTTTAGATTTGAAATATGCGATTTGTTCAGCAAGTTCATTTTTAATGCGTCTTATTGATTCCTTTAATGTATCCTTATCAGTCATAAAATGAGTGGCAGGAAAAATAGATATATAATCTAAATCTTCAAGCGCTTTACCACTTACGACATCAAAAGATCTGATCATTTCAATTTCATCACCGAAAAACGACACACGGACACCATGAGCATGCTCATAAGAGGGAATAATTTCTATCGAATCACCACGGACTCTAAATGTACCACGATGAAAATCAATATCGTTTCTTTCATAAGTTAAATGGACGAGTTGATTAATCAGTTTATCACGTCCAAAGACCTCATCTTTTTTCAGATAAATCATTGCGTCTTTATATGTTTCAGGATTGCCAATACCATAGATACAGGAAACGGATGCAACAACAATCACATCATCGGAATCAAGTAATGCCGCTGTAGCACTATGTCTCATCTCATCAATTTCATCGTTAATCGATGAATCTTTTTCAATATATGTATCTGTTCTCACAACATAAGCTTCAGGTTGATAATAATCATAATACGATATAAAATATTCAACACGATTATGCGGAAAAAATGATTTCAATTCCCCATATAATTGCCCTGCTAAAGTTTTATTGGGTGCTAAAATCAATGTTTTCTTTTGGATACTTGAAATGATATTGGCAATCGTGAATGTTTTTCCTGTGCCGGTTGCACCAAGTAATACCTGCTCACGTATACCGGCATTGAAATTTTCTTTTAAACGATCGATTGCTTTTATTTGATCACCTTTCGGTGTGTAAGGAGATTTTAACTCAAACATGTTTTTCCTTCCTTAGGTATCACGGTCTACTTCCTTTGTTTTTGGCATTTGAACCGATTGTGGTATATACAATGGTTCGATGACTGATTGTGCGATATTCAACAAATGGTCGGCCATACGTTCGATGTTGGACAATATATCCACATAATTTTCTGCAGGGCCAAAGATGACCTTGCCGGATTTCAAGCGTTCGATATGTCGATATCGATATACTTCTTCGAACTTGTCAACAACATCTTCATTATGAACAACACGACGTGCAATTTCAGGATCGTTTTGCTCGAAACTGTACAGCGTATCATTAATCATTTCTTCAATCACGCCAAACAACTTTTTAAGTTCTTCGACGCCTTCATCACTCATTGGTTGTGATTCACGATAACGATCTTGAAAAAAATCTAATATGTTTGTTAGATGATCGCCAACACGTTCAAAATCCTTAATCGAGTCGAGGTCACGAGATAATTTTTTAGAATCGTTTGATTCCAGTCCACTTTGTGCAATCTTGATTAAATAGTCGTGCAGTTTGATGTCATATTGATCAATCAAATCTTCATGTTCATAACCTTCTTGAACCAGTGATGCTTGTTCTTTAAATGCATATGTTTTCACAATCATAAAATAATCTTTAACTGCAGCCCCCATGTATAGAATACCTCTTTTTACAAACTCAAGGGCAAGATTTGGCGATTGTGTAATCAGCTTATCATCAAACATATCCTCTGGAATACCTGTTTTATTCTTGTCTTTGACAACCAATTTAGATAGCCAAATCATCTGCTTAATGAACCAGTACATGACAAAGGTCATGAATATATTTTGGAACGCATGGGCAATCGCAATCGTATACATCGAATATGGTGTAAGAAACCTTTCTTCCACCCATTCAATGAGCATCTCATAGGGTGCCAAAATGATTAGGAATACAACAGCACTTATGATATTGAATAAAATATGGATAAATGATGCACGTTTCGATTCTGTGTTACCGCCGATTGATGCTAGGAATGCTGTGATGGTCGTACCGATATTAGCGCCTAATAAAATAGGGATGGCGCCTTGTAAAGAAATCGATATAATACCATTTGCCGGATCATTAATGCTATATAACGTTTCTAAGATACCAATCGCAGCTGACGACGATTGAATGACCATCGTAAAAATCGTACCAAATGCAGTACCTAAAAAGGGATTTCTAGAGAACGTCTCAAACATACTTTCGGCAACATCCGTCTGTGCTAATGTTTTGAGTTGCCCCCCCATCATTTGCAAACCATAAAACAACATTCCTAACCCTAAAATGACCCCACCAATATGTTTAACCTTGCGGTTTTTTAAGAATGTCATGACGACACCGATGACGATAAAATATAGTCCCCACTTCGCAATTGGTAAAGCAATGATGAAAGCTGTCACAGTCGTACCAATATTTGCTCCCATGATCACACCAACACTTTGTGGAAGTGTCATCAATCCAGCTCGTAATAATCCAATCATCAATGCTGTTGTTCCAGATGATGATTGAATGAGCATCGTCATAATAATACCAACAAAAATGCCTTTGAGTGGCGTGTTTGTCGTTTTTTCAATAATCGTTCTTAAACGACTACCCGCTACAGTTTTTAAAGAATCACTCATTAAATTGATGCCGAAAAGAAAGAGTGCTAAACCACCAAAAATTATTATTAACTGATCTGCAAATGTCGCTGTCGTCATGACTGTCATCATCTTCTCCTTGGCTACGTCCATATCAATTTTACAACAATCATCACAAGAATAAAACCTTTTATGTAAATTATGTTTACATAACAAAAAGGTTCCGATATCGTCGAAACCTTTCAGTCATTAATTATCTTGGATTCTTAATGTTTGCGTGTGCAGCAGCAAGTCTAGCAATTGGGACTCTAAACGGTGAGCATGAAACATAAGATAAGCCAATTGCGTGACAGAATTCTACTGATTCTGGGTCACCGCCGTGTTCACCACAAATGCCAAGTTTGATATCTGGTCTAGTTTCTTTACCCAGTTTAGCAGCCATTTTCATCAGTTTGCCAACGCCTGCTTGGTCAACGTGTGCAAATGGGTCATTAAGGAAGATCTTCTTATCATAATAATCACTTAAAAACTTACCTGCATCGTCACGAGAAAAACCAAAAGTCATCTGCGTCAAATCGTTTGTACCAAAGCTGAAGAATTCAGCCTCTTTCGCAATTTCATCAGCCAATAGTGCCGCTCTAGGAATTTCAATCATCGTACCGACATGGTATTCAAGTTCAATCCCTGATTCCTTGATGATAGCATCAGCTGTCTTGACGACGACATCTTTGATATATTTTAGTTCTCTGACTTCACCAACAAGTGGAATCATAATTTCAGGAATAACCTTTAAACCTTCTTTAGTTACTGCAATTGCCGCTTCAATAACCGCACGCGTTTGCATTTCAGCAATTTCAGGATAAGTGATCGATAATCTAACACCACGATGGCCTAACATTGGGTTTGTTTCATGAAGTTCAGCAATTGTTGTTTCAAGTTCAGCCAATGGAATGTTCATATCTTTCGCTAATGCTTCGATATCATCATGGTCCGTTGGTAAGAATTCATGTAATGGTGGATCTAAATAACGGATGGTTACAGCATACCCTTTCATCGCTTTATAAAGACCAATAAAGTCTTCTCTTTGCATGGGTAGTATCTTTGCCAATGCTTTCTTTCGTTCCTCAACGTTCTTGGAGACAATCATTTCACGAACCGCAGCGATTCGTCCTTCTTCAAAGAACATATGTTCCGTACGACATAAACCAATGCCTTGAGCACCAAAGTTATAAGCAACAGTCGCGTCATGTGGATTATCAGCATTTGCTCTAACATCCAAAGAACGATATTTATCTGCCCATGCCATTAATGTTTCAAAATCATCGGAAACAGTCGCATCCATCGTTTCAACTTTTTGACCATATACTTTGCCAGTCGAACCATCTAATGAAATCCAATCGCCTTCGTGATAGACTTCACCATTGACTTCGAATTGTTTTTCTTCTTCGTGAACGTGTACTTGTCCAGCACCAGCAACACAGCATGTCCCCATACCGCGTGCAACAACAGCTGCGTGTGATGTCATACCACCGCGTGCTGTCAATATACCAGCAGCAACCGCCATACCTTCAATATCTTCAGGTGAGGTTTCTTCACGAACAAGTATCACAGGAAGACCATCAAGGGCTTTCAAAGCTTTTGCACGCTCAGCAGTGAATACCACACGACCAGTTGCAGCACCAGGTGATGCGTTTAAACCGGTTGCGATAACTTTTGCATCTTTCAATGCTTGTGTCTCAAATTGTGGGTGTAAAAGCGAATCCAATTGTTTTGGTTCTACCTTTAATAACGCTTCTTGTTCTGACAAGACGCCTTCCTTAACCAAATCAATTGCTATCTTCAATGCAGCTTGCGCAGTACGTTTTCCGTTTCTTGTTTGTAACATGAAGAGTTTACCGCGTTCAATTGTAAATTCCATATCTTGCATATCGCGATAATGTGCTTCCAGTGTATCAGCAACCTTTACAAAATGATCGTAAAGTGCAGGGTTGTCTTTCTTTAATTCAGCAATCGGCTTTGGTGTGCGAATACCAGCAACAACGTCTTCACCTTGTGCATTGAATAAGTATTCTCCATAAAGTACTTTTTCACCCGTTGATGGATTTCTTGTAAAAGCGACACCTGTACCGGAGTCATCACCCATATTACCAAAAACCATGCTTTGAACGTTTACGGCTGTGCCCCATTCATATGGAATACCGTTCAAACGACGATAGGTATTCGCACGTGGGTTGTCCCATGAGCGGAATACAGCTGTGATCGCTTCGATTAATTGCACACGTGGATCTTGTGGAAATGGTTCGCCTTTGAGTTCCAAATATTTTTGTTTGTATTCGGCAACTAGATTTTCCATATCTTTCGCATCGAGATCAGTGTCTTGTTCGACACCTTTTGCTTTTTTCTTAGCGCTGAGCAATTTTTCATAGTGGTCTTTTGAAATACCCATAACAACATCAGAAAACATTTGGATGAAACGACGATAAGAATCGTAAGCAAACCTTGGATTGTTCGTTAGATTAGCAAGTCCTAAAACAGCCTCATCATTTAAACCTAAATTTAAAATGGTATCCATCATGCCGGGCATAGATGTACGTGCGCCGGAGCGGACTGAGACCAAGAACGGATCGGCTGAATCGCCAAATGTTTTGGAGACAACTTTTTCAGTTGCCCTTAGGGCTTCATTAATCTGCTTTATAATATCTTCAGAGATGACTTTGCCTTTATTATAATAGTCATTGCAGGCTTCAGTCGTCACCGTAAAACCTTGTGGTACCGGTAATCCTAGAGATGTCATCTCTGCTAGGTTTGCTCCTTTACCACCAAGAAGATTACGCATGCTTGCGTCACCTTCCTTAAATAAGTAAACATACTTTTTCATTATTTTTTTCCTTCCCTTTAAAAATTTATTTGAAAAGTTTTATGAAACTTTTTTTACCAAACTATATAATTGACTCTTCGGACGAAATTGATTAACAATATTTGCAAACGGGAGGTAAACCATGCGATTGTCACGCACGCCAACACAGACACCATATATACCATCATTGATTAATTCAATCGCATATTCTCCCATTCTTGAAGCAAGAATGCGATCGTCTGGACAAGGTGAACCGCCACGTTGAATATATCCTAAAACCGTTGCGCGTGAACTAAATCCGGATAAATTAGATATTTCATCAGCTAACTCATGGACATTGAAAATCTTTTCAGTTACGACGATGATGGCATGTCTTCTACCTTCATCTTTATAATGTTTGATCGTTTTAATCATTGTTTCTTTATTGACTGGATTTTCCGGTGTGATGATGAATTCAGCCCCGCCACAAATCCCGGCATGAACGGCTAAATCGCCACAACGTCTGCCCATCACTTCGATGATGGATACACGTTGATGTGAACTTGATGTGTCACGCAGTTTATCAATCGCATCGACAATCGTTTCCACTGCAGTAGCAAATCCGATAGTATAATCCGTCCCAGCTATATCATTATCAATCGTTCCCGGTAAACCTATACATTTCACACCTAATTGTGACAGGTCCATCGCACCGCGATAGGTACCATCTCCACCGATGGTGATCAACGCTTCAATACCGCGATCTTTTAAATTTTTTGCTGCTTTCTTTCTTGTTTCTAACTGTAGGAATTCCGGTAACCTTGTTGTTCCTAAAAATGTTCCTCCTCTGGACAACATGCCTGAAACACTCTTATGATCTAATAAGACCATGTCGTTGTCAACAAGCCCGCGATAACCGTCCTTGATGCCATAAACCTCATGTCCATAAAAATCTCCAGTGCGGACGACTGCACGAATGGCTGCATTCATGCCTGGTGCATCTCCTCCTGATGTCAAAACGCCTATTTTCATGCTCTCAACTCCCTTTAAAACAAAAATCCATATATCATGTCTATTATATCATATATATGATATATTTTGCTTTTCAATCGCCAAATTCCATCTAGAAAAGAAACCAATTTTAAGGTAAAAAAGTGCCTTTTATGTTACAATAAAAGAAAAACAGAAAATGGTGATTTAACAATGAAAAATTTGAAAGGTGCAGCAT
>WOZH01000059.1 GCA_011620375.1 Acholeplasmataceae bacterium
ATAATTAACAAAAAAGACTTCAAACATGAAGTCTCTGAATTTTGAATGGTACCCCCTATCCGGATCGAACGGATGACCCACTGATTAAGAGTCAGTTGCTCTGCCAGCTGAGCTAAGGGGGCATTTCATGCTTATTTATTATAGCATAAAATTGTAAATATGCAAGCCTGACAGGCTTTTTTTAATTAACCCAACATGGCGCATTATTATGATATAATAAAAACATCGAATTGTTAATTCTTGAAAGGATATAGCATGCATAAATATACACTTGCTTTTTTAATTCGACAAGATGAAGTTTTACTGCTTAACCGCAATAAATCGCCGTGGATGGGTGCATGGAATGGTGTTGGTGGTAAAATCCATGATGGTGAAACACCAAAACAATGTATCATTAGAGAAATCGAAGAAGAAACAGGTATTAAAGTTACTTCGGATCATGTCATAGATAAAGGGTCATTGACATGGAATTCATTTGATGCGTTGGGGAAGGGACTTTATATTTTTGTCGTTCATCTTAATCGTGAATTTAACTATCCTGTCCCAAGAGTAGTAGATGAAGGTATATTGGATTGGAAAAAGATTAGTTGGGCATGTGATATGAGCAATCAAGGAATTGCTAGAAATATCCCATATTTCTTACCCACTGTTTTAAATAGCAAAGAGAATTTTGAGTTCATTTGTACATTTGATGGTGATATACTTGTGTCAGTTGAACGGGTGAGCCTATGATTGCACTATATATTGGTGCACCGCTATTAATCGTCATAATCATCATCAGTTATGGGTATATGATAAAAAAAGATAAAGAGAAAATATCTCAAATGCGCCAATTGCTAATGAATTATGGCAAACTTGATGGGAATGATTATCAAATTGGAAAACAAAACTATCATATTCACTTTTTTAAAGTAACCAGGGGGGAACTTATTCTCAATAGCCCAATAATTTGGGAAGTGAAAAACGGTAGAGGAAGTAAATTATATGATCAACGGCATTTGAAAGACCATCACCAAAAGATTATTATCGTCTATCCATCGGTCATGCCAATTAAAAGATATATCAATGAAAACGAGATGGTATTCGTTTCCTATAAACAATATTTTCAAGATATGCATGTCGTACGTATAGACGAGTTAGAACGCTTTTTAAAGGAGGTTTCATCATGAAGAAAGTCTGGTTACTATTAATCGCATTGTTACTTGCAACCTTACTTGTTGGATGTATGAATAACGAAGAGGTCATATATAGCGATGATGAACCTATCATTGTTGAATCAAGCGATCATGTCATTAAGATTTTACAGCTCACTGATCAACATTTGATGTATGGGTTTGGAGCGAATGATAATCAAACATTTAACTTGATTGAATCGCTCGCTGGTGCGGATGACTATGATTTAATTGTATTAACTGGTGATCAAACAATGGCACCGATGACCACGCGTATTTATCATACGTTGATTGAAAAAATGGAGTCTATAGAAATTCCTTGGACATTCATTTTTGGCAACCACGACAATGATTTTTGCTCGTATGGAGATATTTTAGAAGTCGTGGAAGAAACTGATACAACCTATCTTAAATTCAAAGTTGGACCTGAATTAGTAGATGGGGGATATGGGAACTTTAAAATTGATTTCACCTATCAAGATCAAGTGATATATCACGCTTATTTTCTAGATTCAAAACATGAAGAAGCAGTCTATACAGAAGAACAAGGTGAATATGGTTACTTGTCAGATGCGCAAGTCACTTGGTATGCTGATCATGTGTCAATGGATACTCAAAAATCAACTGTATTCATGCATATTCCTTTAAGACAATACATAGCAGTTGATGAATTGGATGAAAGCTTTATAGGGGTTTTTAATGAAGATAAAGTTTACGCTCAAGGTATTGATACAGGCTTCTTCGATGCGATGGTCGCTGGTGGTTTGTCAGAAGCGGTATTTGTTGGGCATGACCACTTGAATGATTTTTCGTTTCTACGAGAGGGTATATTATTAGCATACGGTAGGAATTCTGGATATAGCGCCTATGGTAATTTAGAAAGAGGTGGCAGGCACATTGAGATCACAGCAATCGGTGATTTAATCACTTATATCGTATTGGAGAGTGATGTATCATGATTAAGATAAAAGATCGCGTTTATATCGCTTTAGGTACTTACTTTCTAGCAACAATAGGTTTGTTTTTCACGGGTATTGTATGGTGGTATCTATTAATTATACCTGCCGTTTTATATATCGTTTTAGGGGGTAAAAAACATGTTTGAAGTCATGATTTTTGTTCTTATTATATCGTTTTATATATCACTTGCCTTAGCGATAGCGATGTTTGCTTTTAGGGTGTTTTTAGGTGTATCAGCAGAGATAAATTGGAAAGAAAAACTTTTGATTATTGTATTGCCTCTGGGATTTGGTGTTTTCATGTATGTCAAAAACGCGATATGGTTAAAAGTATATCGTATCGCAATAGTGGCTTTGCTTATAGCATCTTTTATTGCCAGTTTGTTTTTATTCTATGGAGAGTTGGGGTTATAAACATGAAATTTAAAGTACTGAAAAAACAAAATAACTCACACATGTGTTTTGTTTGTGGCATTCACAATGAATCAGGATTAAAAACGCGTTATTATGAACTCGAAGATAAACGTCTTTTGGGTGTGTTTCAAGGTGAGGATATTCATCAGGGGTGGCCAATGAGAATGCATGGTGGTATTATTGCGGCATTACTTGATGAAACCATCGGTCGTGCGATGCAAATCGATGACCCCGAATTATGGAGTGTCACGGTGGAACTAAATGTCAAATACCATAAACCTGTACCGCTTGATGAAACACTTTATGTTGTAGGTTGGATCACAGGAATGCGTAAACGGATCATCACTGGTGAAGGATACTTATGTGACAATAAACAACATATATTATCAACGGCAACAGCCAAGTATTATAAACAAGAAGTTAAAGAAATTATTGATGGAAAGGAATCTTTAGGAGAAGAATGGATTTACGTCGATGAGGAAAAGACACCATTGTTCTTTGAATTACCAAAATGAGTGTTTTAGAAGTTGAAGGATTAGCCTTTAGTTATCAAGGAGAATCGATATATCAAAATGGCGAGATGCGTTTATTTGAGAATGAACATGCCGTTTTAGTCGGACCAAATGGTGCGGGTAAGAGTACGCTATTGAAACTCTTGGACCGCAGCCTTAAACCCGACAAAGGAACGGTTAAGTGGCTACCTAGTATCTCAGTTGGTTACCTTGATCAATATGCAAAAATAAAACCTGAATTAAGTGTCAAGGCGTATTTATATGACGTTTTTTTGCCATTGTTTGAAAAAGAAGATGAAATGAATAGAATTTATCACGATTTGATTGGAAAACCAGAACATGAGCAAGTCCGTATGCTTCATTGGGCATCGGATTTACAAGAACAGTTGATTGATTCTGATTTTTATCGGATTAAGAGTTCAGTCGGTAACATCATTCATGGATTAGGCTTACAAATGGATGTTTTGGATCAAACAATCGAAACGTTATCTGGGGGTATGCGTGCAAAAATCATTTTAGGAAAATTGTTGTTATCTGATGCGGATGTATTGTTGCTGGATGAACCGACAAATTTCCTTGATGTCAAGCATATTGAGTGGTTATCCAAATTTTTGAATGCCTATGAAAAAGCATTTCTTGTCGTTAGCCATCATGAAGGTTTTTTGAGTGAAATCGCAAGAACAGTGTTTGCGTTAGAGCATGGCGTAATCGCACGTTATAAAGGCGATTTTTCGTTTTATTTAAGCGAACGTGAATTGCGCCAGGAACAACATGAAAAATCCTATAAGGCACAACAGCGTTTCATCAAGAAAAACGAAGACTTCATCCGCAAAAATATCGTCAGGGATAAAACGGTTAAACGGGCACAATCCAGAAGGAAAATGCTTGCTAAGCTTGAACGGATTAAACCACCTAAAACAGATACGATATATAAATTTCGTTTTCCATTTTCATCTGGAACTGGTCGCGATGTATTGATGACTGATGCGCTTGAAATTGGTTATAGTTATTCATTATTGGAACCTTTAAGCATGACAGTTATGAAGCAAGAGAAGGTCGCAATCACTGGTGAAAATGGCGTTGGTAAATCTACCTTTGTAAAAACCATTTTGGAGTTAATTCCTAAAATTGATGGCTCATTCAAATGGATTGATACAGCAAAAATTGCTTATTATGCACAAGATGAATCCTATGCTGATCATGTGACAGCATTCAATCTCGTCCATGAGATGTATCCTGATTTTACAAAAAAAGATGTCATGGATCTCCTTGGACATCATGGGATTAATTATGAAATGGCACTTCGCAAGATGAACAGTCTTTCTGGTGGCGAACAGACAAAAGTAAGACTTGCTTTGCTGTATCACCAAAAAGGGAATGTCCTTATTTTAGATGAACCGACAAATCATCTTGACCAAGCAGCAAAAGACGCTTTGAAAGATGCCCTCATCGACTATGAAGGAACGCTGATACTAGTTTCTCACGAAATTGATTTTTATCAAGATATTTGTGATTATGAAATATCATTATATGAACCAGAAGATGAAAAGAGCGGTTAACGCTCTTTTCCTTATCTTTTAGAGATGTTTATTTTGGTTAATTTGGATTTTTTTGATAAATGCAGCGATCACGTTTTAAATTCTTTTAAAATTATAATTAAGATAAAGTGATTGATTGTTTTTGGTTACTAGTCGATTAAGTTTTATGAATCACTGAAGTGATTCATCTGATGATAGTTAACATGTAAAGCAGATTTGATTTCTTTTTTAATATACTTTGACAAATCGAAAAATTTAAATTATAATAAAGATACCCCCCATATAGGGGGATAGGAAGAAGGATAAATATGAAAGAAGTAACATATAAAGTTTCAAATATCTCATGTGCTGGTTGTGCAAACGCCATTTCGAATGTATTACGACAATATCGTGCAGTTGATGTCATTGACGTTGACCTTGCATCAAAACGGGTTCGTGTCACATTTGATGAATTAGATGTAGATGAAGAAACACTAGCATCAGAAATGGCGCGCATTGGTTATCCTGCTCAAAAAGAAGAAAGCCTACCTATTGATTAAATATGCGCAGAAAGAAGGCAAAATATGAAAAATGTTGAATATAGAGTTACAGGCATGTCATGTATCAGTTGCGCAACATCAGTTGAACGCATATTACGAAGAAACAAGGGAGTAGAAGATGTAAAAGTTGAAAACTTTGAGAATCGTGTGTTTGTAACATATGATGAAACACTGGTTCAAGATGAAACGCTGCTTCACCAAATTAATCGCATTGGTTTTAAGGCAGAGCTTAAGCAATGAAGCATTTAAAACTTGAATTGATTGGCATGACTTGTGCCTCGTGTGCTAATAATATTGATCGTGTGCTTCAACATACGCAAGGTGTTAAAGAAGCTTCAGTCAATCTCGCAAACGATACGGCTATGTTGACTTATGATGAATCTCTCGTTTCAATTGATACGATTATTTCAAACATTGAATCCATTGGTTATGAAGCTAAAGTACCAAATCAGATGACATCTTTGACGCTAAAGGTCGATGGGATGTCTTGTGCAACTTGCGTAGGTAATGTTGATCGCGCTACGCGTAAGCTTGAGGGTGTAGCAGATGTCAATGTCAATTTAGTGAGTGAAAAAATGATGATTACATTTGATCAAAATCAACTCACGCTTTCTAAAATTAAAAAAGCTGTTCATGATGCGGGTTATGAAGCGAGACTTGAAGATAAAGAAGAAACAACGCTTGATCCTGACGTGTTAAAAATGCAACAAGCAAAAAAACGCGTAATGATTGCTGCTTCAATATCTGCTGTGATGATGACTCTCATGGTCATACACATGTTCTTTATTACCATTCCTTATTATCAAATCATCATTAGTGTCATGGGGGCGCCAGTTGTTTTCTATTTGGGTTATAAAGTACATAGAGGAAGTTTTTATTCGCTAAAAAGTGGTCATCCTAACATGGATGTTTTAGTATCCTTAGGTTCTTTACCCCCGTACTTTATTGGTTTATTAGGCATCTTTTTACCTATTCAGACATTTATTGAAATGGCAACCACCATCATGACATTTCATTTAATCGGTAAATATTTAGAAGCCAGAGCAAAAGGTAAAGCTTCATTGGCAATCAAGAAATTAGCGGGATTATCGGTTAAAACGGCCAATGTTGAAATTGACGGTGATATCATTGAAGTACTGACAACTGAGTTATCCATAGGCGATATTATGGTGATTAAGCCGGGAGAAAAAATTCCAACAGATGGGAAGATTGTAGAAGGAACAACATTCATTGATGAATCGATTGCTACAGGTGAATCAATGCCCGTCGATAAAACTTTAGGTGATGCTGTGATTGGTGCCACAATTAATGGTCATGGGCTGATTAAGGTTGAAGTAACGAAAATAGGGAAAGATACATTTTTACAGCAAATGATAGTTTTAATGGAAACATATCAAGGCTCAAAAGTACCGATTCAGGCATTTGCTGATAAAGTAACTGGATACTTTGTGCCCGCTATATTGGTGGTTACGGTATTGACGTTTGCATCGATATTATTGTTTCCTGATTTTCATGAAAGCATTCTAAATACTTTCTCATTTTTACCTTGGATTATTATTGGTCAAACACCATTAACATCGGCATTTATAACGGCAACAGCTGTTTTAGTAATTGCTTGTCCATGTGCTTTAGGATTGGGAACGCCAACCGCTTTGATGGTTGGATCTGGCATCGGTGCTGAACAAGGTATCTTGATTAGACAGGGCGAAGCCATTCAAACATTAAAAGATATTAAAGCCATCGCATTTGACAAGACAGGGACATTAACCATGGGTAAACCGGTGGTTACAGATATGGTTGGTCATGACGATCAGTTATTATTTTTAGCAGCGACGCTCGAATCTGCTTCAGAACATATTTTAGCGAAAGCAATGATTGAAAAAGCTGCCCAAGAAAACATCAAACTTGGTCAAGTCAAAGATTTTACTGCGATACCAGGTAGAGGAGTTTTAGGTCATATTGATGATAAACTAGTGATGATTGGTAATGAGCGTTTTATGACTGAAGAAAACATAAAACTTGATTATAAAAATGAGATAGACAACTTGCAACAACAAGCAAAAACGGCGATGTATGTTGCTGTTGATCGGTTGGTTATTGGAGCAATCGCAATGTCTGATACCATTAAAACAGAATCAAAGGAAGTCATTAAGACACTAAACCGCATGGGCATTAAAACCATTATGATTACTGGGGATAACGAACAAACTGCAGCAGCTATTGCTGCTCAAGCTGGTCTTTCAGATTGGGTTTCAGGTGTTTTGCCTGATGGCAAGGTGGACGTTTTAAAAAAACTACAAGAAAAAGAAGGCTTAGTGGCAATGGTTGGTGATGGTATTAATGATGCACCAGCATTAAAAAAGTCGAATGTTGGCATTGCGATAGGCACTGGTACTGACATTGCGATTGAAGCTGCAGATATTACGTTAGTAAATGGCCAATTAGATGCTATACTAAAAGCAGTTGAGTTATCACGACAAACATTTAAAAAGATTAAGCAGAACTACTTTTGGGCATGGTTCTATAATGCCATTATGATTCCATTTGCGATGCTAGGACTTTTACACCCAATGTTAGGTGCAGCAGCCATGAGCTTGTCTTCACTCAATGTGATTTATAATTCGTTACGCTTAAAGCGTGTTAATTTATTAAAACATTTGGAGGTCTCTTATGAAGCATGATCGAAAAGAAGCATTAAATTTAATCAAAACAGCGAGGGGTCAGATAGATGCCGTGATTCGCATGGTGGATGAAGATAGATACTGTGTGGATATCGCAAATCAAATTGAAGCGACTCAAGCACTTTTAAAAAAAGCGAATTTAAACATCTTAAAAACCCATATTGAAACGTGTGTTCGTGATTCTTTTGTAAATGGCACATATGAAGAAAAAACGGAAGAAGTCATCGATAT
>WOZH01000051.1 GCA_011620375.1 Acholeplasmataceae bacterium
AATACATATGAATATGAATAAAAATATAGTAAGTGCTTTATGTGCTAGATAATCATATGAAAGCAACAAATATAACCATGATTTAAATATCTAAACCATAACTTTCTATTTAAATAGAGTACGTATAATATATATTATGTAAACCTTGTGTTTATGCTTTAGTGGTGCTGACATAGGTTTTTATGTGGAAATGTTGGTTTATTTTTAACTTAGAAAAATGCCTTCTAGAGATTAAAGTGTGTGTGAACCATCGAAAATCGACCTTTTTTAGGATTACTAATCTCGATTTTCGTGATAAAATGAAATTGGTGATAAAATTGAAGGAAAAAACAATATTAGTTATCTTTACTGGTGGTACTATCTCCATGGTAAAGAATGGAAATCAAGGCATGACAATTGGTGATAATTTAGAGGATTTAATTGATGTTATGCAACGTGAGCTGCCAAATATCGATATTCTATCTTATACATTTTCATTGAAACCATCACCATTTATAACGCCGTCTGACATGTTTGAACTTGCTAAACTAGTAGATATTAAACTGCATGACGCTCATATCGATGGTGTCGTCATCACACATGGTACTGATACTTTAGAGGAAACTGCCTTCTTTTTAGATCTCTATTTGGAACATACAAAACCTGTTGTTATAACAGGTTCTATGCGTGGCTTTAAAGAAATCGCGTATGATGGTTTATCTAATTTACGTTCTTCTCTGCTCGTGGCTGCTAATCAAGAATCTCGCAATAAAGGTGTTCTCGTTTGCTTAAACGATGCGATTAATACTGCACGCGAAGTGACCAAAACACATACGTTATCTTTGGATACATTTAAATCCTTAGAATTCGGACCAATTGGAATTGTTGAACTTGATAGCGTGATATACTCGAGAATTCCACCAAGAGAGACGCCACAAATTCATCCAAATCATATTGAAGAACGGGTATCGCTTATTAAAACTGTTGCAGGTGAAAATTCAGATATACTAAACTTACTTATTGACCATGGTGTCAAAGGTATAGTCATTGAGGCATTAGGACGAGGAAATGTAACACCACAAATGATACCAGGTATCAAGCGTGCTATTGCTTTAAACATTCCTATTGTACTTACCTCAAGAGCACCCATAGGTCGCGTGCTAGACAATTATGGTTATGAGGGTGGCGGTCACCAACTCAAAGAATTGGGTGCTATTTTCACTAAAGGTCTCAATGGTCAAAAGGCTCGTATTCAGTTGATACTTGCTTTGGGTGAAACGAATAGCATGGAGCGTATTAAAGGTTTATTTGATTAATTAATTTAATACTTTCTTAAACAATTATTCAGTTGATATATAAGCATAAATTTGCGCATATAACAACAGTTGATCGTGTGATTATGTAACTTTTATTTTACTTATTTTTAACATAAAAAAGCGTATCTCTAGGATACGCCTGTCTTATGATGTGAAATATTGAAAGAATGATATTCTTTCTTTTTTTATTTTATTAGTGATAAAAATGATGTACCATTTTTTGGTTTTTCTGTCTTGAAATTATCGTTAATGGTCATACCAATATCAGCAAATGTCTTCATGATTGGCAGCCCTTTGCATGTAACAAATGATGGCGAGTAAACAAGTAATGGCACATATTCGCGCGTATGATCTGTACCATGATGTATAGGATCATTACCATGATCTGCTGTAAGCAATACGAGATCATCATTGTTTAACGCTTTTAAAAAAGTAGGTAATTGACCATCAAAATCTTCAATCGCTTTGCCATATCCAATGGGGTTTCTGCGGTGTCCATATAGCGAATCAAAGTCAACTAGGTTTAAAAAGCATAGACCAGTGAAATCCTTTTTAGCAATATCAGTTAGTTGTTTCATACCATCGTCATTTGATTTTGTTTTAGAGAATTCGGTAATTCCAAAGCCATCGAATATATCATTGATTTTACCTAAAGCTATCACATCATAACCCGCTTCTGATAGATAATTTAATGTTGTCTTGTCAAATGGTTTTAGTGCATAATCATGTCTATTGGGTGTACGTATAAAATCATTTTTGTTCGTTCCCACAAATGGTCTGGCAATGACACGTCCAACCTTCCATTCTGGTTTCATCGTGATTTGTCTCGCAATTTCGCAAATTCGATATTGTTCTTCTATCGGAATAATATCTTCGTGCATTGCTATTTGTAATACTGAATCTGATGAGGTATAGACAATAAGATTACCCGTTCGCATGTGAATCTCACCTAAATCTTTGATGATTTCAGTGCCAGAAGCTGCAATATTACCGATGACCTTTCTATCAGTTTTTTCCTCTAATTCTTTAATCAGTTCATCGGGAAATCCTGTTTCTGTAAATGTTTGAAAAGGTTTTGTGATAAATAAACCCATCATTTCCCAATGGCCGGTCATCGTATCCTTACCTAGTGATGCTTCCTGTATTTTTGTATAAAAAGACTCAGGATTTTTAACGGGTGGGACATTCTTGATAGGCGCTATATTACCATAACCTAAACGCGCCATATTTGGTAAACGTAAATTCATACGTTCAGCAATGTGGCCAATTGTATTAGCTCCTAAATCATTATAATCTTTGGCATCTGGTGCTTCACCAATCCCAAGACTATCCATAACAATTAGAAAGATTCGTTTAAACATTTATTTCTTCCTCCTTCGCACGTGGATGTGCATTTTCATATGATTCTTTTAATCGTTTTTGACTGATATGTGTGTATATTTGTGTGGTTGAAATATCTTCATGCCCTAATAAAGTTTGTAATGTTCTAAGATCCATTCCATTTTCCAACAAGTGTGTAGCAAATGAATGTCTGAGCGTATGCGGCGAACAGTCTGATTCGACACCTGCATCTTTAGCCAGTTTTTTCAGTAGTTTGAAGAAGCCTTGTCTTGATAATTTATTACCATATGCATTCAGAAATAAATATTGTGTACGCTCTTCATTGATAAGTTCTTCTCGTCCTTTAACTATATAATTTCTCAGTGCAATCAATGACATATCGGAAAGTGGTACCATGCGTTCCTTATTACCTTTTCCGTGCACAATCACATAGCCCTGTGTAAGATGTATATCATCAATTTTAATATCGAGAAGTTCAGAGACACGCAAACCAGACCCGTAGATTAATTCAAGCAAAGCTTTGTTTCTTAAACCAAGTGTTGTTTGTTTATCCACTTGTTCTAGAATACGTATGACTTCATCAATCGTCAAAACTTTAGGCAAGGATTTTCCTATTTTTGGTGTAGAAAAATCTTTTGCGATATCGTCATTGACGATATGATCTATATGTAGAAAATGATGAAAACTTTTAATTGCTGTCAGTTTGCGTGCTATCGTTTTTGCAGTATTTCTTTTTTTCAAGCTTTTAAGATAGGCATCAATATGTTTTTTCTCTATATGTTCAGGTTTATCGATATGATGGTATTTAAGTAAAAAATCTGCATACTGATAAAGATCACGCATGTAGGCGTCAATCGTATTTTTGCTTGCTCCCTTTTCTTGTTTCAAATGATAAAGATAGTCGTTTAAAATATATTTCATTCAATAAACTCCATAAAAACCTGATTACCAAAAAACAGCCCTTTTCTAGTTAATTTCAAATAATCGTTTTCAATCATAACCAATCCCTCATCCAATCGTTGTGATAGACGAGGAAAGCGCTCAAATATATGAACATTAAAACGATCTTCAATGTGAGAAATGGATACGCCAGAAAGTTTTCTTAAACCAAAAATGAGTGCATCCTGTAATAACATTTCTTCTGTTTGTTGAATTTTTTCTTTTTGGAAATGATCAATATATTTGGGTAACGCTCTTTCATTATGTGTGCGATAGCCTTCAATGAAACCATGTGCGCCAAGACCGACACCGATATAGTCATCAAGGGACCAATAAATGATATTGTGTTTGGATGTTTCATTGTTTTTTGCATAATTCGAAATTTCATATTGCTTAAAACCTTGTTGGCTTAGCTCATCCATAATCAATGCATACATATCCGCTTCAATATCCTGATCTGCAGGTTTAAATTTACCATGTAAATATTGATGATAGAAATATGTCTTTTCTTCTAATATGAGTGAATAAAGACTAACATGTCCAATATCCAAACATTTAATTTGCGCGAGGTCATGTTCTAAATCTTTAATAGTTTGCCCAGGAATCGCATAAATTAAATCAATGGATAAATAAGGCATACCAATAGATTTCAAATGATTTATGGCATTAAAAACGTCTTTATTTGTATGCTTTCTATTCATATAAGTCAAAAGCTTTTCGTTAAAAGTTTGTACACCTAAACTGACGCGATTGATTCCATATTGCTTCATCAGCAATCCTTTTTGAGTCGTATATGATTCAGGGTTGACTTCCATCGTGTATTCAATTGGATGAATGAAAGACAATGCATCAAAAAGCTTTTTAAGTTGATTTGTTGTTAACAATGAAGGTGTCCCACCACCGATATATATAGTATCAATGCTGTCAAAATGTGTTTGGTATGTCGCTATTTCTCGACTAAGTGCATCCAAATAATCATCGATCATTTGATCATTTTTTGGTACCCTTTTCGCAAAATCACAGTAATGACAAATTGCCCCACAAAATGGGATGTGTACATATAAACCTTTCATATCATTCACTCCTGATTCTATTATACCCTAATGGTTTACATAATTAAGAAAAAGTGATGAACTAGTCATCACTATTGGATAAAATTGCCATGAAAGCTTCTTGTGGAACATCCACACGACCGATTGCTTTCATCTTCTTTTTACCTTCTTTTTGTTTTTCAAGTAGTTTCTTTTTACGCGTAATATCACCGCCATAGCATTTTGCTAAGACGTCTTTACGCATCGCTTTGATCGTGGTTCGTGCAATAACTTTGGAACCTAGTGAAGCTTGAATAGGTATTTCAAACATTTGTCTAGGGATCAATTCCACCATCTTTTCGCAAATCGCTTTTCCTCTACGATAAGCAAAATCGCGATGCACAATCAACGATAAGGCATCTATAATATCACCATTCAATAAAATATCCATCTTTTGCAGTTTTGAAGTTCTGTATCCTGACATTTCATAATCAAATGAAGCATATCCTTTAGTTGAACTTTTTAATTTATCAAAGAAATCATAGACAATCTCTGATAGCGGTAATTCGTATGTAATCGATACCCTTGAGGCATCGATGTATTTCATGTCGCCAAATATGCCTCGTTTTTTTTGACATATTTCCATAATAGGTCCAACATAATCATTCGGTGTCATAATAACCGCTTTGACAAAAGGCTCATCGATACGGTCAATTTCTTGAGGAGATGGCAAAAGTGATGGATTATCGATTTCAATCATTTTACCATCAGTCAAATAGACACGATAAATTACAGAAGGTGCAGTGGCTAATAATTCGATATTAAATTCTCGTCTAATACGTTCCTGCACGATTTCCATATGGAGCAAACCTAAGAAACCCGTTCTGAATCCAAATCCTAATGCCTGTGATGTTTCGGGTTCATAATGAAGGGATGCATCATTTAATTTTAGTTTTTCTAAAGCATCTTTCAAATCGTTATATTGATCAGAATCTATCGGATAGAGACCACAAAAAACAACTGAATGCATCTCTCTATAGCCAGGCAATGGTGTGACAGCAGTCTCTTCGGTATGTGTGATTGTATCGCCTACACGCACGCCATCTATATCTTTGATTGCTGCAGTTAAATAGCCAACATCACCAGGACCTAATATGTCGCGCTTTATAATTTTAGGTGTGTGCACACCGACTTCTATGACTTCATAAGTTGAGTCAGTTGCCATAAATTTGATTTTATCACCTTTTTGGATAGTGCCGTTAACGACTCTAATATAGGGAATGACCCCCTTGTAAGCATCATATAAAGAATCAAAGACCAAAGCTTGCAGTGGCGCATTTGCATCACCGGTTGGCGCTGGAACATCTTTGACAATTCTTTCGAGAATCTCAGTGATGCCAAGACCTTGTTTGGCACTTGCTAGAACAGCATCTTGAGCAGGAATGCCTATCACATCTTCAATTTCCCGAATAACTTTTTCTGGATCAGCACTAGGTAAATCAATCTTGTTGATCACAGGAATAATTTCTAAATCATTATCAATGGCTAGATATACGTTTGCTAAAGTTTGGGCTTCGATACCTTGTGCAGCATCTACGACCAAAACAGCACCCTCGCATGCTGCAAGCGATCTTGACACTTCATACGTAAAATCGACGTGTCCAGGGGTATCAATTAAATGCATGATATAAGTTTTACCATCTTTTGCTTGATAAGCAATTTCAACAGCATTGAGCTTGATGGTGATTCCTCTTTCACGTTCGAGATCCATCGAATCTAATATTTGTGCCTTCATTTCTCGGTTGCTGACCGTTTCTGTCTTCTCTAAAATGCGATCGGCAAGCGTTGACTTGCCGTGATCGATATGTGCGATGATAGAAAAATTGCGAATTAATTTTTGTCGTTCATTTAAGCTTTTTTTGTCCATTTTATCGATAACCTTTCGCATAAATATTGTATCATTTTAACGCGTATTTAAAAAGGTCAATGATAATTTATTTATATTTTTCGACTTTCTAAAGTAAGAAAACGTTTTTATCATCTTTTTTATAGAATAGTTTGCTTGTTTTAGGTCTATATTGTATAATGTAAGTAAAGAATTCAATACATTTAGGAGGAATTGAATAGTGAAAAAAGTATTTCTTGTTTTTTCTGTGCTTGTCTTAAGTTTAGTGCTTGTTGCGTGTGGACCAAGTGAAGCTACAGCTACTGGGTATGGAATCACTCATCAAGATTATGTTGGTGTTGTTCAAGTAACAGTCAACAAAGAAGGTATCATTACCGATGCATCAATTGAAGAATACTATTTGGTATATACAATCGGTGCTGTAGAAAATCCATCTGATAACGCCACCGATATCGTTACAGGACTAAGTCATGGTAACGAAGTGTCTTATGCTAAATATTTTAGTGTAAATGGTATGCTGTTTACAGGTCAATCAAGTACAACTGGGCTTCCGGAATACAAAAATGCCGATGAAATCGACTTACTTGATTGGGTAGCAGTTGAAGCAAACGCTAAAGCTTATGTTGAAGGCACACAAGCTGGTACCGTATTCTGTGCTGATGCTTCTGGTGCAAAACATGCGACCTATGCAGTCACCGAAGGTGATCAATGGACAAAATCAGCATCAGGTTATGGTGGCGATCGTTGGGATTGGCTTGGTCAAATGACTGAAGTTGAGTTAGCGTTGATTGGTACTTCATTAGATGATGGCTATAGTCAAAATAGTGACAATAAGTGGGTAGTTGGTGATGCAGTAACTGGTGCTACTTTAACTGATTTCCCTCAATACTATGAAGTTGCACATCGCGCATATACTAATGCTTTACAATTATTAGTTGGCGTTGAATAAAAACTAAATTTTTTAATCATTTAGAATAAAATAAAAACATTTCCTCTTTTTATCAAATGGAAATGTTTTTTA
>WOZH01000019.1 GCA_011620375.1 Acholeplasmataceae bacterium
AAATAGGGGATAAGTAACATCCTATCGTTAGGATGCAATGTGTATAATATCATTTTTTTTGTTATTTGTAAAGAAAAAATGCATTTTTTTAGTCCTTTTTAATGTATTTGCACTGTGGAAAGCCACTACAAGCTATAAATTCGCCATAACGAGATGTTCTGATCACAAGCGGTCTTCCGCATATTGGACATACTTCATCTGTCTCTTTAGGCCCAATCTTTTTCATATGCTTTTGCGCGTGCTCAACCATCGGGATGAATCCGTTATAGAAATCAGACACAAGTTTCACACCCGAAGCCTTTCCTTCTGCAATTTCATCTAATTCTTTTTCCATATGCGATGTATAATCCACATTAATTATGCCTTTGAAGAACAAGTCTAATTGTTCAGATGTTAATTTCCCTTGTTCAGTTGGTGTAAACCTCTTTTTCACAAGCGTGACATAATCTCTATGTTTTAGCGTTTGAATAATCTGTGCATAAGTGGAAGGCCTACCAATACCTAATGATTCCATCGCCTTGATTAACGTCGCTTCTGAATATCTTGCGGGTGGTGTCGTTACTTTTTCAAGTATATCTATTTTCTTGGCATTTAACGCATCGCCTTCACTTAATTTAGGAAGCTTTTTATCTTTTGGCTTCGCATCATCAAAGACTCTAAAATGGCCATCAAATGTTTCCACGATACCATCTGCTGTATAGATGTTCGTTCCAGCATTTAATGTGATTTTAGTAGTTTCAAAAACCGCTGGTGCCATGAGTGATGCTAATGCCCTTTCATAGATACGTTTATATAGTCTAAATTCATCTTTTGATAAGTAATGCTCAAGCGATTCAGGTGTTCGTGATAATGACGTTGGTCTAATCGCTTCATGTGCATCTTGTGCATTATCCTTGATGTTCGCTTGATATTTTCCCATGTATTTCTTACCATATGTTTCGTTTATATATGCTTGTGCTTCTTTTATAAAAGGTGCTGCAAGTCTTGGTGAATCAGTTCGCATATAAGTAATCAACCCGATGATTTCACCATTGATTTCTTTACCTTCATATAAACTCTGTGCAACCATCATAGTCCGTGATGTGCTCATGTTGAGGTTGTTAACGGCATCCTGTTGTAGTGTTGAAGTAATGAAGGGTGGCTTCGGATTTCTTTTTGATGGTTTAATATCGATTTTATTCACTTTAAATGGATTGGTTGATGTGTTGACAATATATGTTGCTTCTTCTTTATTAATGCGTTTATTCGTCGGAATCACATAACTCGCTTTGAAGTGTGAAAAAATTGCTTCGATTTCATGATATGTCTCAGGAACGAATGCATCAATTTCTTTTTCTAAATCAACAATCAACTTCAAAGCGACGCTTTGTACACGGCCTGCTGATTTAGATTTAATTTTCGATTGTAATAATTTAGATAGTTTAAATCCAATAATACGGTCAAGTATACGTCTAGCTTCTTGCGAATTAACCAAATTCTGATCAATCTTTCTTGGATGTTCCAAAGCTTCTAAAATTGCTGGCTTCGTAATTTCACGAAATACGATTCTATTTTTTTCTTCGGCGTTCAGATTTAATATTTGTGCGATGTGCCATCCGATCGCTTCACCCTCACGGTCGGGGTCAGTTGCAATCAACACATCCCTGCCATTCGCTTTATCTTTTAGTTGTTTAATAATCTCTTTTTTACCTTTTATCGGTACATAAGATGGTTGAAAATCATGCTCAATATCAACACCTAATCCGTCTTTGCCCGAAATAGCAAGATCGCGGATATGACCTTTAGACGAAAGGACGAGTGTATCCTTACCGACATAGCTCGCAATGGTTTTTGATTTAGATGGAGATTCAACGATAATCATTCTTTTATTCATGTCATTATTACTCCTCACCTTTTCTATTATATAAAAGGATTGTGATATGTCAAGCGAAATCTTTTCACTTTCTTTCTATATATATTATTTAAATATATATCTTTTCCCTCACTTCATTTTAGAATGTGTACCTATCTCTTTACTTTATAAAAAAAGACAAATCTTTTAAAACTCGTCTTTCATTATTATCTATACCAAGATTTAGATTTAATTCATTCATAACCGCGGACATCAATTTCTTCAATTGCTTTATGCTAACATAGAAAAAGTTAAAGTCTTCAAAGATGGGCTTTTATCACATAAAAGAACAGTTTGCCGTCATCATACCACGAGCCGTGATTCAACACATGAATTCTAAACAGCTTTCTGATATTTTTTTAAGCCTTCTAAAATCATGGTTTTAACAGGATTATATGTTTTTCTATGAATCGGTGTATAACCGTACTTTTTTAATGCTTCGACATGTTCAGTAGTTGGATAACCCTTATGCTGTTTGAATCCAAATTCGGGAAATATTTTATCCATTTCAGTCATATAAGCATCCCTTGTTGTTTTAGCAACAATCGATGCTGCCGCAATCGATACGCTTTTTTGATCACCTTTAATAATCGATGCCGAAGGTGTATCTAGTTCAATAGGCATCGCATCAATCAATAAGTACTGAGGCTTGGTTTTTAGTTGATTAATGGCAGATAACATGGCTTCGCGAGACGCTCTATAGATGTTAATCCTTTCGATCTCTTCGACAGAAACAATACCGATACCAATAGCTAATGCCTGCTCTTTGATTTCAATCAACGCTTTTTCTCTTTGTTTTTCAGATAATTTTTTGGAATCATCAACATATATCAATTTTGCATGAGGTTTTAATATCACTGCAGCTGCAACCACAGGACCAGCTAGAGGACCACGCCCAGCTTCATCGATACCGGCAATATAAAGCACATGTTGATTCCACAGTCTATTTTCATATTGATATAAATCATTGTCGGTCAAAAGTGATACCTCCTAATTGGCCACCTCTAATATCTGACAAGATGATTTGATAAACACGATCATAATCGATTTCGTGACCTTTTAATAAGGCGCCTCTTTTTTCTCCAACATGATCAAGCATTTCAACATATGTCATATCTGAGGTGATATCATACCGATCGATTAAACGTCTTAGATAATAAGTTTTTAAAAAATGAAGTGCATAGCGCACAATTTCATCAGTTGGCAAAATATGATCCTTAATCGCACCTGTGATTGCCAAATGATAACCTATCTTCTCATCTTCAAATTTTGGCCATAAGACACCCGGTGTGTCTAACAGTTCAAATGTATCTCCCAATTTAATCCATTGTTGTGCTTTGGTGACGCCAGGACGATTGGCAGTTTTTGTTGCTTTTCTATTTGCTAAAGCATTAATCAGCGTTGATTTACCGACATTTGGAATGCCTAGAATCATGGTTTTTATTGGTCGCTCTTGCATACCTTTTGCGCGCTCTTTTGCTAATTGTTCCTTTAGCGCTACTTTAGCCAAGTTGGCAATTTGATTAATATTTTTCTTATTTTGGGCATCGATTTTCATCGCTAAATAGCCTTGTCTTTTGAAATAGATAATAAAATCATTAGTCGCGTCATCATCTGCAAGATCCATCTTATTTAGCAATATAATGGCAGGTTTTTGTTTAATCAGTTTTAAAATATCGGGATTCATGGAAGATAATGGTAGTCTGGCATCTAAAAGAATCATCACCATATCCATCAGTTTTAATTTTTCTCTTATCTCCCGAATCGATTTAAACATATGGCCAGGATACCATTGAATTTGCTTTGTGTGCTGTGTACTCATGATAGTGCTCCAAAAGGCCAAATGCGATAAATCACGTGACCGATGATGTCGTCTTTTTCAAATGCTCCTAAATTTCTGCTATCTTTAGAATTTGATTCATTATCACCAAAAACAAAGTATTCATTATCTTTAATGCGGTTGTTTTCATCAAGTGCCGCTTCCATGATTGATTTTTCATTTGTCACGTAACGCGCAATATACACTTGTTCATTAAATGAGTAAACTTCACCGTTGATGAGAATTTGATAGCCGTTATCATTTGGTGACTCCACAAAGGTGATTAAATCACCAGGTAGTCCCACAAGCCGCTTAACAAGGAGTTTTTCGGCTTCACCAGGATGCTCTTCTGCACGTACATTAATAATGACAATATCTCCTCTACTGGGTTCATATTTGAATTGATTAGCAATGACAATATTCCCCTCATTAAGTGTGGGATACATCGATGTCTGTTGAATTGTACTTGAAAAGAAAAAGAACATAAAGATAATCAAAATTACTGAAAATGATTGTAGCATGAAACTTATCCAGTCCATGGTATCCAAAACTTTTGCTGTGACCTTTTCTTTCAATTGATGATGGGATAACACATAAATGAATCCGATAGTTAGGATCATCGTCAAACCAATAGATATGTAAAATGCGATATGATACCAAAATACATAATTACTAGAAACATTCAACACAAAAAGGACGATCGACAGGATGAATAATAGTAGTGTTATAGTCAAATTGATATATGCTTTTTTTAATGTCATGGTGGGGTCACGCTTACTGTTTCAATTTTTGCTCCAATAGTTCTTTTAATTCGCTGTCGGTCACTAAAACATCTCGTGCTTTAGTGCCTTGAGATTCAGAGACAATTTGATAATATTCAAGCATTTCTACAAGTTTTTGTGCCCGATTGAAGCCAATCTCAAATTGTTTTTGAATACTGTTAATGGATGCATTTTGATTTTCTACCACGAAGAATGCGACATCTTCAAACAAGTCATCTGTCACAATTTCTTTCGTTTCAACTTGTTTTTTTAAATCTTCATGTTCAAATGCGTAGTTAGCTGAATAATGTTCACGTATGAAATCAGTGATTTTATAAATTTCTTCATCGGGAATATATGCACCTTGTAAACGATGTGTTCGATCAGCACGTTTCAACAGCATATCACCTTTGCCAAGTAACGTTTCCGCACCAGCACCATCGAGTATCGTCGTTGAATCTACGAATGATGCAACCCTAAAGGCAATACGCGCAGGAATATTCGACTTGATCGTTCCTTTGACCACATCGGTCGTCGGCCTTTGCGTAGCAACCAACAAATGAATACCTGCAGCTCTTGCTTTTTGCGTGATGCGTTGAATTGCATCTTCTACTTCATGTGGGGATGTCATCATCAAATCTGCTAATTCATCAATAACAATGACGATATAGGGCATTTTTTCGCCGTCAATGATGCCACGCTTAATGTTTTGATTATATCCTTTAATATCTCTACTTCTTGAACGTGCGAATTTCTTATATCGCTTATCCATTTCAATCGTTGCCCAATTAAGTGCTTGAGCAGCCATTTTAGCATCTGTGATCACGGGTGTAATCAAATGCGGTAAATCATTATATGCAGATAACTCAACCATCTTAGGGTCTATTAATATCAATTTTAAGTCTTCTGGTGAATTTTTCAACAATAAACTTGAAAGAATGGTATTAACACAAACGGATTTACCACTATTCGTCGCACCAGCAATCAAACCGTGTGGCATTGCTTGTATGTCCATATAGATGTTTTCACCATCGATATCGACACCTAAAGCGACCTTTAATGGATGGTCTTTGTCATCGAGAAACTCTGGTGTATCAACGACATTGCCAAAAGCAACAATTTCAGGCTTGACATTCGGAACCTCAAGGCCTACATAAGGTTTACCTGGAATCGGGGCTTCTATACGGATAGATTTAGAAGCTAAGCTCATCATGAGATTATCAGCGATATTGGATACGCGTTTGACATTAACACCCGGTTCTAATGCAATTTCATATCGTGTGACGGTTGGCCCTTTTTTTGATCCATTGACAGATCCTTCAATACCAAATTGCTCAAGTGTCGCGTTAATAATATCGATTTGGTTCAATAACCATTCTGGTTTTTCATCAAGGTCACGATCTTTTTTGGAAAAAATCCTGACATCAGGATAAATATAAGCTGGCTGATGATATTCAAACTGAACTGGGCGATCATCATCTTGTGATAAGTCTTCATCAAAATCAGCGCCGTCATCATGGTTTGGTGTGTGGTTTCCATCACCAAAATCAGATGAAATCACATCTTTGATTTCTTTTGAAGAAAATTGTTTCCGGGAAAAAGTCGAAACGATAGGCGTTTCATCTTCTGATTTTCTCTCTTTTTTTGGTATGCCTTCTTCCACTTCGGGTGCCATATCAACCGTTTTTGGCATTTGCTTGCGGACAAACGGATTTGATGTCTCATCGCGTTCGGTTTTATCAACATAGTGAGCACCAATTGGTGAAATTAAAGTGGGTTTTACCGTTTTTGTCTTTTTGGGTTCTGGACGAGGTGTATAGTCTGAAGCACCAAAATACTCTTCTCTTGTTTTATGACTCACAATATTTGTGAATTCATAATATTTAGAACCATATTTCGCTTTTGCTTCCTCTCCTGATAATTTATGTTTTGTTCTAAAAGCATCAAAACGTCTAATGGTGTCCCCTGTATCTTTAACCATGAATGGTACAGCAACAACATCTTTAACACTCGTTCCAAAAATCGGTGAAATAAAATGATCGGATTGATAGGCTTGTTTCACACGTATACCTTCCAATTTAACAAACTGAAAAATTAGAAACGGTTGTTTTTTGAGATGAAGTTGTGGTTGTTCCTTCTGTTTTCTCATGAAGACTCCCCTTCTACTTTCAAATCATCATTGAGTTGCTTGTATATATCTTCTACACCAGTATCGATGGTTTTATCAACATCGAATACTTTCTTTGAGTAAATTTTATATGTTTCTTCACCTGTGATAGCGATGATTGTTAAAGCAATACGCATCATTACGATATTGACAGCAGATTCTTTAGTCAATTTGCGAAACCAATAAACAGGATTAACGGCATTTATTACCATCATTGCAGATTTGGTTATTTTTGCTACCTGCTTCGTTCCCTTACCAATCTTACTTGTTTCAAATTTCGTTTTGACTAGATTAATTTCGACAATCTGCGCTAACGTCATACCACGTGCTATACCTAATATTTTACCTTTAAGTATATCATCTAAACGATCTGTAATATAGTGGCTTAATGTTAATGATTCATCAACGGTCAATTCCAAATATGGATATTTTGACATCGGATAAAACTTTTTGGCTATATCTGTCGATAATTCTGCAATGACATTGCCTAAATGTTTATAAAACCCTGTTTCATTCCTTAAAGTCTTATTTTTAAATTGTTTTTGTGCGTCTTCAATCAACCATTTGATTTCTTCTTCATCGATGTCTGTTTCATCAGCATGACGAAGTCTCATACCTTTATTAATTCCTCTGACAAGTGCGTACACATAGAGAAGCAATAATAAAATAAATCCAAATCCAATACCGATCAGGAAACTTATAAGCGTGTTTAGATTAAGTTCAATTGGCCCGATCTGTATCAAGACAAGCATGATATCAACTCCTGTCTTTTATTATATCATTTATGATGTTAATCATAAAGATGTAACGCCATCATTTGTTTTCTA
>WOZH01000070.1 GCA_011620375.1 Acholeplasmataceae bacterium
TATCATATCATTTAAAATTAATTCCAATTCTTTTTCATGAATATTTAAATCATTGATAATAAATACCAATCCATAGCCCGTGTTAAAGTAAAAAAGATCATGAAATGATTCGCATTTTCTTTTTAATAAATTAATCATGAAAATTCTTAACTTTTCAATCATTAAGAAATCTTCTTTCGTATCAAATTCAATCAAACCGGTGATAAACTCACCATAGCTTAAATCGATACCAAACACTTTAAATTTATCTAAGGTTTCTTTGGTTATATCTCTGTCTGATAATAATAAATTAAATTGGTTTTCAACTAAAGCGGGCAAATATTGATGATAGATATGATCCAAACGTTCCTGATTATAAATCATTTGATACTCTTCCAATAATGCATCTTCCATGCGCTTTAGACATTGCATGATTTCATCATCGGTTACGGGTTTTGATAAATAACTAATAACATTGAGTTTAATGGCTTCTTTAGCATATTCAAACTCATTGTAACCAGATATGAAGGCAATCTTAATTTTGGGATATGATTTCCTAATCTCCTTTGCTAAATCTATACCACCAATAAATGGCATTTTGATGTCCGTTAAAACCACATCAACGGTGTATTTTTCAAGAAAATCAAGTGCATCAACACCGTTTTCAGCTTCTCCTGCAACAATGAATTTGTCTTGTCGATTGATTTTTTCTACAATTCGTTCTCTAATCTTTTTTTCATCATCTACGACTAAAATTGTATATTTCCTATTATCCATAAAATCTCCTGCCTATTAAAGAAAGCGTTTACTCGATATTATTTTAGCATATGACATGCTTTTTATTGGTAGTTTTGTCAGAAATCTAAAATTTAGTGTGTAAATCTATAATAAACACTTTTATATTTTAAAATATGTATGAACTGTTACTTGAATTAGATCTACAAAAAGTTACGAATACACTAAAATCATGAAATCACTTACTTTTTAATCGTTTAGTAATATCTCTACTTTTTATTATACACGAGAAAATTAGCCCATTAACACATAAGTGATCTCTAGCAACTTAGATTTTGAAAAAGTACTTCGCATTTGATGGGTACTTTTTCGTGAATTTTTTCAAAGTTATCAACCTCACCATATAAAATCCCACACACTTCTTAAACGAAGAGCAGCAACCTAATCAAAGGTTTTGATGAAACGATTTATCTTAATAAATACATCATGTTAAACTAAAAGAAAACCCCAATATGCTTTCTAAGTGTATTAGAAAAACATCATAATCGGGGTTTATAAAACCATCTAAGTGTCACGAGTAAACATGATTCCTTTTAATCAATATATGCGCCCCAAGGGCTGTTGTCGGGATCTGTGTAAACGCGATTACCTCGATTGAGCGCATTAATTTGTGTCATTTCATCAGCGCTCAACTTGATATCTTGAGCTTCATAATTTTCTTTGATGCGCTGGGGTGTTATAGATTTTGGAATCATGATAATTCCTCTTTGTAATCCCCAAGCGATAACAATTTGTGCGATTGATTTATCATGGGCTTTTGCAATTGGTGCCAGCACGTCCGCGTAGCGATCCATGAAAACACCACCTTTCATCAAGGGTCCATATGATTCAATCGCAATTTGCATCTTGTCCAAATATTTTTTAAGGGGTTCCTGTGATAAGCCTGGATGAAGTTCAACTTGATTAACCATCGGAACGACATGTGCATGTTTTAACAAATCATCAATCATATGTATTTGAAAGTTTGAGATGCCAATGGCTCGACATTTACCCTCATGATACAGTTTTTCAAAATATGCCCATGTTGCGGCATTAATCTCTTCATCATGATTAGGCCAATGAATTAAATAAAGATCAACATAATCAGTTTGAAGTTTGTCTAACGATTCAAGAAATGCTTTTTCCATATGCACTAAGTTCATATGTCTAGCTTGCTTCGTTGTAATCCATAAGTCTTTACGCTGGATACCAGAATCCTTAATTGCTTGTCCAATCGATGCTTCATTTTTATACATTTGAGCAGTATCGATATGGCGATAGCCAATTTCTAAAGCATATTTAACGGTTTCATATGCAATCTCTCCCGATTCGACCAAAAAAGTCCCCAGTCCAAATTGAGGCATCTTTACACCGTTGTTTAAAGTCATATATTTCATCATACCATCCTCCCTTGTTCATCTAACTTTAGTGATATATCTAGCTTTAATAATAGAAATAGGACAATGCTTTTAATCATTATTAATCAGGTTTTTTATTTTGTCGGGATTCAAATCCCTGAGTACTGTAAATAGCATTTTTCTAGCTTCTTCCAAATCCGATAAATCCATCATCGCTGCTGTTGAATGAATATATCTTGCAGGTAACCCGATGGTTGTCGATAAAATGCCTTCATGCATAGAGAAAGCCTTCGCAGCATCTGTACCGCCTTTTGACATATAATCTTGGGCTTTGATACCATTGGCTTTCGCAAGTGCTCTAAAGTAAGTTAATAGCGCCGGTGGCATTATATTTCTGGGATCATAAACACGGAGCAAACAACCACCCCCTAATGTCGCCAAAGCATCTTTATCGTCCATATCGTTAACAGGACTTGCATCTAGTGCAATAAATACATCGGGTTTAATCAGATTAACTGCGGTTTCTACGCCACGCAATCCGATTTCTTCCTGAACGGTTGCCCCAATCGCGACATGAAATGGCAATTCGGTATCATGAAAGGCCATGATTGCATCTAAAGCTAGTCCACATCCATATCGATTATCGATGGCTTTAGAAATCACTCTTGATTGATTAAACGTATAGCAAAAGGGATTATCAAATAAAACCATATCGCCAATCTGAACGCCGGCATTAGCAACTTCGGCTTTTGATGTCGCTCCAATATCTACACATAAATCTTCGATCGTGATTTTTTGTTCTTTTTTAAGATGCGGTGGTATAGCACCAATCACACCTTTAATAACCCCTTTTTGTGTATAAACATTCATGACTTGTGAAATGAACACTTCGCCATTTAAACCACCTGTGTTGATGACTTTCAGTAAGCCATTTGTTGTGATATTTGATACAATCAAACCGACTTCATCCTGATGGCCTGCAACCATAACGGTTGGGGCATGTTCGTCTTTTGCTTTCTTAAAAGCAAAAATGGATCCTAAATTATCACTAATGATCTGATAATTGGGAAAATCCTTCATCACATTTTTCATATAATCTCTAATCGCTTTTTCATGACCAGATGTCCCGGCCAATGACATTAAGTCTCTATAGTGTTTGGGTAACATGTTTTTTCCTTCCTTGTATTTGATAAATCGGACCTGACAAACGTTTTTTAACTTCATATTCAGTCATATAATTTGAAACAGCGAGGTCTTTATCAATATGCATAATATCAAAGGTGGATGACAAATTCTCAAGGGAATCAATAAAAAATTCAAAATGGTCTGTTCGAAATTGTAATATGCCATTGTCATCTAGTAAATGTTGATAAATTGGCAAGAATGAAGGGGCTGTTAAACGTCTTTTGTGATGCCTTTTCTTCGGCCATGGATCAGAAAAATTCAAATAGATGGCATCTACTTTGTGCCGACCTAGATACGTATTTAAATTGATTGCGTCCCCTAAAATAATTGTCAAATTATTTAATTTAAGTGCTTCTTTTTTTTCAACAATGCGATAACAAACGTATTTGTTTCTTTCAATCGCTATATAATGTTTATCCTTGTTATCTGCCGCAAGGCGTGTAATAAATTCACCTTTGCCGCTGCCAATTTCAATTTCTAATGGTTGATCTGGAAAATCGCGTTCACATAGATCGATGATGACACCATGCGTTGCCAATAATGATTCATCGACGTATTTAATCCGTTTTTGTCTCATAATTTTCTTATTATAGATAAAAAGCGGTATTGACCACTTTTATTATCCTAATCTACCTAAGCCTTCAGTAATGATGAAATTAGACAGTGCACTAAGTGCTTCTTCTGCATCTAAACCATCAGCTGTAACGCGAACTTCTTCACCTTTGTAGATACCGAGTGACATCAGCCCCATAATGGACTTCAAATTCACAGTTTTGCCCATCGCATCCAGTTTGATATCAGATTGAAAACTCATGGCAAGATTCACCAGTCTTGTTGCTGGTCTAGCATGGATACCGTATTCCGATGTAATAAAGAATGATTGTTCCATTATTGTTCCTCTTTTCTCTTTTTAATCAATTGGAAAAGCGTATGTTCACGATTTTCGTTTAACAGCAACGTTATTTTCTTTCCGGTCATAAAAGCAGATATTTGTAGTGCTTTTAGTTGATTGACATCCACTTTTTCTGGTGCTAATAATTCGATTTGTGTTCGTCTTTGAACATGATGAATCGAAATGATGTTTGAAACATCACCGATTGCTTTAATCACTGATGCTAAATATTCATCATCCGCAGGTTTTTGTTTTTTATTTTTTTCATATAATACATAAAAAACTGCAATTCCGGCTACAACAAGTACCAAAGCGATATAGGGTAGCAGCTCTATGAATGTGATTAGCAATGCCATCTACAAAAACCTCCGCTACTTAGATTATAGCGATTTTAAACAAATTTTTCAATCAATAAATGACTATTTTATAAACATCGAATCTCCAAAGGAGAAAAATCGATAAGATTCTTGAACAGCAGTTTGATAGGCTTCTTGCACAAAAGTAAGACCTGCAAAAGCTGAAACCAGCATCAATAAGGTTGATTTGGGTAAGTGAAAATTCGTGATTAAAGCGTCAACAGCCTTAAATTGATACCCTGGATAAATAAATATATTTGTCTCATAAGAACCCGCATGAAATCCATGATCATAGTTTGCTTCCAGTGTTCGCATAGATGTTGTTCCCACCGCAATGATGCGTTTGTGATTGTTTTTCGCATGATTGAGTGCTATTGCTGCTTGGTTACTCATGGTATAAGCCTCTGTATGCATGTGATGTGCTTCAATCATATCGACTTGAACTGGTCTAAATGTCCCTAAACCGATGCTCAATGTAATGGCAATCACCTGCGTACCTTTAGCCTTAATTTTTTCCAGTAATTCAGGTGTAAAATGCAAACCAGCAGTCGGTGCTGCAGCACTTCCAGGATGAGTTGCATAAACCGTTTGATAACGATCTTGATCCATTAATTGCTCTGTGATATATGGGGGTAGTGGCATGGTACCAAGTTCATCAAGCACTTCCATGAAAATACCATCATATGTCATCTTAAAATGTCTAATCCCCTCATCACCAAGTGCCGTGCAAATTGCTGTTAAACGGTTCCCAAATTTAACTTTCGTGCCAATCTTAACGCGTTTTGCAGGTTTTACAATGGTTTCCCAGCAGTCGTGCCCTAATGGTTTTAACAACAAAATCTCAATAACTGCTTTTGTTTCATCTTTTTCCCCTAATAAACGCGCAGGAATGACTTTTGTATCATTGATGACCAACACATCATCAGCATTTAATTCATCAATAATGTCATGAAAATGATGGTGTGAGATTGTCATTTCTTTTCGATTGAGGATCATTAATCTTGATTGATCTCTTTTTTGAGCTGGATGTTGTGCAATCAAATTTTTGGGCAAATGAAAATCAAAATCACTTAGGTGCATCATCAAATAATCCTTTATAGTATGTCGCACCGAGCGCATCATATGCCTTTTGTGTGGCAACTCTACCTCTTGGTGTCCGTCTGATATAACCTTCCATCATCAAATAAGGTTCATATACGTCTTCAACAGTAGTTATTTCTTCAGCGATGGATGTCGCGATGGTTTCAATGCCAACAGGACCCCCATTGAATGTTTTAACAATCGCATTTAAGTATCTATAATCAGTGTGATCAAGACCATTCCCATCAATACCTAGTTTTGATAGCGCATGATCAGTAATTTCCTTTGTAACAATGCCATCACCAATGATTTCAGCAAAATCTCTCACCCTTCTAAACAATCTATTAACAATTCTGGGTGTTCCCCTGCTCCTAAGTGCTAAACTGATGATTGCTTCTTTATCAATTTTGCAATCATAGACACCTGCAGTCCTTTTGACAATTTTTTCTAAATCTTCGGGTCCATAATAATTCAAGCGGAAAACGACACCGAAACGATCCCTTAATGGTGCCGATAAGTCACCAAATCGTGTGGTTGCACCGATCAGCGTGAATGGTGGTAAATCGATTCTTATGCTTCTAGATTCCTGATCCTTACCAATGATGATATCTAATACATAATCTTCCATTGCAGCATAGAGCACTTCTTCAACAACACGGGGAAGACGGTGAATTTCATCTATGAATAAGACATCACCTGGATTGAGTGAACTTAAAACAGCCGCCAAATCTCCGCTGCGTTCAATTGCTGGACCTGAGGTTACACGAATATTGACGTGAAGTTCATTTGCTACAATTTGTGCCAATGTTGTTTTTCCTAGACCTGGAGGTCCATAAAGCAACATGTGATCAAGCGCTTCTTTTCTTTTTAAAGCAGCCTTGATATAAATATCTAAAACTTCTTTTATTTCATTTTGTCCAACATATTGTGACAGCATCCGCGGACGCAGTGATTGATCTTCATCTTCTTTGAGTGACATTGCTGTAATAATCCGTTCTTTATCCATGAAACCCCCTACTTAATCAATAATTGCAAAGCTTGTTTAATCATGTCTTCAACCGATTGATCAGAATTGATTTTTTTTAATGTTTTCCTGATTTCAGTCTTTGAATAACCGAGCGCTAATAAAGCTTGTGTGACATCATCTTCCTGCGCGGGAATCAAACCATCTTCTTCATTCACTAGCTTACCCTTTAGATCGAGAATGATTTGTTGCGCGCTTTTTGTGCCAATGCCAGGAAATTTAGTTAGAAATTTGATGTTTCCCGTCTCAATAGCATACATTGTCTCGTCAACATTGGGACTTGCTAAAATAGACAGTGCACTTTTAGGACCAATGCCAGAGACACCAATCAATTTTAGAAATAATGCTTTACTATCATAAGTATCAAACCCATAGAGCGCATCGACATCTTCTCTAATATAATGATGAACAAAGCATGTGATTTCATCACCGATGTGATATTGGTATGGATATGGGGAAAGAATCAGATATCCAATCCCATTATTTTCTATGACGATATGACTTGGTTTTACACTTGAAACGGTTCCTTTAATGGTTGCATACATGTGATCACCTGAGAAATTAATTGTTAAATCCATTATATCATTTTTATGAGGTTTTATCTATTGGTAAATACATCTATGATATAATAAGTCTAAGGGTGAATATATCTTGATTAATGATGAATTAAAGACCATAAAAACCGAATTTACCGAACTTTTCAAGCACGATAATCTCTATCAGCCAATCGCCGTTTCAATTCGTAAATTTATTAATGAAATTCCGACGAATTTGAAATGGATTGCACAAACTGATCATGAGCAAAAAGCGCATTTTTTGACTTGCTTAGAAGATATCGAAAAGCGGTATCTATTTAAGACACAAAATTATCAGCGATCTATCAACCTTATAGTGACCAAGAATGAAGCAGAAATAAAAAAAATCCAGAAACAAAAGACCTTAAAAATTGATAAATTGACAAAGCACTTCAATCAACAGTTCGACCGTATTAATAAACAACGAGAAGAAATCGATAATGAATATTCGGCAGCGATTAAAGATATAGAAATGACTTATCAACGCGACATTGGTTCATTTAAAAAGGTTGCTCAGGTAGCTCGAAAGCACAACCAAAAAGTCACTTTTGAAATTGAAAATGAGCAAAAAGAAGCACTCATAGGTCTCAAATCGACCTTTGATAAATCAACGAAAACTCGAGCAGATAAACGTCTATCATTGATTACTGATTATGAAAATAGGAAAAAAGAAATTGATGAAAGACAAACAACTAACACAACGACAAATAATGATATTTATTTAGCAATCAAAACGAATTATAACGAATTTTCAGTCATTTTCAACAAGAAAATCAATGAATTGAATAAACAAAATCAACAGGCTTTGAAAGTAATCAAAGCCAATTATGAAGCCAAAAAAAGACCAATTGATGTGCAACTTTCAAAATTAAGGGAAGATTACAAACTCGCCGTTGATCGCGTCAAAGCATCTTATCAAGAAGATTTAATGGCTATGAATGTTGAATTTGACGAAAAAAGAAGAGAATATGAAGATAAAAAAGCACGTATCATCCACGAATCAAATGAGATGATTTCACTATTAAACTCTAAGCTGACTGCCTATAAGGAATCTGTCAATAGTGAAAGCATGATTGCTGCAAAAGAAATTCGTTTTCAAATGAAGGACACCGATGATGAACACGAGCAAGTTGACCTACAAAAAACACTAAGGTTGAATCTCAAAAATGCCAATGCGGATTTAAATAAACAAATCATCAGGACAAATAAGGAGATTGCTGCTAGACAAAAAGACATTCATTATCGTCTTTATAATCATGATCTTGCTTATCTAAAAACCATCAATGATTGGCGCCTAAAGAAAAATCTCATGAGTTATCAATTTAAACAGTCACTGGTCAAAATCGATTTAAATTTTAATCACAATATCGCGCAATCAAAAGCACAGCTTGCATTAAACGAAAATATTTATAATCATCACGAACAATTACTGAATCTCTCGCTCAATCGTGATCTTTTATCTTTGGAAACACAACTACAAATTGCTTCTCTTATTCAAGATCGTGAATTAAATTTATTAACAAACGATCAACAGATTGCAATCAATATGACAAAATTGGAACACGCTAAATTAGATATGGATCACCAACTGGCTTTAGAAGATTTGGATTTTAATCAAAAACAAGATGAGTTATCTTATGAATATAATCAATTGACCATCAATTCGAATACACAATTAGAATTGGAAAAAGCAAGAAACGTTCGTGATTTTTCACTTCAAGAGCAACAGATTAGAAGTGATATTGCTAAAAAGATTTATGAACAGCGCGCTGACGAACTTGATTTTGAAAAACAATCCAAATTATTAACACTCAATCAAGAGATGAAATTATTAGAAATGACACAAGAAAACGATGTCTTTCAAATCGATGTTGAACATCGTTTATTAGCATATAAGCGTGCAACATTCATCGTTCAAGCATCCCTTAAAAATCAAAAACGGACGAGTTTTTCAAACACAAAACGATTAAAATCTATTGATCATCTTATTTTGCTTGATCAACAATATCACGTCATTCAGTTTGAAAAATATATGATGTCACTTCAGCAAAAACGCTCACATATGCGCCAAATCATTAATGATTTATATTTATTACCATCACATCCAGATATTTTTAAGCAAAGTTTATTGCTCGCGATGCGCTTCGATCATGAAATTCATGATTTGATGCAGCATTACATCACAAAATATGCAACAAAGATACAGCATGATTTCAAGCAAATAATCGAAGCTCAAGATCAATATCGTCATCAAATGAAGCACGATGAGATGATGAAATTTTATCTTGACAAAATCAAACGAATCAGTCGCGAACAGAAAATTACCGAAAATGATATTCAACAGATTGAGCATGACTATCTAAAATATCAAGGAGACATCGATCAAAAAAAGGCTTTTATTGAACAACTTATTAAGATTAATGATCAAATCAAAACTGGTCTTCTCCCATTGCAGACATCCTATGACTACAAAGAAAACGTGTCTTTGATAAAAAATCATCAAAGTGTCATTACCCATTTAAATGACAATATCAAACAAGCTGATCGGATGATTGCTATCAAACACCGCGAAATCGATGCCCTTGCCAAGCAACAAACATTGATTCAAAAGACGCTAGAAATCAGCAAGCAAAAGTGTATAAAAGAAAAATCATCTGAATCTCAATTTTATTCAAGACATCTTTCAAGGTATATTTCTATCTATCAATCATTTTCTCAAAATTTACAGAATTATACCGAAAGTTCACAATCTTTTTATGCTGATCTAAAAGAACTTGTTTATGTCACAAATGATGCATTAAACAATGCCTTCAAGAAGTTATCACAGCAAACTGAGCAATTCAATAAAGCGATGGTTTCTACTGAGCAAAATTTGTTATCTGAAGTCCTTATTTATTATCAAGTCAAACAAAATACACTGCTTCATTTTGATGACCTTTTCATCAAAACCACAAAGCAATATACTCATCAGATATTAAATTCTAAGGAACAATTCATCCAGGATCGTCATCATGCACAATCCATACAGCTCGCATCATTGGAAAAACAACGTCATATTATCAATCGCGATTTGTCCAATCAAAAAGACATATTAAATATCTCCCATGAAAGAGCAACATTCGCTCATAAACAAGAGATTAAACAAACTGAAATAGATCTGGATAATCATCTCGCGCACAGCAAAGCAGAGTTGCATGCTCTTAACGAAAACCAACAAGCCATCGCGCTACAATACGTTAAAGAAATGGCACAACGCATCGAAGGTTTCAATAGAGAACATAACAAACGTCTTAATGCTTTTAAATCAAACTTCACTAATATTTCTAATGATTTAAATGGCAATAATGATACACTTGCAAACAAAAATCAAATACTTTTGAATCGTTATGATGCACAACGAAGCAAAGCACTTGAAACCATGAAGAATAAGGCTGAACATTATGATGTTCAAATCAATCACCATCATGAAAATATTGAAAAATTAAAAGACGAACTACAAAACGATATGCTCATGAAGATGAAAAAACGCCAAGATGATTTGAAAAATATTCAAAATCATATGAAACAATTCGAATCGCATGCCACGAGTGAGCAAAAAAATGTATTTAATAAAGAAGCACTCGCATTAAAGAAAAACTTGAATTTTAAATTGAAGGCATTAAAATTGAACTAAGGGGTACATACCCCTTTTTTCAAAAAAAATAGGGCATTGCCCTATTCAATGAACTCAAATTCATATTCGAATATTTTGACTCGATCGCCGTTTTTAGCACCAGCATCACGAAGCGCACGATCGACACCTAAAGATCTCAATTGCCTTGCAAATCGTTTAACAGCATCTTCGTTGAGAAAGTTGATGCGATCGAACAAGACACGTAATTTATCACCGGTAAGCATATAACCATCTTCATCTTTAGTTAAAATGAATGGTGGCTTTTCATCAAATGTATATACGCTATCAATCGCTTTTTCAGCGATAGCTGGCGTTTCATCCAGTATATCTTTAATCGCATACAGTAACGTTTTAAGATTCGTCTGATTTAATGCGGAAATACCGATGACTTGCGGTATTTTTTCTTCTAGCGCCGCAAGTTTTTCTGCCGTTTCTGGCATATCAATCTTATTGGCAACGACCACTTCTGGTCTCTTAAGCAGTTTTTCATCATACATTTCTAATTCATGTCTAATTTTCAAATAATCGTCATATGGATCAGGGTGTGTAAGATCAACGACATGAACAAATACACGACATCGTTCAATGTGCTTTAGAAAGCGAATGCCCAATCCATGTCCTTGATGTGCATCTTCAACTAATCCTGGTAAATCAGCTAATACAAATGAATCATCATCTAATATTGCCATACCGAGATTCGGTGTCAATGTTGTGAAAGGATAGGCTGCCACTTTTGGTTTAGCATTTGAAACAACTGAGATTAATGTGGATTTACCAACTGATGGATAACCAATCAATCCAACATCAGCTAATACTTTAAGCTCAACACAAGCCTTAAATTGCTCTCCTTTATCACCGTTTTCAGCAAATTTAGGTGCTGGATTTCGATGGGTTGCAAATGCGATATTGCCACGTCCACCTTTACCACCCCTAGCAACAATAACTTCTTGATTGTGATGCGTTACCTCACCAATTAAATGGGATTTATCTTCATTATAAATAATTGTACCTAACGGTACACGGACATATCTATTTTCAGCATTGGCGCCATGCATACCTTTCGATTTACCATTGACACCATTAGGCGCTTTGATATGTCGATTGTAGTGAAGTTGTGATAAGGTGTGCATCCCTTCATCACCAACAAAAATAACGGATCCACCATGACCGCCATTGCCGCCCCATGGACCACCGTATTCTACATATTTTTCACGACGAAAAGATGACATACCATTGCCACCTTTACCCCCTGTCACTTCAACAATCACTTCATCAATAAACATGTTTTCACCCCTGAAAAAAAAGGATAACGTCGGTTATCCTTCGTAAACGGAAACTTGCTTTCTATCTTTCCCCACACGTTCATATTTGACGTATCCGGAAATTTTTGCAAATAATGTATCATCGCCACCACGTCCGACATTATTACCGGGATGAACTTTTGTTCCGCGTTGACGGTAAATAATTGAACCGGCAGATGCGTACTGTCCATCGGATAACTTTAAGCCAAGACGCTTAGCATGTGAGTCACGGCCGTTACGAGTAGAACCAACACCTTTTTTAGATGCGAATAATTGGATATTAAGCTTAAGCATATTATCCCTCCTTCTGATTTTTCATATATTTTGGATATTGTTTATATAGTTCATCGAAAGTATATTCCAAATTATTGAGCAACCCATCCACGACTGAATCATGTGATTTTGTGATTGCTTTGAAATATCCTTCTTCTACCACCACATCAACCTGATGGTCAACATGTAAACATTCTAGTGCATTTGCTGTCACAATGATTGCCGTCGAGACAGCTGCACAGACAATGTCTGACCCTTTTTCGGCAAATGCTGCATGCCCTGTCACTTTAATCGATTCAATGCGCCCATTTTTTTTAGTAAATATGGAATGAATCATGATTAAGCGACGATTTGTTCAACGACAAGTTTTGTATAACTTTGTCGATGGCCTTGTTTTTTACGGTATTTTTTACGGACTTTGTACTTGAAAACAATAATCTTTTTGCCACGTCCTTGTTTGATGACTTTCGCAATGACTTTCGCACCTGGAACGACTGGCGTACCAATGAGTGTTTTTTCTCCACCAATCATAAGTATTTCATCGAATGTGTACGTATCGCCTGCTTCAACATCTAATTTCTCAACGAAGATTTCTGTTCCTTCTTCGACGCGAAATTGTTTACCGCCTGTCTTAATGACTGCATACATGTGCTGTTACCTCCTTCTATTTTTTGAAGACTCACTATTAAGGTAGCCATAAGCGTTTATTACCTATTCTAAGTGGTACAACATAGATATTTTAACGTAGTAACTATCAAAAGTCAATGAAAAAGTTAACTTATGTTACGTTGTACACCAATGGACTAGTTGTTTAAAAGTTATTGATTATTAATAAAGGGTTCATTGTGCGTTTTGCTAGACTATTTATAAAGACAAAAATTAACTATAGCGTCAAATGGATAAAGAGACTTGCATTTCACCTGCTTGCCGAATTTACTTATATTTTTGTTTTTGATGTTTGTCATGAAACTGTTTTAATTTCTTTCCATCCGATGATCACTTATTTTCATTTTTTAAATATGCCTTATTGATTAAACTCGCCGCCGATGTATCAAGAATTAACGTTACATCTGGGTGTTTTTGGAGAATCGTTGCTGGAATTTCTGTTGTTACTTTTCCTTCAACTACAGCCTTAATTATGGCTGCTTTTCTTTTTCCGACAGCAATCAACATAATCTTTTTGCTGTCCATAATATTTTTGATTCCCATCGTAATGGCATGTGTCGGCACTAATGCTGGCGACTTAAAAAATCGCGCATTATCTCTTTTGGTTTGCTCATCCAATGTTACAATGAATGTTTCTTGATCAAATGAAGTTCCTGGCTCATTAAACCCAATGTGACCATTACTGCCAATGCCTAAAATCTGTAAGTCAATGGATGTCTTTTTTAATTGCTCATTATAAGCTTTGGCAATATCATCTATGTGTTTTATATCATTTTCAGGGATATGCACATTTTCAGGATTAATGTCAATGTGATTAAATAAATGATTATGCATGAAATAATAATAACTTTGAGGATGATTGCGATCTATACCAACGTATTCATCAAGATTATATGTTGTCACGTATTTAAAACTTATTTCATGCCGCTCATATGCTTTTATTAAGCGCTTATAGAGCCCAATGGGTGTTGAACCGGTCGCAAGTCCTAGACACGCATGTGGATTGTTTTTAATATAATTACTGATGATTTCAAAAGCTTCTTTACTAACGCTTTCATAATTTGCTTTTACGATAATCTTCATCAATTAATCTCCTCGTATCATATATATTATAGATTTAGGATAAGACTTAGCTAAATATTGTGTTTGATAAATTTAAAGACCTTGCGTTTGCATAAAGTCACAATATAACCAAAATAATCGACTAGCGCTGCTTTTCTTTTCAAGTGCTTACAAAGCCTGCAAATCTACTTGCCTGATTACTGTGTTTACCAGTTGTTGTTACCCATTAAATCCAACTTGACATCGTTAACAATGATTTCCCATTCGATGAGTCTACACTCGTCTTCTTGTAATTAAAATAAATTTTATTTACTTCCGTTTTTTTAAGCATGGCTTTTGCTGTCCATTTCATCAATAAATGGTGATTTTTTATGTGGTACTTGCCTTATTGAAAGGTTGCTTTAATTTGTTTTAGTGACTCACGAATATTTCCGTGGTGATTATTCAGTATTTGTTTAATCTCATCTTCATTTTTAATTCCTGAAATTAAAGCAAAAATAGCATATTTAACTGAATTATACTTTTGTAATGCTGCGACGGCTTCATCAGATGATACACCTGTCACATCCATCACAATACGTTTTGCACGTGAAATGAGTTTATCATTGCTCATTTGTACGTCAACCATTAAGTTTTCATAAACTTTGCCAATTTTAACCATTGATGCAGTTGTAATCATATTGCATATCAATTTTTGAGCAGTGCCGCTTTTCATACGTGTAGAACCCGTTAGTGGTTCTGCACCTGTAATCGCTTCTATGGGGTATTTAACAATTTTTGCAATTTCTGATTGATAACTAGTTGTAATGCAAGCTGTTGCACAACCCATTTTATTTGCATATTCTATTCCACCAATTACATAAGGTGTTCTACCACTGGCTGCGATGCCTATAACCACATCATTAGCTGACAAGTTTTTTTTTCGTAAATCTTTAATGGCAGCTTTTTTAGAATCTTCTATTCCTTCAATGGATTCCTTCAATGCTTTGTCACCGCCTGCAATCAAACCAATGACCATTGAAGGTGAAACACCAAATGTGGGTGGGCATTCGCTTGCGTCTAGAATACCGATTCTCCCACTGGTGCCAGCTCCAATGTAAAAGAGTCTTCCACCTGTACTGAAAGCATTCGTAACGACATCTACTACTTCCGTAATTTGATCAATTGCTTTTTCTACAGCTAAAGGAACTGTTTTATCTTCTTCATTGATGAGGCGTAAAATTTCTTTAGTCTCAACCATATCGATGTTCTTCGTGTGTTTGTTTCTTTCTTCAGTGCTAATTTTACTTATATCTATCATATTTATACCTCTACAAGCCTTTTTAGTGCTAGATAATAAGCACCTTTAACAGTTTCAATTTGACCATCATCAAGTTTGAATCCACTAATCTTACGCTTTAATTCGTTTACTATAATTTGCGAAACGAGTGGATTTTCTTTGATGAATGAACCTCTTATTCCAACAATAACTGTTTTGGGATGATCCATTTTTTTATAGGCTGCCATTGCCTGTTTAACTAGTGCCATTGCTTCTGCCTTATAAAGGGCTATCGCATCTTTGTCTCCTTGATTTGCTAAGTTAGAAATCACATGACCTGATAGTGCAGCAATTTCTGATTTTTCATGTTGGTAAACAAAATTTTTTACATCATGATTGTCAGAAGCATTAATGGCTAGCATAATTGCTCTGCTCATCGGACAATACGCTTTATTATTTTCGTGTTCATTGAGGATATGTTTCAGTGCTGAGATAGATAAATGGTAAGCAGATCCTTCATCACCTAACAATTGACCATATCCGCCAATTTGTTCAAATTTACTCTGGTCACTAAACATCAAGACACTACCTGTTCCAGCGATGATTAAAATTACTTGATCAGATTCATTTTTCTTGATTGCATATAAAGCAATTAATGCATCACTTTCGATACTGACTTTCGCATGATAACGAGTAGATAAATAGTTTTCATATTGCTTTTTATCCTTTAATCCTGAATAACCAGATATTCCCATTTGAATAAACAATGGTTTTGCTTTATCCACTGTTTGTAACAAATCATCCAGTAAAATTTCTAAATTTCGTTTAGCTTGAGCTTCATTAATGTTAAAATTAGAAAATTTACCAATTTTCCTAGAAAGTTCAAACCCTTTTTCATCATATAAGACAGCTAATGTTTTAGTGCCACCACCATCTAGGCCAACTATGTATTTATTCATATTTCACTGGCACCTTTCCTCTCGGCACTAATTTACCATTTAGATAATCAATTAAAGCATTAACTGAAAGCTCCGTGTATTCATAGAAGCATACATAGTTTTTAATTTTATCCGTGTAGTACAAATCATAGGGATTGCGCATTGCAACAACATATATATGCTTATTTAACTTAGTTAAACTATTAATTAATTTGATTTGTTCGTTATAGACATTGCCATTGTATGTAGCAATCACGATGTCTTCATAAGTATTTGCAACTTCATAAGCATTTTTTATTTCGGTATCGGTTGGTTGAATCGATACTTGATGTGTATCGAGATTTGTCTCCTGTTCAATCCTATGAAAGGTATCAACTGCCATCGTCTTATCTTCCGCAAACGAAGTTGTTTTTGGCATAGGTCCTATGAAAAGTGCCCTCTCTTTTGGTTGATATGCTTCACCCTTGACAATTGTAACAGCACCATTTGCGATTTGTTGTGACAATTGTTTTGCTTCATCAGAACCAATCAACGATTGTACTGGATGAAATGGTTCATCAATTTTAAAATCTAATTTTGATTTTGCAGCTAATATTCTTTCAACTCGTTCATTTAATATTGATTCATCCAATGAACCACGTTTTATTGCACTTCTTAATCTAACAACTGCTTCTCTTTGCAAATCTAAGGAATGACAAATACATGCAATATCAATACCTGCTTCAATAGCCATAAGCGTGGCTTCGACAGTACCATAATTATCTTGAATAGCTTTCATTTCCATACCATCTGATATGATCAATCCCTTAAAACCCATTTCTTCACGTAGCAATCCCGTTAAAACTCGTTTTGATAACGTTGCGGGTAGTCCATTTTCTGTCATTGCAGGAAAATTGATATGTGTGCTCATCATTGCTTTAAGTCCAGCATCTATCGCCCTCTGAAACGGTACAAAATCAATTTGTTTTAATTGTTCTAAACTACGATCAATACGTGGCAATGTTAAATGAGAATCTTGACTCGTATCACCATGTCCAGGAAAATGTTTGCCAGTTGCAATCACATGTGTTTGTAATCCTTTAATGTATTCAATCGCATAAGCGCTCACTTGTGCTGGTTTATCACCAAAACTTCTAGTGCCTATGATTGGATTTTTAGGATTACTATTGACATCTAATACGGGAGCAAAATTCATATTAATACCTAAAGCTTTAAGTTCTTGACCCGTTAGATACCCAATTTGATAGCATGCTTCTAATGATCCGTTTGCTGCAATCGTCATTGCTCCAGGAAAACTCGTTGCCACTTGATTAATTCTTGAAACCATACCACCTTCTTGATCTATGCCGATAAATAAAGGCACGCCATTAGATTTATTTGCTAGTTTTTGAAGGTTTTGGATCAAATTTTGAACTTGTTTTGCTGTTTGCACATTTCTTGTAAATAAAATGACATTGCCAATATTATATTTTTGGATCATTTCAATCGCGTGGTCATTCAGTTCTGTGCCTTCAAAACCAAACATTAAAAGCTGTCCGACTTTTTGGTCAATCGTCAAATCTTTAATCAGATATTTTTTAGTCATATAGGTGATATTTTCCTTTCAATTTTTGAAATATTTCACGATCTTTTTCCAATTTATGATATATATCGGAAAGTGTTATTTGATGCTCTCTTAAGAACACATCGCCATTCAAAAAATCAATCATTGGATGCATACCATCCTTGTAGGGTTTTATAAATTCAAATTCGGTAAATAATGCTGACATTATATAAATGATAGTCATCCCTGTTTTTACTGGTTCAAACATCAGGTAATCGTCAATAATTAATTCCACACCATGACAAAGTACATCTTTATATTTTGAAAATGATGGTGTGAAATATATTTTTCTAAATCTTACACCTACCAGATGACAAGCATGAAGTTCATCAATAAGTTGTTGTGTGTCTAACCAAGGAGCACCAAATATCTGAAATGGTTTTGTTGTCCCACGTCCTTCACTAACATTCGTTCCCTCAAAATAACAGGTTGCCAAATAAGCAAATGTTGTTTGACTTGTAGGGATATTGGGGCTTGGCATTAACCAAGGTAGTTCAAGATCTTGATAAATAAATTTTCTTTGATAACCATGCATCGTAATAATCGTTAAATCACAATTAATTGAAAATTCTTTGTTAAATAATAAAGCTAGTTCGCCAATGGTTAACCCATAACGTTGTGGTATTGGATAATATCCAATAAAAGAGCGATATGTTTCTTCTAAGATATTGCCTTCTACAGCAATACCACCGACTGGATTAGGCCGATCAAAGACGACAAATTTTTTACTATTTTCAAAAGCTGCTTGCATCGCAAAAGCCATCGTATATAGAAACGTGTAATATCTTGCACCCACATCTTGAATATCAAAAGCAATGATATCTATATTTTCAAGCATTTCTGGACTGGGCTTCTTATCTTTTCCGTACAAAGAATAGACTGTACAACCAGTTTGTTCATCTTGATATGTATCAAGTTTTACACCCGCTTGCAAATCACCACGAACACCGTGTTCGGGTGAAAAGAGTGATACTAAATGTGTTTTCTCACTTAAAATTTCTATGGTTGAACATAGTTCACTATTCATACCTGTAGGATTTGTGATTAACCCAACATGTTTATTGCAGAACACGTCTAGATATTCATCTATTCGATCAATACCCAATTTAATCCGTGGCATTTTCTTTCATTCCTTCCAAATAAATAATAATTTTTTTTGTGATTAACACATTGAGTAATAGTGGCCCACTAATACCGATAAATACAAAAATGAGCTGTGTTATTGGAAACATCATCATCGCAATCGGTATAATCATCGTCATAAATAACAAAACTAATCGAAAGAAATATTTACCAGATAAATACAATGCTAATTTAAACATAAGTGGAATTTTTGCTTCAGGAAATACCTGAAAGACAACAAGCGTGAATAGTGTCACGATAAATCCTGTTGTTAGCATAGCAATCATGACAAAATATCCCAGTTTATAAAAGATTGAAACATCAGCGATTTGTGCATAATAAGTTGCATCTAAATACCCGATAACAATGATTAATGATAACACGGAACCTATACTAAGCTTCTTCATAAAACGAGTTTTAAAATATGTAAAATAACCGGAAAACAACTTCGTTTCTTCCTTATTAACATAGTCATGCCATAGTTGATAGCCCGCCGATAAAGAAGAATATAATGTTAATACTGGTAAACTAGTTATAATCATTAGGATATTAATCATAATCAGCCGAATGATCCAATCAGCAACATTATTTATTTTTTGATAAAATGATTCTTCATACCGCTGTTTTTGTTTTTTATCCTTCATAATGTCCTTTCAATTAGCCAACAATACCCGTTCGTTCAATGGATTCAACAAATCCTTTTTGAACGAAAAGATACATAATTAATAATGGTAGCATCATCAGTAAAGCGCAAACATTTGAAATAAGTGCCAAGAATACAGGATTACTCCAAACATCTTGTCCAATTAAATTTAGTGCACCTGTATAGAATAAAGCGTTATACATGCCTTCAGCAGCGTTAATAAGTCGCATTGTTAATAATGGGAAATCTGCTGTCGAGATTTCGAATATTTTAACATAATATGCATCATTCCATTGCCAGACAAACGCGAATAAACCTACTGTAACTAGTGCCCCGCGTGCATTTGGTAACATAATATTCCAAAATGTTCTAAAAACACCTGCGCCATCAATTTGTGCAGATTCTTCAAGTTCTTTTGGCAAGCCTTTAAAGAAACTTCTAAATATATAAATAAAGATACCTGATCGAATCCCCATACCAAGACCACTCATCAAATAAAGTGCAACTTCATTACCTATTAATCTAAGTGATCTAAAATAGATATATTGGGAGAGTGATAATGCTTGAGGTGGAATGATTATAGTTAGTATTACAATCATAAATAAAATTCCTGACCCCTTAAATTTTAATCTCGCAAATGCATAGCCAGCAAGTGCTGTAGATGCAATTTGAAGAATCATGGATATCATCGATATTTTAAAAGTATTAAATACAGATCTCCAATAATCAAGCACAATACTAGCAATCTTGAAATTCTTTAAACTCCAAATTTTTGGTATCCAAATAACCGATGGATCATTGGCGTCTTCCGGTGCTCTAAATGCTTGCAATAATTGCTGAATAATAGGATAAAGAATGACAAAGCACAATCCGAATAATATGACGGTTCTAATAATAGAAATAACCATTTTTTTAATGTTCTTTTTGCGGCGATTAATTTTTCGGGGATCTTTAATTTTCGCAATCACATTTTCAATGGTTGCTTTTGTTTTGTCAACTATATCATGAGTTTTCATATTGTGATTCTCCCATCTTAAAGATTTTTGCGAAAATACCAAATATAAGCAGGAAAATGACATTCATACCGACATAAATCCAAGCCATAGCAGAAGCAACTCCCCAGCCACCACTGTGGTTATTCACATATTGTGGATTATTTAATTGTTGAGCGATAATACCTGAAACTGATGATGTTAAAAATGTATCAACAAGCGCATAAATAGCAACCGTAATCATATGAATTTTAACATTGGGTAATGTAATTAACCAAAACATTTCGTATGCCGTTGCCCCTTCTATTTTAGCCGCTTCATATAAGTGTTTTGGTATAGATTGAATGGCTGCTAAGAACAATAGAATCGGTACACCAGCTAAGGCTAAAATATCGTAGATACGACCAATTAAACCAGCAATGAAATTAACCATGAAAACCGGTAAACCTGCTTGTGTTAGATAAAACCCTAAATCAAATATTTGACCAATACCTTGTTCTTCTAATATTGAAGTGATAGCATCGCCACCACCAAGTGCTGAGGCGACAGCTGCTGAATTTAAAATAACTGGAATAAAGAAGACAGCACGAACAAATGCACGTCCTTTAAATTCCATATTTAACATAACGGCAATAAAGAGTGAGAATATTAACATAACGGGAATATTGGCAGCAACGTTACCAGCCGTTGTCAATAATTCCACTCTGAAAGATGAGGTGAGTGTTGTATGCTCATTTAATGCAAAACGATAATTATCAAAACCAACCCATACGCGGCTTATTGTCCCTGGTTGTGGCGTTAGTTCATAAAATGAATCGAGTAGTGATTGAAAAAAAGGTGTGATGAAAAAGAATAAAATTCCTGCAATCCAAGGTAAAGCGAACAATACACCCTGGACTGATTTTTGCTGACGATAAGTTAAATCCTTGTAATGAATAAAAGTGTCTATGATTGTAAATGGTAAAAATATTGAGTACTCAAACCATGGACGTATTTTGCTTGGCATATGTGTCAGCCATTGATGTTTTAGCCAACTAATACCAGTATATTTGGCTACGAAATAAATACCCTTTTCAATTATTACAGAAAGAAAGTGAAAAACAACATTCAGTTCTTTTTGAACATAATCAAATATGGTTTGTGAATATTTTTTTATCATTAACCAAAATCCTAGCAATATTTTTGTTAGCGGAGATGCCGCATTATTTTTCTTCTTTTTCATGACATTCTCCTTAGTCTATCACTGCATAATTCATGCCTGAAATTGTTATACCTGACACGGTTACTGCATATGCGTTATAGTTAATCAAAACACTTAATCCATTTGAATAATCAACTTGATAAACATTTGATTGTTTACGTTCATGATTGATTAAATGTCCTTGATGTATCCCTAATTGGTTCATTGTTTGAACTTGTGCAACAATCGTATCCATCCATTGAACATAATGTGTAGACATGTAATAGTTATAGGGTGAATTTAAAAGTTCTATCGTGGAATCATATGATAATGTATACTTCAAATTTGAGCCTGTTTCAATTGCCTTTAAGAATAAATATTGCGGGTTACGATCAGCTGAAACATTGATAGCACCTCCTGAATAATCAACAAATCCCGATAAAACTAACTGCATCAATGGGATCGAGTAATCGATGATAGAATATAGTGTGGATTCAATCGGTAAATTAGAAATTGAATCTGCAAAAGGCATTGCAAAGTATAATGGGTTTTCCAAATGAAGATCAGCTTCTACTTTAGCTAATACTGCAGTTTGATAAGCAATTGCATCCTGCTTATAAACTGGATGATTGCGATCATAAGAACCCGCTAATGATGCACCAAGTTTATTAAATGCTATCGCGTCTAAGTTATTTGATTTAGCCATTTTATCATACAAAGACATGTAATACTGAGGATTGATGACATATGGACTCTTATTCACTGCAGTAAATTCGACTGTGCTATTAAATTCTTCATATGGTAATCCTGATGGAAAATGATAAACAAAATCATAAGACATATCACCACTAACGCGTTGCGATGTGTAATTAAAGTTTTGGAACAAACGATTATAAGATGCCGTTGTCGTAAAATTTATCATCGGATAGAGAGTGATTGATTTTTGATTTAAATCCGAAACTAATTGATCATATTCTTTCCGCGATCCCAAAATAGATTCAAATGATGAATTATCTTGCAATCCCGGGTTTAATCCACCTGACATAATACCTGTAAAAAGCAAATTAATATTTGAAATATCTTCATCATATAACTCATCAATAATAAGTTTAGCTTGATTAAACGTCGTCAAACTCTGCATTGATTGATATGGAATACCTAAGAAAAATTCTTTTGTGTCATAAGCGCCAATTAATTCTGTATTTAAAACTGTTTCTGTTGTTTGATCCTTTCGTGTTAAACCAAGGTCAATTAAATAGTTTTGAAAAACATGTGCGATGCCAACATACGAGTTATCTGTACCTGATAAAAAGTGATATTCCACAGTGAAGTCGGTATCAACGACAGGTTTTGTCCATACGTCTAATTCGTATTTTTGGAATCCCGAACCAATCGTAACTCGTTCTGATTTTCTGATATCAAAAGACGGAAATGCTTTATTATAAGAATCGACCCTGCCAGATACATCCGCATTGATAAATGCCATCCCATCTCCTTCAGTAATAATCGCAGCATAGCCGCCATTTTCTTTTACCATACCGTAAACAGGCATTGATATCTTTTGTTGTTGCTCTGGCATTTTATATGGTAATAATGCTAAATCTTCACCATACAATTTCTTTTTATATTGTGATTGATATGACTTTCCATTATTAAATTTTATGACTGCACCTGAACCATCAGGTATAACAATATAGCCCTCGGTTGGTATACCATTTTGAACTGAAACAGCAGTTCCAAATAATGGGAATAATGAAATATTTGAAATTCTGAAATTTTCTGGTTCAACGATTGAATTTTTTAAAATTGATGCCCGTAATCCGTTATTAGTCAATTGTAATTCAACACCAACTTTAAAGACTGGTTTTTCAATGATATCCATATATCCATACGATTGATTTTCTGAAATGGCACGTGCTCTTGTGTAACCCAAACTAGTGTCTAGTTCATCGTTTGGATCTATATCATAAAATATTGGATATAGTCGTCTAATAATATTGTTAGATAAATCTTCATATGACCCTATTTCATATACATCGAAATCAGTATTAATATTTTTATAAGTCGCTTCGATAATAGCAAAATCATATGCACTAAGTGTTTCTTTTAATAAAGCCATCATATCTCTTGTCATGAATTTTGGAAAATAAAGATAATCTATGGAAATATCTTTAAATGTATAATAAATTTGTACGCCATCCGTGATGTCTTTCATTTCAAATGAACGAATATCATTAACCGGCCAAGAAGTATTAGCGAGTGGCTGATCGTGTAAAATCGAATATTTATAATTATTGATTGTCGTAAATGCACCAGCCTCATTCGCATATGTGATTTCAAGTGTTGCCTTATGCCTATTTAATGATGCTGGGGTAACGATAGGATTAGTATCCTCTATAGCAGGATTTGAACGCCAAACCTCACCACTGATTTTATCTATAATGGTGATGTGTGTTGTTAATTCATTAATGTGAAATTCAAATCGATTGTTATCAGCAACTAGACGATTAGTCAATGTTAATTCTTCCGCAGGACTAAAATCTTCATAAATAAAATCATCTGCTAAGGTCATTGTGATTTCGTCTTTTTCTAGATTACCCGTCATAAAGTATAGTAACGAGGAGGCTAAAATGATAATGATAATCGATAGTGATAATTTCCAGTGTTTCATGAGTTACCTACCTTAATGAAAGTTCTTTCCAAATTGCAGCAATAAAACTGATAAATTGCTGGATTAAGTCAAAAAATAATAAACCAAAAAATATCATGACTGACATTGCAAGCATCGTTAAGATAATTGCTAAAATTGTTTTTCCTAAACCATATTGATGAATATTCAAAATGCCCATAAATAACATCCAAGCGGTGCCACCATATCCAAAACCAATTAAAATATAGTAAAAAGCCATTTCATCTTGTGTTAAGAAATTAGATAAAAGAATAGCTGGGAAGCCCAAAATCACTAAAGGAAATAAAGAATATCCTGTCATCATTACGATTTCTTTAAATTTTCCTTTACCTTCCATTAAAGTCGTTACCGACCAATTACCAACGGTAAACAGGAAAACTAATAATATCACAACAAATAATTCTTGAAGACTATTTAGCAACAATGGATTTCTATCCACAACAAGAATTGATGTGAATTGATAATTAAATATGCGATAGAGCACATATAATACGTAAAAGACGATGGCAACCCATAATTTCGCCTTCTCATAGCGTTTAAAATCATCATAACCATCAAAAGGATGGAAAACGATATACTTAGGAAAAGTAAAGCATTCTTTCCAAAATATCTTTAACTTAACTATTACATTTTGCATACTAAATCCCACCCTTCTTTCGTTTCTTAATAACACTGAACGTGATTAAACCGGCACTAATAGCTAAAATAGAACCGACAATCCATCCAAAATTATCTTTTATGATTTCATTTCGATATGCTTTAAACGCTTTGGAATAATAATAATGATCATGACCTAATTTAAAATAATCAACTGCCAGTTTATACTGGCCAGTTCTTAAATAATATTTACCGATTCCGTTATATGCAATTTCATAATTTGTATTAAATTTAATGACTTCTTCCCATGAGTTTTTTGCGGCCACAAAATCACCATCTTCATAAAAAGCGACAGCCTGATTAACGGCTTTACCAAACGCGGATAATTCAAAAACAATTACTTCTCTTGCTTGCTTATCTAAAACTAACAATTCGTCATTTAAATATCCAAGTGATACAACGTTTATCGACAACTTATCAGATTGTGTGCCTTCTTCTCCATTAATATAAAGTAAATTGCCGTCGGAGTCATAAGTAAATATTCTAGCTCGTTTTGAATCTAAGACCGAATAAATACCATTATCTGTAATCGCAATATCAACAAAATGGGAAGGACCATCAACAACATAATTATTGATAGAAGTAACGTATTGAACATCACCTTGTGGCGGAAAATAAGCGCGTGTTCTTGTTAATACATCAACACCTTTAGGATTGATTAATTGTATCATCCGTTCATTAGATGAAGTTGCACTCGTATCACCAGTATCAGAGGATGCCGACGCAGTTGCATACATAAAATTGCGATTATCCATGACGATATTTGTATATTCAGTCGGTAAATATCTCGGTAATTTGTTTAGTTGTTCTTCTGTCATAAACCATCTTGTAAAAATTTCTGTTGGCGATAATTGAACGGGGTTTACCCCCGTGAACCGATTAAATGAACCATTAGATTCAAGTTCAATAATTCCTTCAAATGCATTTCTTGCTACAACATACATTCTGCCTGAAGAATCAACAGTAATCTTTGAAGGTATAAAATCAATTTTATCTTCTTCCTCTTCATCATCCACATCCGGTTGTTTGAAAGTTGGATCATCTATTTTATCATAGACTGCTAAAACCTTAAAATCATGATTTAGTTTAACGATACGCTTATTACCCGCATCTGCTATAAAAATACCACTATCACGCACATCAAGCCCTGTAGGAGATAGAAGTTTAAGCGGTATTGCTGTATTTAATGAACCTTCATATGATTGATCAAAATCAAATTGCATATGATTTTCAATTAAATCAAACTGTTCATCTACAACTATTATATTGCCATTTTGGGTAGTAAATCCTGCTGGCAAGTCAACACGACTAAGTGCTGAAGAAATGATGTAAATTCGCTGATTATAGACGACTAAATCTTCTGGTGCAGACATCGATGCACCAAGTATTTCAGCATTAAAATAAGTGCGATAATTCATTCCCGGTGCTGAATAAACAACCTCGTTGTAAAATGAATAATTGTACCTTGTTGAGCCCATAAAAAGCGGTGTTAAAATGATAAGAAGAAGCAAAGTAAACTTTTTCTTCACTGTTGATACCTCATTTCATACCAGAATGTGAGAAAGTTTCAACAATACGCGATTGTGAAAAAATAAAGAAAGTAACAGGAACAATCATCATGATGAAAGCAGATGCTGCAATCGTACCCGCACGTTCAATCGACCCCTGTGCGATTTGCCTTAAAGCATAAGAAATTGGTTTTAATTCTTCACTAAATATAAATGTTCCACCATCTGTAAGCCATAGTCTTTGGAATAACAAAATAACAAGTGTTAACCAAGCAGGCTTAACAAGTGGCATAACAATTTGCCAAAAAATACGGTATTCTGAGGCGCCATCAATTTTAGCTGATTCGATGAGTTCCATCGGTATACTTTCCATAAATTGTTTCATCAAATAAAGACCAAGTGGTGCTGCTAGAGCAGGAATAATAATCGCAAATGGTGTATTAATCAAACCAATTCTAGATATAATGATGTAATTTGATGTCGCTGTAACTTGTGGTGCAAACATCAAAGAGTAAACAATCATAGCAAATAATATACTACTCCCGGGGAACTTATATTTTGCTAATGGATAGGCACACATAGAAGCAATAATTACATGTCCTACAGTACCTAATGTAGTAATCATAATCGTGTTGAAAAAATATCTAGAAAAAGGGATCCATGAATTCTCAATTAAGGAAAATAAATCATTAAAATTACCAAGGGTTGGATTTCGAGGAAAGATTGTTGGTGGAAAAACAAATAATTCATCTAAGGGTTTAAATGCATTAGATGTAACCATAATTAAAGGATATGCGGAGAAAAATCCGAATAACAATAAGACAGCAAATAGAGCGATATTACCACCTTTTGACCGATTAATTTTGGGGCGTTTACTATATTTTCTTTTTCTTAAGTAGTTTTTGATAATATGATTCACATGAATATGTTTATTGGCCATATTATTCACCGACCCTTCGTAAAAATTTACGGACAAGTAAGTTCGCACCTATCATCAGTCCAAATAATAGTGTAGCAATGGCTGAAGCATACCCTAAGTCCATTCTATTTGCAGAACCCGAATAATCTAATAAATGCGTCACAATGGTATGACCAGCATATTGTACAGATGGGAATCCCAATAACATTATTGAAACTTGATCAATGGCAAGTGACGATGTAATTTGCATAACGGCACCAAACAGTAATTGTGGTCTCATTGATGGTAAAGTAATAAACCATAACTCTTGCCAACGATTTCTAACACCATCAACTGCTCCAGCTTCATAAAGCGTTTTATCAACACTCTGTAAACCTGCGATGAAGGCTAAAAAGGATACACCAAGTGATAACCATAATTGAACAACAATTAAAATCAACATCATATACTTAGGGTCTTGCAGCCATAAAATTGGACCGTTAATGATACCTAATCGCAATAAAATTTGATTCATATAACCTTGTGCATCACCCGAAAAGATAAGCAACCATATCAAGAATGCATTTCCTGATATCGACGGTGCATAAAACACAAGTGTCATAAAAGCGCGTAGTTTCGGTTGAAGTTCGTTAATTAACCAAGCAAATAAAAACGCTAATAAGTATGAAATGGGTCCTGTAATAACAGCAAGAATCAATGTATTCTTTACAGCAATAATAAAGACATCATCATCTAAAAATAACTTTTGATAATTATTTAAACCAATAAATTTGGGTGTTTGTAACATATTAAAATTGGTAAAAGAAATACCGATTGACATAAACACTGGAATTACAGTAAATACGAAGAATAAAATGACAAAAGGTGCCATTAATAGATAATGATGTTTATGTTGTTTGACTTCGTGCCAAAGGAGTTGGCGCTTTGTCATTAAATGTTTCGCAGTCATAAGCGCCACCTTAATCCAGACCAAGTTCGCGACGTTTGGTCGCAATCTCGGCATTTATAATTTCTACATAATCAAAGAGTGTTTCTTTAGGATTAGAGCGATCATTATATACTTTTCTAAACGCATTATCTAAATGTCTCCCTGTCATATATGATCCTGCAACTTGAGGAATACCTCTTGTCCACTCCCACTGTTCCAGTAACTTTGTATATTCACTAACTGTCCAAGGTAATTGTGATAAAGCATTAACATTAGCAGTTGGATACCGTGCAGCAGCACCTAATATACCTTCCATTTCTCTACCAAAACGAACTTGCGTATCTGTACTCGTCCACCATTTTAAGTACTCCCAAGCGGCTTCTTTTTTATCTGACTGTTCAAGAATCATCACACCTGTTCCTGTTGATACCGTGTCTTTTCTTAAAACTCCATCATTCATGGTACCAGGAACGGAAACCATTTCCCACTTTCCTCTTATTTCTGGCGCAAAAACAGCAAATGTATTATATAGATTATAATAAGTGATTCCGATTGGCATTTGTCCACTTCTAAATCGTGTAGGAAAAACCGATTGAACAGGAAATGAGTAATCAGTATAAAATTGTGTCCAACGCTCAAATACTGACGGTCCATTCCCTTCATTAAAACCAACTTCCCGATCTCCATTTAAATAGAACTCACCATCATTTTGATAAAACATGGTTGAAAAAATAGGATTAGGTGGAAGGTTTATAACCGCTCCTTGCGTCAGGGGAATAGGGAGGTAAAATTCAAGACTATATTTTTGTAGTGATGGAATGAGTTCAATGACTTCATCCCATGTGTTAGGTATGTTTAAATTGAGTTCTTCAAAAATATCTGTGCGATAAAACATCATCAAAAATATTTGAGTTTCTGGTAATGCGTATACCCCATCATTAAATCTATAAGGGACTAGTCCACTATCCATAAATCTAGACGCCACACTATCATAATCATCAAATTGTCTTAGATCATAAGATGCCCCACGCATTGCGTAGTTAACAGGTGTAATTTGATCCACATTCATTGCGACATCTGGGCCTCTGCCAGCCATTGTTGCCGGCAAAAGTGCAGCCCCAACCAATTTTAGATCAACCTGTATACCTGAACGAGAAGTAAATTCCTCATCAATTAATTTACGCATAATATTTGCTTGATCTTTGCCCGCTGTAATCCACACTTCAATGGTTTCTATTGTTTCACCAGTATCTTGACGGCCAATGGCAGAATAATCGATAGTAAACGTAGCGAAAAAGGCACGTGCTGAAAACCAAACACGTTCAAAAAATGTTTCTTTATTTCTTGGAAGTTCGCTCCCCTCCGCATGCACTGCAATATAATCGAGTTCAATTGGTTGTTCCGATAGAAGAATGACAAGCGTACCCAGTGATGATATATTGTTGTTATATATCGAAAGGCTTCGATGAATTTGTCTCGGTTCGTTTAGGAAACGATTAAGGAGTTGAATCATCGTGTCAATAATACCTGTTTTTTCAGATTTTGAACCTGAAATAGCAATCATTTCATCTTTGAGAAGAGATAACTCATCTCTACCTCTTTGTATCCGTTCAAGTAGATCAGGAATACGTGTTATTAAGTCATAATCACGATAAACATCCGGTTCAGGGCCAGTGAAAATAATGATTTCACGATATATTTTTTGAAAATTAGAGATAATGTTTTGTAACTCTGAAATTAAAGGACCATAGGCACCCAGTGATGCTTCCATCGTGATTGTATGTGTCCCTTTCGTCAAATAGAACAAGAAAGCTTTGTCTTCATCCCCCAACGTTTGAATACGCCAAGATGCATCTTGCTTGAATTGAAAATTTTTCATTTCTGCAAATGGTAATTGACCATCGATATATATGTTTCTTGACACAGTCATTCCACTGGCAATATTCTGTTTAACACGTAACGAAATTTCATGTAATCCAGTTGATTCAACATCAAAAGTCCAAGTCATTGTATCTCCGGGAATATTCCAGTTTGGACCACCTATCGTATTGAGTTTAATTAATGAAGGCGATGATGGTATTGTCGCCGAACTAGTACGGTCATTAATGGGGTATAAGGTTGGCGATGTTGTCATTTTTGGTGTCTCAGCTTGGATAATTGTATTTGCAAATTGTGCTTTTTGATAACCATTTAATGCGTATATTTGTAATACTTCATCATATGTAGGTATATCAATTTTACTCATTATTTGAATGTTGTCAATGAGTAGAGGTTCACGAATACTTTCGAAACGAATCGTATTAATGCCTAACTCAAAATGAAAAAAATATGGCTCATTCACGTACCCAACTGCATCTTTAACATAAGATGAGGTCCATTTTGGTGTTTCAATTTGTGACGGCCTAATGTCATTGCCCCTGATATCTTGAGTAATATGACCATCATTACCCCATATGCGGTGAAATATGACATTATTTGCACCATTAAACGGCGTTACACCATTAATTAATATTTTTCTTTCGATATTAGAAGAATTTCCTTCATACGGAAAATAATTAACAATGATTTGATAAAATCCTGCGGTTTGAATATCAACTTCCCATTCAACGAAACCGGTTGATTCCGTTAATAATACTTGATTGACCTGCTCATAAGAAGAAAACACTTGTGTATCGCTATCATTTATGCGATCAACACCTCTTACTGTATAAACTTCTCCTGTAGGAAAGATTGCTGGGTAAGAGGCAAGATATGCATAATAATCTGCTACAGAGTTCTCAGCTGATGTTGAGATAGTTGATGTAACATATGGCTCAGTATTATAGTTTAAATGATCATTTTCTAAACTCAAGAGCGTTGCATCTACTATAGAGTAAATGACAATCAGTGATAAAAGTGATAAAACAATGATTAAACTCTTTTTCAATGTAGACCTCCTGATGCAATAAGATGCAATAATGGGATGGATACCCTCCTGCTCGTCAGGAGGGTATTCTCATTAAATGTAAATCATTAATTTCCGAGATAATCGGCTAGTGCGTTGACATAGGAATCTCTAATGGCATTTACTCTAGTTCGATATGAACCATCTCTGATACCAGCAGCAATTTCAGTATTCCAACTACCAACTGTAAATCTACTAATACCAATCGCACCAATTAAATCCAGATAAACATTATCATATACTGACATATAAGCTTCAACATATATTTCTTTATCGAAACGTTGTAAAAGCGTTAATTCAAATTCTTCATAAAAGGTTAGTTGATTTGGATTACTTAATTGTTGTAGTGCATTCCATGCTTGGAAAACTAGCGATTCTTTTTCAGCGCCCATATTAGAAGCTAATGAATAAAGGGCAACACCCGATAGCGGGCTTCTATATTCACCTGTATATGTATCGCTAACAGGAAATGGTACCCATCCAAGTTCAAATGGAATTGTTCCCCAACGATTATCAGCATTAATAAACCATAATTGACCTGGATGTACGGCAACTTTACCGCTCTGCCAATCTTGTGAACCTTGATCATATGCACCATTTGGTTCAAATAAACCAGCTGTCCATAAATCAGCTAAATAAGCATACGAGTCTAAAGCCGCTTGTTGTGCAAAAGCAACTGTATTTGTCCTCGAGTTAATCAAACTACCACCATTAAGTGGAACCATTTGTTCTGCCCAAACTGCTAGATTACCACCTAGTGCATACCAACCGTCTCCGTTTGGGGTAAGCGCAGTTTGTACACTCGTAGCCCAAGTTTCAAATGTTGACCAATTCCAGTTACCATCCAAATACATCTGTGTCGGGTTTGCAACGCCAAGATCAGCAACTAAATCCGCATTATAGTATAAGCCTGTATCAACAGTTAATACACCTGGCATGAAACCATAAGGTTCTCCTTGGAACGATCCCATTTCGATATAACTATCATCTAATTCTTGCCCAAATGTGTCGAGATAAGGTTCAATGGTCGTTATCGCACCTGCATTTGATAATTGACTTAACCAATCTGAAGTTACCCAATATATTTCAGCGCGATGATTATCTGCAGTTGACCAGTTAATAATTGAAGAGACACGCGCTGGTCCCCAGGCAGCTTCGGGAGGATATGGTATATATCGAATATCGACATTTAACATTTGTTCTACATACAATTCTTGTGCTTGTCGTTCTTCTTGTTTATCTCCTGTATAACCAGAATCAAAAGGATCAACTTCATATGGTGCACCATGCATAATTCGAATCACAGTTGGTTCACCGGCAGCTTGTGTAATTGTGATAGTTCTATGCTTAACAGTATCATTACCATCTGAACCGGTAACTGTGTAAGTTAAAATGTAATTACCTGGCACATTTGTGTTAACCGCACCAGATATAGAAATCGTAGATGTTAAATCACCTGTAACTGAATCAGTAGCAGTGACACCTTCTAAAGGATTAAATGCTGTACCTGCAGCAATTATAACATTAGAGATACCACTAAATGAAGCTGTGTTAGCAACACCAAGCACTACTACTGTGCGGTTACCATATGCGGTTTCAGTGTCAGAACCAATAACTGTATAAACTAAATAATAAGTGCCCGGTACGCTTGTTTCAACATAACCATCCACGATGATACTACTTGTTAAATCACCAGATAACTCATCTACTGCTGTTACACCACTCATTGGGTCAAATGCTTGATCTTTTTCAATTTCAAGATAATCAGGATTGACAGTAATTGATGCACTTACGATTGGTGCAGCAACGATAATGCGCCGATTAATAGATACTTCTAAGCCATCTGAACCCGTGACAACATAGGTGATGAGATAAACACCAGGCACTTCGTTTGTAAACTCAGGTGTTGATGTATAACTAATAGTACTCGTTAAATCACCAGATACTGAATCAACTGCCGTTACACCTTCCATGAGATCAATGGTATCATTGAGCTCAATGGTCGTATCACCTTCTGGAATTGTAAATGAAGCCGTTTTAGGAATTTCTACAACGGTAACAATACGTGTAACAGTAACTTCGACATCATTGCTGCCAGTGACTTTGTATATCAGTGTGTATTCACCTAATATTTGAGTATTAACTGCGCCAGAGACCGTGATTCTATTGGTTATATCACCATCAACTTCATCAATTGCTGTTACACCATCCATTGGATTAAAATCATCAGACAATTCGCTTTGATAGATTGTCACATCATCCGCGCCTGAAATCACAGCATCTGGAACAGCTTTGGAGCCACATGCTACCAGTACTAGCCCTAAAATCAGCATCAATAAAAAGTTTATGGTTTTTTTCATAATTTTAGCCTTCCTTTACGATTATTTTCGTATTTTATATTACTATTATACAATGAAATGTATACGTTATCACACAGTGATAAGGCTTTTTTCACACTTAAAAAAATACTTTCAGTTATATGACTACTATTTATATGAATTTAATTGATTTTTGTTCTTTTTTATAAATTAAAGAATCAAAAGTCTGACACCATTTGCATCAGACTTTTGATTATTAAATGTTTAAATATTTAAATGACGCTTTTTTATGATCAATTAATGATTAGTAACGTTTGCGTATTAAGAATGCTGCAAAGCTTACTAACGTAATCATTGTAACGACTGCTATTGAACTAACTAACCCTATTGTTGAACCACAGCCAGTGTCTGCGAGTTGAACTTCAATATCAGAAATTGAAGCTGCTTGGTCAGCTAAACTTGTTTGTAATGCTGCAATTTCATCGTTTAGATCATCGATTAACCCTTGTAAAGTAGCAATACTTGCTAACAATTGTGCTTTATCAGCCGTATCAGCAGCTTCCAAAGCGGTTTCAAGTTCATCAATTGTAGTTTCTAATATTGCTATTTGTGCTTCCAATTCACTTGTTGAAACTTTAGCAGCAACAACTGCTAAATCAAATGATACAGATGTGTAATTACCCATCGCATCTTCAATACCGACTGTAACACTATATGTGCCTGGGGTATTAAAATCAAGACCACCATCATCTTCTACATAGAGAATAAGGTTTTCAGGTGTATCAGAATTGTCAAATGCAACAACATTTGCTAGAATTGCTGCATCTTCATCAGCAAATTCATCTGCAGCGATTGAGTAATTATCGTCGACAACGATAGCTATTGGAGCAGTTTTATCATCAACAGTTAATAAATATGAAACTGACGTTGTAACTAAGTCATTAACTTCATCAACACCGAGTTCTACAGAGGCAGGATCACCAAAGTGTATACCTGCAGCTGTATTTACACGTAGCGGAGGGCTGTAAGTGCCGCCGTGAGAAGCAAGTGCAAATTCACCTTCGCCAAGTTCTATAGCAGCTCCCCAAGCTAGGAATGTTTCTGATGAACCAGTTCCTGAAGTGCCATCTGCAGCGATGAAGTTCCAATTGTAACGGTCATATGCTTCCTTAACTGTACCATCTGCTGCAATAACAGCAACCACTGAACCATAACCAGTTCCTGAAGCTAATGCAGCACGGAGTGCTGTTGTATCGTCATAAACGATCATTTGAGAACTTGCGCTATATACATAACTGGAAATAACTGCTGAATTCATATCAGCTTTATTAAATGTGTAATCAATACCATTTACTGTAATTGAATGAGGAACGGCGTCTTCATGATGGTTAACTGTGATTTGTAAATCAATGTCATACATACCAGGTTGTGGATAATATGTATTAAGTGATGCTGGATAAGAAATTTCAATATCACTTGTTACGTCATTGCCATAACCATCTTCTGCCGTAACTATACCAAGTAAGTCTACCATAACATCTTCATCAACAAACCTTGGTGCTACAGCAAAGAATTTAGGTGGATAGTAGCCAACAGCAACTTGAACAGTAATGTCGGTCGTTTGTTCATCAGGAGCAACGATATGATAAACAAGTTCATACCGATTATTAATATCTGTTGAATCAACTAATGAGGCAATTGAATCATCTGGTGTATAAACAGAACCATCCCAAGTAAATGTAACCGTATCCAACAATTGACCCTCTTCGAAGAAGTCAACTGTATAATCTAGATTTTCAGTGACATTTTGAATTTTATCATTTTCATCAAACATGTTCACCCATGAAGCAACCAATGTGTTTGGAAGTTCAAAATCTTCATTTTTACCAACTAATTTTTGTACGCCAGCAACGGTTGGATCATCATCCAGTTCATTTGTTAATGTTGTACCGAATGTTGGTGCAGGATTTTCATATTCCAAAACCATTTGTTCCATATCGCCTTCAGCTATTGATGCAGGAATGCTATTGAGCCATGCCACATGATTGAATTCTTCTGCAGGAACATAACCACGATCTCTAGTACCGAACGAGAATACGGTCCAACCAGCTGGAATGACGACGTTATTTGGGTTATAATCTAACAATACTGACCAATCAGCTTCATCAACTGATTCAGAAAGATCACGGTTTTTCCATCCTAAATATTCAAGTGGCTCAATTACGTAACCATCAGTATCAACATCATCACGGATAATTCTAATTGGAACGTTGCGAATTTCTGGAAAATCAACTTCTGGATCTGATGAAGCATCATATGCATTCTTTTCAGAAACCGTTAAGAAGCGATAATCTGCTGTAAGAGGATCATTGGGATCAACTGCTAGTTCATCATAATTGTCATTGATGATTAAGCGTGGAGTAATGTGGTCTTCAAACATTTGAACAACACCATTTTCATCCCAATAGGCATACATCCGGTGAATTACTGTCGAAAAATCGGCACGTGCACCATTAGCTGCATCAGAAGCTGGATCTAAAATAAATTCCAAGTCTGTATCATTGATGTATAACGATCCAAATGCATTCCAAGAAATAGCTGGAATTTCTAGACCTTCGATAAATCCGCTAGAATCATCATCATCAAAGAAACCGGGACCATCATTGTCTTCAGCAGCAACTCTTACACCGCCTCTAACGACATTGTACCGATAACCGTTAAACACGATATTCCAATACGAGTCACCAATTGCTGAATGACCGGGTGCTGGATTGGTACCTTCAAGC
>WOZH01000033.1 GCA_011620375.1 Acholeplasmataceae bacterium
ATAATTCTACATTATTATAACATAATAATTTTTGAAATAAAAGCATGCCTGTAACGTTTTCATTTTGTCCAATCAATGCCCTTATAAAGACTATAATTAAACATAAAGGACTGCAGTTCAGCCCTTAGTTTTTTCTTATAGCCTCACATTATGATAAACGTCTTGAACATCATCAATTTCATTGAGAAGATCCAACAGTCGATTAAATTTGTCCAAGTCTTCTCCTTCAAGTTCGGTTTCCATAATTGGGACCCACATGATTTCATCTGTAGCAAAATCCAAATCTGGGTTGCTTTCAAGTATCGCCGTTTTAATATTGTTATAATCGGTCGCTTCTCCCAATAAAGTAACACCATCATCATCTGATTCAATATCAGAAACATTAATGTCGTTATCAATTAATAACTCGAGAATTTCTTCTTCTGATACGTTTTCCAGTACGAACATTGCTTGGTGGTTGAACATATGCGTGGCAGATCCGGTAACACCGATTTTGCCTCCCGTTTTTGTAAAACAATTTCTTACTTCCGCAATTGTTCGGTTAATGTTATCTGTCAAACATTCGACAATAATAATGCTTGAACCTGGTCCAAACCCTTCATAACGCGCAGCAATGTAATCTTCACCACTACCGCCTTTGGCCTTATCAATGGCCCGTTTGATAACATCTGCAGTCACTTGATCTTTTTTCGCTTTTTCAATAATACGTTTCAGTGATTGATTTAAATCTGGATCAGGTTCGCCGTTTTTTGCTGCCATATAAATTTCTTTTCCATATTTTGCATATAGTTTTGATTTTACTGCAGCTGTTTTAGCCATTGCTACTTTTCTTACTTCATGCGCTCGTCCCATTGTTTTTACCTCTATTTTCCAAATTTTTCTTCATAAACCTTTAAACTTTTTGCAATGATTTCTTTTGCTATTTCTGGACCTTCAACATCTAAGATATATGTCTTCTTGCCTTCAAGCGATTTATAAACTTCAAAGAAGTGCCTCATTTCGGATAACAAGTGATTTGGTAATTCTTTGATATTCTTATATTGCGTGAGTGATGGATCACCAAAAGGAATTGCAATAATCTTTTCATCAATTTCATCAGAATCAATCATTTTCATCACACCAATCGGATATACTCTAACAATCGACAATGGCTCGATATCTTCCTGGCATAGAACCAAAACATCCAGCGGGTCATTGTCATCTGCATATGTTCTTGGAATAAAACCATAGTTTGCCGGATAATGTGTCGACGTGAAAAGAACACGGTCGAGGATAATCATGCCCGTTTCTTTGTCCAGTTCATATTTTTTTTTGGACCCCTTGGATATTTCAATACATGCAATAAATTGTTCAGGCGTTATTCTATCTTTACTTATATCGTGCCATATATTCATATTATTATCACCCTTACTGTAAGTTTATACATTTATTTTAACTTAAATCCGATAAAAAAACACCCAAAAAGTGGATGTTTTTTTGGTACCGCCGGATGTTACCTATTTTCCTTGGCCCCTTGTTAACGTAAAAAGCTTCGCTCTTCTCCACATGTAATCACACGCATACTGGAATCGTAGTCATAATGTTTCGGCATTATGGTAGAGACACCGTCGCCCCTATTAGACGGCATATACGATCACTTGATACATTCCCATTATAGCAAGCCTCTTCGAGGTTTGTAAAGGATGAAAACAATGAAAATGTTAGGCATTGTTTACATGTGCAAAATAAAGTGAAAATGTATTGTCCATTAATGCAGAAATCGTCATCGGACCAACACCTTTGGGAACTGGCGTCATATAGCCAACAACATCTTTTAACGCTTCAAAATCAACATCGCCAATTAACTTGTCATCAATTCGATTGATGCCAACATCAATGATGATTGCTCCTGGTTTTACCATTTCTTTTTTAAGCATTCTCGGTACTCCAACTGCTGCTATAATGATATCTGCATTTTTTGTATGCTCACTTAAATCCTTTGTTTTCGAGTGACAAACCGTGATGGTTGCGTTTCTATCCATCAGCAATCTCGCTACCGGAAAACCAACGATATTTGATCTACCTATGATGGTCGCATTCATGCCTTTGACATCAATATCATAGGCATCCAGTAACATCATGATGCCTTGCGGTGTTGCTGGGTGAATTGCTTTTCTTTTTTGATACATATTCCCTTGATTGATGACATGAAAACCATCTGCATCCTTATCAATTCGAATGCGGTCAATCAATGATACTTCATCTAAATGTTTTGGTATTGGTAATTGTAAAATCATGCCATCCACATTGACATCTTCATTCAACTGATCAATCAATGCTTCAAGTTCTTTTTGACTAACATCTGTCTTTAAATGATGGAGTCTGTACGCCATACCAACTTTTTTGCAAGCACGTTCTTTACCTCGAATATATGACAGGCTAGCCGGATGATCTCCAACAAGAATCACATCGAGTTCTGGTATTCTACCATACGTTTTATAGGCATCGATAATACGCAATTTTAATTGCTCATTAAGCCTATTTGCAGTTTCCTTACCATCTAATAAAATCATTTCATCACCCCTCTATAAGATGACCGTTGTCATCGACCTTCATATCAAGCGCACGTGGTGTTTTGTTCAATCCCGGCATGGTCATGATGCCTTTAGTCAGTGCAACAAAGAATCCCGCTCCCATGGAAGGTTTAACGCTTCTAATTTCCAGAACAAAATCTTTTGGTACACCAACTATGTTGGAATCACCAGACAATGACAGTGGTGTTTTCGCCATGCAAACTGGCATATTCCAGTTCAAATCTTCATATGATTGAAGTTGCTCTCTTGCTGTTTTGAAAAAGACAACTTTGCTTGCGCCATATATATTTTTAGCAATTTTTTCAATCTTTGTTTGAATGGAATCCTCGGTGTGATATGTACGTATTAAATGACTTTCTTTGGCGCTTTCTTTTAAGACAAGTTTTGCTAAATCTTTCATGCCTGCGGCACCTTTCATGAATCCATCAGCGATTGAGATTGGATGTTGATTCTTTTTAGCCCAATCCATTATCAATGCTAATTCTTCTTCATCGTCATTATCAAAATGATTGAGTGCAATCACGTAATTCAAACCAAATGATTTAATATTTGAAATGTGTTTTTCAATATGTTCGATACCCCGCTTTAGTGCTTCGATATCTTTGATATGGAAATCTTTTGCCTCACCATGAAGTTTCAATGCCCGAAGGGTTGCTACTAAAACAACAACGTCAGGATGCTTTGGTAAGTATGGTGTTTTGATATTTAAGAATTTTTCCATGCCTAAATCTGCACCGAAACCTGCTTCTGTTACTGCAAACTCACCTAATTTCAAAGCCATTTGTGTTGCGAGAATTGAATTGCATCCATGAGCAATATTTGCGAATGGTCCAGCATGAACAAATGCTGGCACACCATCTAATGTTTGAACAATGTTAGGCTTAATAGCATCTTTCAATAGCAAAACCATCGCGTCAGCACATCCGATATCAGATACGAAAAGTGGCTGATGGTCTTCATTATATCCGATCATAATTTGATTGATTCTTTTCTTCAAGTCCGGAATATCACTTGCTAGTGCCAAAATCGCCATAATTTCACTAGCTGCTGTAATAATGAATCCATCTTCTCTGGTTGGTGTTTCAATCTTCCTAAGTGCTCTATCATTCATATCCATGCAGCGTTTCCAAATGACCGTTTTTATTTTTAATTCATTTCCTTGATGAATATGATTATCAATGATAGCTGATAATAAATTATTAGCTGACGTGATGGCATGCATGTCCCCTGTAAAATGAAGGTTGATATCATCCTCAGGAATAATAGATGCCAACCCGCCACCAGTCGCGCCGCCCTTTAGTCCAAATACAGGTCCTAAACTAGGCTCTCTCAAAGCGAGTACCGCTTTTTTCCCAATCGCTGTCAATCCTTGTGCTAAACCAATCGATGTGGTTGTTTTACCTTCCCCTGCAGGTGTTGGGTTAATTGCAGTCACCAAAATAAGCTTACCGTTTGGTGCTTTTTCCAATCTTTTTAAAACAGATAAATCTACCTTGGCTTTATCAAAACCATACGGGATGCATTCTTCATCTAGCAAACCCAACCGTTTACCAATCACTCTGATATTTTCCATATTCACACCGCTTTCTAAAATGTTTTTAATCTTTTTATTGGAAAATAAATGTATGGATGTCCATTATCTTTTGGATCCATGAAGTCGACCATTGCTGCTACCAATGTCAAGTGATGTTCTTTAAGATAGTCCAATCCTTTTGACATGCTTTCTTGATATTCACCTTCGATGCGAACAACCATATATTCACATTCTGGATAAATCCATTTTGTCCAGCCATCAGGTGCCTCTGTGTCTGGGTCCACTTCAACACCCGCCAAATAATAGCCTTCGGTGAAATTTTTCCACGGTAAAAAATTCATATCGAAATCACTCATCAATCCCCAAAAACCCAAGTATATACCTTGATCGTCTTTTAGTGCGAGATGGTTAATTTCGTGGAATCTATGCTCAACGTTTTGCCATAAACTTTGAACGAACCCTTTGCCATCCTCCGTTGACCCCAACAAACCCAAAACAGCAAACGATTCGACTTTCATATGTTTGATATCCATCATCATCGTCTCCTCATTAAGTTTTTCGTGTATCTCTTACTTCTATTCTACCATGTCATCAATCCGTTTAAAAGCAAACAAGAAGCATTGCTTATCAAATATTTTCGTGATATAGTATTTTTGATAGAAAGGGGTCATATCCATGATTAACAAAACAGTTTCTAACATCTGATTAAAAACATGAAACGAGGTACTCATATGGATAAGGCCATATTGGTCGGTTTAAACGTACCCGGCCAGATTAAAAGTAATCTAAGTGAGCTCGAGGAACTCGCATGCGCTTTGTCGATTCAAACCATTGAAAAAATCGAACAAAACGCTAAAACAATCTCTTCAAAATATTTCATAGGTAGTGGAAAAGTTGAAGAAATCAAAAAAACAATCGAAATCAGAAATGCAGATCTCGTTATTTTTGATGAGACATTGTCACCCGCACAACTCAGTAATTTAGAGAAAACGTTAGATATCCAAGTCATCGATCGCAGCTTTCTCATCTTGTCCATATTCGCAGAACGGGCACAAACAAAAGAGGCCGTCTTAGAGGTATCACTTGCACAAAAACTCTACATGCTCCCCAGACTTAAAGGTATGGGTGACATATTATCTAGGCAAGGCGGTGGCACTTATAATGCCAAGGGTCCTGGTGAAACAAAATTAGAACTCGATCGTCGGAAATTGATGATTGAGATTTCCATGATTCAAGTTCAACTCGATAAGATCAAAAAAGAAAAAGCGATATCACAACACAGAAGACAAAAAAATAATATACCGGTTGTTGCCTTGGTGGGTTATACAAATGCGGGAAAATCATCATTGATGAACGCTTTATCTAACAAACTGACTGATTCTAAAGATACTGTGTTTGAAAAAGATATGTTATTCGCGACACTTTCAACAAAAGCGAAACGTCTTCAAAAACAAAATTATCCACCCTTTCTTTTAGTCGATACCGTCGGATTTATTTCCAAACTGCCACACGAATTAATTCATTCCTTCGAATCAACTCTAAATGAAGTGATTCATGCTGACCTACTCATACATGTCGTGGATGGTGCGCATTTTAATCCAACAAATATCGAAGTAACAAGAACTGTCCTCGCAGAACTGAAAGCAAATGAGATTGAACGCATTTTAGTGCTTACAAAAAAAGATCTTTGCCTACACGAACCGTTTCTTACTGATGAACACCTATTTATCTCGAATAAAACGGGTGAGCACATCGACGATCTCATTCATTCAATCTATGGACATTTATTTAAGACAAATGAGATTGTTAATCTCAAAATTCCATTTGATCAAGGACAAATCTACTCAGCGCTCAAAGAACATACAACCATCCTTACGTCTGAATATCAAGATGACGGCATTGCCATCCGTGTTATTTTAACCCCAGAGCAAGTTGCTACACTTAAAAAATATCAATGCTGATTTAAAAAAGGCCAACTGGCCTTTTCTTATTTTAATATTTTCATAGCTTTTATTCGTTCAATTAATAAATATGCAAAGAAGAAAACAATGATTGATATAGTCAAATAGATATACATACCACTTCTATTAATCGTATGTCCAAATAAGACAAGTTCAAATGAATAAACTCCTTTTATTTGTTCTATAAACGCAGGGCTCAAGCCCGGTATTTGACTGAATACGCCATTCATAAATATTCTTCTAAATAATCCTGTTGAATATGATCCCGGTATCAAATTAGCAAGATTCTGTATGCCTATCGGCAACATGCTTACAGGTAAGTAAGCGCCAATTAAAAACCCGATGAGTGCACTAAATATTCCTGTGAAGGCTGAAACCCCCATAATCGTCTTGAAGAAAGTCATCACGCACATGAGCCCAAGTACAGCCGAAAGGCTTGATAATAATAGCACTAACAATAATTCAAAGAATGCTGTGGCACCAAAGAATACTCCAGTTGTAATCGCTAAATAAGTCATCCCAATAATTAAAAATATAAAACAAATCATGAATGTGAGGATAAAAGCCGCTATAACATAACTCAGCAATTGTGTCACCGGTTTAAGCGGGGATGCTGTGAAATCATTCACAGTTCCTCGCTCTTTATCTTCAATCATAACTAACATGCCATTTAAAGCAACCGTCAAGCAACTGATGGCTACAATACCAGGAATCATCCACGCGTTGACGATAATACGCATCGTATTTTCATCGACAGATGGTACGCCATCAATCATACCGCTTAACATATCGATTTGTATATCACCCATGAAAAGTGTATAAATGACTAAAATTAAAACTGGTGCCATCAAAGAAAAAATAACGGTTGTTGAATTTCTTAAATAAACAAGGATGTTTCGCTTAACGAGCTGCCATAAACTGCTGATGTAGGTCATTGATTTATTCATAATCATCGACCTCCATTTTTTTACCCGTCACATTTAAAAACACATCATCCATATTACCCTTTAATATTTCAAAATCGACAATTAAATCTCTGTGCTCATTAATGAATTGCAAAGCATCGTGTGGTTTTTTTATGGGGACATGATAGGCATGTCCTCGGTATTGATAATTCATCTTATTAGCATCAAATAATTCTTCTAAGACTTTATTTTTTT
>WOZH01000024.1 GCA_011620375.1 Acholeplasmataceae bacterium
CATACGTACATCTAAGCACGTATTTTTAATTTGTTCAGCATTTATGATTTTAGCATATTGTCACACAAAACTCAACTATATAATCAATTAAATTGGTCATATGACAAATGTTTAATTTTCTATTAAAATAAATGACGATATGCGATTTGATAATTATCGTTCATTTTTAAACAAAATAGGTCTATAATAGAAGTATGAAAGCGTTTTAGTTACCTATTGTTAAAGGAGATTAGAATCGTCATGAATATGACAGCAGTAATCAAAGATAAGAGAGATGTAGGATGCAAAATTGTTAAAAGAGAAGTGCCTGACACGCTGGGGGACAACGATGTATTAATTAAAGTTTTAGCGACCTCTATATGTGGCACAGATGTTCATATTTACAAATGGGATAAATGGAGTCAAGAGCGCGTGAACCCACCAAATATCATGGGGCATGAATTTGCAGGTGAAGTTGTAAAAATCGGTAGAAAAGTAACAAAAGTCAAATTAGGAGATATCGTTTCATCAGAAACACATCTGGTGTGTGGCACATGTGAGTTTTGTTTGCGGGGTGAATATCATATTTGTGAGAACACCAAGATTATCGGTGTCGACGTTGATGGTTGTTTTGCTGAATATATCAAAATGCCCGAATTCAATTTAATTGTCAATAAAAAAGGTATTGATCCTAAATATTTATCGATTCAAGAACCTTTAGGCAATGCCGTCCACACGATGATGCATTTCGATATTAAAGATAAAGATGTCGCAGTTATCGGATGTGGACCTATTGGACTAATGGGTGTCAACATAGCGAAAGCAGTTGGCGCGAAGAAAGTGATTGCTATAGAAGTAAAACCTTATCGTATAGAGATGGCTAAAAAACTTGGTGCCGATATCGTAATCAATCCACTAGTAGAAGATGTTGTCAAACGTGTTCTGGAAGAAACAAATGGTAAAGGCGTTGATGTGATCGGTGAGTTTTCAGGAAATAAGTCAGCCATTGAGGCAGCTTTTAAATATATCAAACGTGGTGGTAAAATGTCAATGTTAGGCATTACGCCTGACCATGTCACATTTGATATTTCTAATGACTTTATTTTCAAAGGTATTACGATGTATGGTGTGGTGGGTAGACGTTTGTTTGATACATGGGATAAAGTTGGCTATCTCATCAATCACCATATGTTGGATTTGGAGACGATTGTCACCCATGTATTACCACTAGAAGATGTCAAAAAAGGTATGGAAATCATGATATCTGGACAAAGCGGAAAAGTGGTTTTGATACCCAGTCATAAGGAGTGAGTTGATGGATTTTTTTAAAGAAAAAATTGAAACATTGAAAGCAGCGGGCGTTTATCGGAAATTACCGATCAATGATGGTCCATGTGAAGCTGAAATTATGTTGGATGGCAAGAAAGTCATTAATTTATCATCTAATAACTATTTAGGATTTGCTAACCATCCGCGGTTGAAACAAGCAGCGAAGGATGCCATTGATCATTATGGGGTTGGCGCTGGTGCCGTTAGAACGATTGTTGGTAATATGACGATTCATGAACAACTAGATCAAGTCATCGCTAGATTTAAAAGAGAAGAGGCTGCAGTCGTTTTCCAGTCAGGTTATAATGTTAATGTTGGTGTGATTCAAGCGATTACAACCAAAGACGATTTGCTGATATCTGATGAGCTTAATCACGCGTCTATTATTGATGGCGTAAGGTTGTCTAGCGCATCACGTGCGGTATTTAAACATAGTGATATGGAAGACTTAAAGCGTGTGCTAGAAGAAAACAAAGATCAATATCAGCATACATTCATTCTGACGGATGGGGTGTTTTCGATGGATGGTGACTTAGCAAAATTGCCCGAAATCGTTAAGTTGGCTAAAAGTTATGGGGCTTTTACTTATGTTGATGATGCTCATGGTTCAGGTGTATTAGGTGACCGTGGCAGAGGGACTGTGGACCATTATCATTTACATGGTCAGGTTGATTTTATTGTTGGTACGTTATCCAAAGCAATTGGTGTAGTTGGGGGTTATGTTTGCGGGTCAAAAGAGATGAGAGAATGGTTGCTGCATCGGGGAAGACCACTGCTCTTTTCAACAGCATTAATGCCAAGTGCTGCAGCCGCGATTATTGAAGCATTTAATATGCTAGAATCTTCAAGTGAATATACGGATAAATTGTGGGATAATGGCAGATATTTCAAGCAAAAACTATCTCAATTGGGGTTAGATATTGGTCATAGTGAAACACCGATTACACCGATTATGATTGGTGATGAAGCACTGACTATGAAATTCTCTAAAGACTTGTTGTCAAGAGGTGTTTATGTGTCAGGTATCGTGTTTCCGACTGTCCCAAAAGGTAAAGGAAGAATCAGATGTATGGTTTCAGCACTGCATACGAAAAAAGAACTTGATCAAGCGATTGATATCATTGAATCATCAGCTAAATCTTTAAAAATCATTTAAAGAAGATTATCATTTATGGATTTAAATAGATCACCTATGAATGATCGACAGCGAGGGTGAATATATAAAAAAGGCAGAAGCCCATCATTGGGATTTGCCTTTTATTTCTTTCGTGGGGCGGCTGAAGGGAATCGAACCCTCGAATGTCGGGACCACAACCCGATGCGTTAACCACTTCGCCACAGCCGCCAAGTTGTAGCGCAATATCTATTATACAATAAAATGCTTTATTGTAAAGTAAAAATATGTAAAAATGCAGTTTTTGTTGTGTATTATAACCTTTTCTTGTATCATATATGCGAGGATGTGATTTTAATGGGAAAATGGATTGGCAGATTTTTATACGCAATCATAATCATCTATATGACGTTCGTCATTATTCAAAGCGCTAACGGTGCGAGAAGTAATGCATATCTACTGGAAAACATGAGTGAATATTATAATGATGAAACACAATTTTTTAAAGGGGTTAACACACTTTTAGGTCTTGATTATATTACATATGAACCGATTGCTCCGGTTTATACTGACACGACTAGGGAGCATCGTTTAACATTTCAAATTTATGGTATTGGCTATACAGATCAAGAGGGAATACATCTAGACGGTATGATGATTTTTGTCAATGATGTCGTTATTTATGAAAAAAATGAAGAAACAGGATTTTATAAATTACTTGAAAATCCTTATATTAGATTGACGATATTTACAGATGAATTACAAGAAAATTCCACTGAACCAGTATCATATACATCCGTAGGTATGAATTTTTCAGCGGGATTTGTTTTTGATCAGGTAAGTTCTGAAGTCGCTTATGATCTAACAAAAACTGATGGCAGTTTAGCGAAGATTACACGGGTTGATGTTGATTATTCTAATGGCGCGACCAATGCTGATGGCAGTCTCATTTATTCTCCAGAATCCATAATGATTGTAGCTAGTCAACCAGTGGATGATCCCGTTTTCGATGACAGCATCAAGATTACAGATTTTAATTATGATCCAGAAAGTTATCGTTTAAGCGATGATATTACGACTTGGCCCGTAACGGATGCCGAAGCTTCAACGCTTAATCTAATGACTGATCACGATGATATCACCGCATATAACTGGCATATGATTCGAGTGTATCTACTTTATGCAGGATTTGTTATTATTGTGACATATTTATTATTTTTCCATAAGAAAGTGATGGGTTTAATCCATACGAAACGAACACAAAAAAACAAAGATAATGACATAGAAACTGAATCGGTCGATGATCATTTGGTTGAACAAATATTTAAAGATCCAGAATATAGAGAAAAAGATGGTAAATAATACCGTCTTTTTTTTGGTTTGAATTGCATTAATCATTTTAAATATGCTATACTTATACATGCCGTTTAGGGATATGGTGTCAACGGTAGCACAGCGGTCTCCAAAACCGTTAGTTCGGGTTCGAATCCTGATATCCCTGCCATCCATATGATTTAGCAGCTTAACGTTTATGGCTTGAGCTGTTTTTAATAGAAATGAATTTATTAATCATTTTAGTATGCTAAGATGAATACTGCGGAGGATTTGATATGAAAAGTAAGAGCAAGGGCGCCTTATTTCTCACTGGTGGCGTGTTACTAATCGTGAGCATTATTGTTTTCATTTTATCCTTTAATAACGAATTTATGGAAAACAGCTATCGCTTTGATTTTGGTGAAATGGGTCGGCCTGAACGTGCATTGATTGGCATTATCATTTGTATCGCCCTTTTATTACCAGCTATCTTCATTAAAACAAAGGACGAATGACTATAAACATATTAATTTAGGCCCATAGCCAAGTGGTAAGGCAGAAGGCTCTGACCCTTCGATCGCTGGTTCGAACCCAACTGGGCCTGCCACACATCTATCAGAAGACCATCATCGGTCTTTTTCTTTTTAGAAAAATATATTTTTTGTTGCTAATATTGGATAGGAGGATGAAAGATGAAAAAGAAATTGATTATGATGATATTATTGGTTGGCTTGAGCAGTGTGATGACTGTATCTCATGCGTCCGATCGTATCGAAGATGTGTCGGGTGGAAAGAATTTATTGAATTTGAATCATATTTATACTGTGGGAAACCCAAATTATGGTAGAGATTATACGCATATGATTGCTGTTGAACACAGTAGCACATATACGATTGTTGTCGATTATGATTATTTCAATAGTCAGTTAGAGGATCTCATGGAATTCGAGTATGAGTATTATCCATCAGGAGAACCATTCTCATATCTCTGGCAAAATGACGTAACAAATCAACGCGTATATGTAGAATTTGTACCGCTGGATGATTATATTAATATTGTTGCTGTGCCAGTACCTCAAGGAAATAGTGCTATCAATTATAATATCATGCTATATAAAGGAGATTATGCATCTTTTGAAGGATTTGAACCCTATGTAAATGAAGGTTATGAATTTGAATTGTATGGCAGGTTAGACATTAATTATGATCAAATGATGACACTGCCGCAAATCGCGAATTTGATTATTGCTAAGGATGCTGATGGTGCTGTCATTGACAAAACGGTTGTATCAGATACCTTCAGTCCAAGTGATCAATTGCCGGGTGAATATGAGATTGTGTTTCAAACAACCAGCAATCAACTCACAAGGAGCTATATATTAGGCATAACAGTATATGATCAAACTGCACCCATCATTGCTGGACCTGACGCATTGACATTTGAATATGCGACAAGACCGAATGTATCAGATATCACCAATCAACTTTCTGTTAGTGATAATGTTGATGACTTAGTTGCATCTGACATCAATATTGTGCTGAATACGTATAACGGAGCTTCAGGTTTAGGCGAATATCAGGTTAAATATGAGGTCACTGATTCTAGTGGCAATATCGGATATAAAACCATTTTTGTCACGCTCGTGGACACAACACCACCAGAGATTATGGGGCCAACTGATCTCTATATATATACGACTGATACCCCTTATAATGAACAAGAGTTATTAAGTTTTTTCACAGCGAATGATGCGATCGATGGCAATTGTTATATGGAATTAATTGAGAATAATTATTTGAGTACTGCAGTGTCAGGTATCTATCATTTCACGATCTCAACAAGCGATTTAAATTATAATGAAGCCACAAGAATTGTCTATATTCATGTTATCGATAATCGCGGTCCTTCATTTGTAACGGACGAATTAATCATCGCGACAACAGCTTCGGAACAACTATCTATGAACGATGTGATTTCGGATTTTATTGTACATATGGCACAGTCTAATATCCATGTCGAGGATGTTGAAATCAGTTATAGTCAATATGAAGATCACGAAGACGTTGAAGGTGATTATTATGTTTATCTATCTTATAAAGTAAATGGCATCACAGAAACTTCTCGAGTCCTGATTACGGTCGCGGATGACGCACCGATGTTCGCTCCGATCTATTGGTTGGGAATTGTGCCCATCATTGGTATTGGTGTACTTATTTTTGTCAAAAAAAGAAGAAGTTAGTAGGTTGTGCAAAAAGAATTGACACATAATAAAAAAAAAGGTATAATTCTTTTTGCGCGGGTGTGGCGAAATTGGCAGACGCACTAGACTTAGGATCTAGCGCCCTACGGCATGCAGGTTCAAGTCCTGTCACCCGCACCACTTACTCATGAAATGACTCCAAAAAGCTGGAGAAAGTTGACATACGCTTAGAAAATATGAAGGATATAAAAGACAAAGGGCAGACCCGAGGGCCTGCCTTTTTGAATACTGTGCTATTTTTCGAGATTTTCTATTTCTAGAAAAACCTTTTGTTCATAGTTGTATTAAAATTTAACAACGTTCGTTGCTGTTTCGCCGCGATCGCTTTTTGTAACATCAAATTCTACTTTGTCGCCTTCTTCTAATGTTTTGTAGCCATCAGTTTGAATTGCACTGAAGTGTACAAAAACATCTTTGCCTTCTGCTGTAGAGATAAATCCATATCCCTTGTCAGAATTGAACCATTTTACTGTTCCTGTCATGTCGATTACTCCTTTTTACTTTTCTTGTGATAAATCTTTGAATGATCTATACCTATGTTAGTATACACCAAAATTACTATAAAGCAACATAAAAGTATATTAAAAATAACAAAAATTCAGAATACGTATTCATTTTCACGTTTATCTACTGATGATAACTAGATGTTTGCATTTAAAATTGGGATAACAAACGATTAGCCTTGCTTTTATAAATCAAAAACCGTTATTTCGTCTTTGTTGAAACAAGGACGCCAACGACTCACCCAATGACTTTGAAAAGAAAATATGATGTCGGCATATTGATAAAAAAAGTGTAATGTGTAGCCTTAAATTGTATCAACGAAACATTAATATCTACAGTAAGATATGACCTTAAACATTTGGACGATAACACCAAGAATTTTGTTCATGTTTATATTTTATATATAGGAAATGTGTGAAGTAACCCGCAAATGATGAATATTCAAAGAAAACCTTTCATAATAATTGACAAAGTGCTACAATTGATAAGCGGTGGGGTATATCCCTATGCGGATGACACCGTATATTTTTAAAATCATTCTAATATGGCCGAAAAATGAAAAAAGGTCTTAAAAAAAAGGCTTATATGTAATATAATAGACCTGTTAGAAGTTATGCGATATAAAGGTGTGAGATTAGATGCTAAAAGCAGGCATGAAAGCTGAAAATTTTAGTTTGCCAGATGCTGATGGAAATATTCATAGTCTAATAGATTATCGGGGTAAAAAAGTGATTCTCTATTTTTATCCAAAGGATATGACGTCAGGTTGTACAACACAAGCATGTGCTTTTCGTGATGTTTATGACGACTATAAGGAAAGAGACCTCGTCTTAATTGGTGTTTCTAAAGACGATGAAAACAGTCATAAAAAATTCATTGAAAAATACGATTTGCCTTTTTTACTTTTAAGTGATGTCGACACAACAGTATGTAAAAAATATGGCGTTTGGGTCGAAAAATCGCTCTATGGTAATCATTATATGGGCATACAGCGTGCGACATTCATCATCGATGAAAATGGCACGATTATTAAAGTTTTTGAAAAAGCTTCTCCTAAAGAGAATGCGAATGACATACTTAATTTTTTAAACCGTTACTAGGAGGTTACTATGGTTGCAAAGAAAGTTATTAAATCCATGGATGGTAATGAAGCAGCTGCTCATTGTGCGTATGCATTTACAGAGTTAGCGGGTATCTATCCGATTACACCATCCTCCCCAATGGCTCAATATATTGATCTTTGGGCATCACAGGGCAAAAAGAATTTATTCGGCATGCCAGTGAAAGTAGTCGAAATGCAAAGTGAAGCTGGTGCTGCGGGCACAGTTCATGGCTCGCTCCAAATGGGTGCATTAACCACAACGTTCACTGCATCACAGGGGTTATTACTAAAAATCCCTAACATGTATAAAATCGCTGGTCAGATGCTGCCCGGTGTCATCCATGTTGCTGCACGCTCTATCGCTGCGCAAGCCTTATCAATTTTCGGAGATCACCAAGATGTGATGGCCGCACGTCAAACTGGCTGGGGCATGATTGCTTCAACATCTGTACAATCTTCTATGGATCTCGCAGGTATTGCACATTTATCAGCCATTAAATCGAGCATTCCATTCGTCCATTTTTTCGACGGATTTAGAACGTCTCATGAAGTTCAATCAATTGAGGTCTTAGATTATGATGTGTTTGATAGATTGTTGGATCGTGAAGCGGTTGCTAAATTTAGAGCAATTGGACTAAATCCTGAACATCCTGTGACTCGCGGTAGTGCACAAAGCGATGATGTTTATTTCCAAACACGCGTTTTACAAGCATCCCATTACGAAGGTGTTCCAGATATCGTTAATGACTATATGAAGGAAATTTCTAAAGTCACTGGTCGTCATTATGCACCATTTGTTTGGTATGGTGATTCGGAAGCAACAGACGCGATTATCGCGATGGGATCTATTTGCAGTTCAGCACAACAAACCGTTGATTATCTTAATGCAAATGGCAAGAAAGTTGGATTGTTGACCGTCCATCTTTATCGTCCATTTAGCACGAAATACTTCCTCGACGCAATGCCTGATTCTATTAAGAGAATTGCAGTTTTAGACCGTACGCTCGAACCTGGTTCAATTGGTGAACCTTTATATCTTGATATTAAATCAGTTTATTATGGTTTGGAAAAATCACCGCTTATTTTAGGTGGTCGTTACGGTTTGTCTTCTAAAGATACGACACCAGCGATGGTTAAGGCTATTTATGACAATTTGGCTGGTGAGCAAAAAGACGGATTCACCATCGGTATTGAGGACGATGTTACACATACGTCACTTCAATATGATAAAACGTTGGATCTTGTTGATGAAAACACAACTGAACTCTTATTTTTCGGACTTGGTTCTGATGGTACGGTTGGGGCATCAAAGAATATTACGAAGATTATCGGTGACCATACGAATTTGTACTCACAGGCTTATGCATCATACGACTCCAAAAAAGCTGGTGCAGTGACAAGAATGCATTTGCGTTTCTCGGATAAACCAATCCGTTCAACTTATTTGGTCAACTATCCTAACTTTGTATCGTGCTCAGCAGATAATTATCTTGTTAAATACGATATGTTAAAAGGTCTTAAAGAGGGTGGTACGTTCTTGCTTAATACACAGACACCATTAGCAGAAATAACGGATCATTTACCTAATCGTGTTAAACGTCAACTCGCACAAAAGAAAGCGAAGTTCTATATTATCAACGCTGTTGAACGCGCATACGAAATCGGTCTTGGACGTCGTATCAACACCATCATGCAAGCTGCTTTCTTCAAACTGAATCAACATTTAATGAGTGCCGAAGAAGCAAACAAGTATATGAAAGAATATGCGAAGAAGACCTATGGCCGTAAAGGTGACGCAATTGTTGAAATGAACTATCAGGCTATCGATGCAGGTTATGAAGATTTGGTTGAAGTTCCTGTTAATCCTGATTGGGCATTATTAAAAGATGACGTTGAAATAGAAAGAGAAAATCGCCCTGATTTTGTTAAAAAGATTGCTGATATCGTTAACGCAATCGAAGGGGATTCACTACCCGTTTCAGCATTCTTGGGCTATGAAGATGCGCATTTAGAAAATGGTTCTACAGCTTATGAAAAGCGCGGCATCGCCAATTATGTACCAGAATGGCGTAGTGAAAATTGTATTCAATGTAACCAATGCGTATTCGCATGTCCACACGGTGTCATTAGAGCATTTTTAGCAGATGAATCAGAAGCTGCGGGTGCTCCTGAAAGTGCGAAAATGTTAGATGCGAAAGGTCGCGATTTAGGTGGCTATAAATTCACCATCCAAGTTTCAACATTGGATTGTACTGAATGTGGATTATGCGTTGAAGTATGTCCAACGAAAGAAAAATCATTGGCAATGGTACCTATTGGCGACGAACTCGCTCATGGTTCTCAACAGACCGCTGATTATTTCTTCAATGAAGTGACATATAAAGATTTAGGGACAGATAATCCAAAGAATCTTTCCTTCCAACAACCATTATTCGAATTCTCCGGTGCATGTGCTGGCTGTGGTGAAACGCCTTATATTAAAGCACTCACACAATTGTTTGGTGATCATCTTGTGATTGCTAATGCAACGGGTTGTTCATCCATCTATGGTGCTTCATTCCCAGCAACACCTTATACAACAAACAAAGACGGATTTGGTCCTGCTTGGGCAAATTCATTATTTGAAGATAATGCTGAATTTGGTTTTGGTATGCGTATCGCATATGAAACAATCAGGGATAGAGTTCAAACACTCTTTGCCAATCATCTAGATGATATGCCTGCAGATTTAAAAGCAAATGTAGAATCATGGATTGCCAATCGTGCTAGTGCTGAAATAACAAGAAAACTCAAGAAAGATCTCGTCGCTGGACTTGAAAAGATTAATAAACCATTTGCGAAAGAATTGTTAAGCTTATCAAACTACTTTAGTAATGTATCACAATGGATTATTGGTGGTGATGGTTGGGCTTATGATATCGGTTATGGCGGTCTTGATCACGTAATTGCCAATAACGAGGATGTCAATATTCTTGTTTTGGATACCGAAGTTTATTCAAACACCGGAGGCCAATCTTCCAAAGCCGCACCAACTGGCGCAATCGCGAAATTTGCTGCTGCTGGTAAGCCCACAAAGAAGAAGGACTTAGGCGCACTAGCTATGAGTTATGGTCATGTTTATGTGGCGCAAATCTCACATGGGGCTTCACCTGCTCAGGTCGTTAAAGCATTAAAAGAAGCTGAAAGCTATCATGGACCATCGATTGTCATTGCTTATGCACCATGCATTGAACATAATATCAAAGGCGGTTTGACGAACTCATTTGCGCAAGCTAAACTCGCAACACAATGCGGATACTGGCCGACATATCGTTTTGATCCACGTCTGGAAAGCGAAGGCAAAAATCCATTCCAACTCGATTCTAGAACGCCTGTTTGGGATAAGTATCAAGACTTCCTGTTAAATGAAGGACGGTTTTCACAACTTGCACAAATTAATCCAGATCATGCTGCTGAATTATTAGCTGAAAACATGAAGAATGCACAAAAACGTTGGCGCATGTATGAACGTTACAAGGCAATGGATTATTCCTTGCCAGAAAAAGAATAAAAGAGTTAAAAAGTCCTCATTTGTTTTGAACTGTACCCTATAAAATAACAGATGCGTACAAGGCATATCGAAAATCACAAATAATTCTTTTTATCTCTGGGGTTTTCAATTTATTCCTATCCTATGTTGTATTTATAATTTTAGGTGGTCAATAATATGGTCACAACTTTCAATCAATTATATATCAATTTTCCGGTTTTTCTATATCAGATTTCAAATGATGAGCACATAACAGAATATCACTTTTATAATGTATCTAAAACATTTATACACACCATCACACTTTCATACCAAAAGAAACGTGTTGAATTGAATGTCAATACAAAAGAAGAAGTGATTACTGCTAAAAAACAGAATTCTGATATCCCAAATATCAATTTCAAGCCTGAGTTAATCAGCTGTGTGTCTCGAGATGGTCGTGAATATTTCACCAAAGACTTTCATCAAACAATACTTTCACCCCCGCAATCGATTTTCTCACTCAGATCTGAACGTTTTCTTTATGTGAGAAGTCTCAAAAAAAAGAAGCAAGGAGATTTGGCAGCGATTAAGTATATCGCTGAACAAAAAGGTGATTTTTGGTATTGCACATGTGGACATCTTAATCTGATGAATCAGAATCATTGTTTGGTTTGTCAAAATGATCGTGATGTCCTCTTAAATGAACACACGGATTATGACTTTGAAGCAAAACAAACACGTTTTGAAATTGGTTTTTATAAATACGCGGCGATTTTCTTGTTTTTGATCTTTGTATTTCAATTAATGTATCAAGGGTTTTTAGGCGATTTTTTATTTAATAATCAAGTTAAAAATGAAGCATTTGGTATATTCAATCGTATGGTTGTACCAGGTCTAATGATGATCAGCGCAGCCATGATGATTTTGGCAAAACAGCGATACATGAAAACCTTGATTATCGCTATGGAATTATTATATTTTGCCTCAGCTTTGTATCTTAATTTAGTGTCCAGTATTATCTTCATCGGCAGCACATATAATCTACCATTATTGATTGTCGTTGATATATTAATCATTTATTATGTGATTGCAAAGTATTTAAAAAATATTGATTTAAAAATTACCGACTATATACGCACTGGCTTAGTCGTCGCTTTTACATTTGTCATTGCATTTTCGTGGGCAAAATTCAGTCAATATGAATTGACTATCGTACCAAATGGTGTCGAGTTGACCGTCGAGACTGATGATGTGAATTATATTGTCCCAGAAACGGTAAACAATATGGCAGTTGTCAGTGTCCGTTTTCTGCCATTTTATGAATATCAGATTGAGCGATTGACATTAAATAAAAACATTCAAAACATGTATATTTATTCATCAGCTGTTCTCGATCAATTGGAAACGATAGCCATCGCTGAAGGTAATGAAAATTATTACGTCGAAGATAACATTCTGTATCATACAGATGGCAGAGTTGCATTTGTACCGATTTCAATTCAGTCATTGACAGTTGATAATCTCATCATTGAATCTGGTGAGTTCAGAGATTTATATAATCTCAAATCGTTGGTGATTGGTTCCAATGTAATAGAAATCAAAGCTGAGGCATTCGCGAATGCCTATCGTTTGGAATCGGTGATTTTCGAAGAAAACAGTTCCTTGGAAACCATTGGGCGTAACGCATTTTATAATGCGCAAAGTCTAACATCAATTTCATTACCAATTTCATTGGAATCTATGGGGTTAGGTGTTTTAGAAGGTGCGAACAGTTTAACCTATTTGAAAACGCCATTCATCGGTGAAGAAAGAGAGGTTACCGATGATCTCAGTTCAAGCACTGATGTCCTTGTTTATTTGTTTGGTAGCCGGACTTATTTACATAACACGCTGATACCTGAATCGCTTGAAACGATTGAGATTTTCGATATCACAAGGATACATAATGTAACTTTTTACCGTGCATCGCACCTCGTAACCATTCTTTTACCTGCTACGCTTAGCGATATTGGTATTCGTAGTTTTTATGGTACATCAAGTCTATCATCATTCACCGTTCCCGATGGGGTCTTAACCATCGATGAATCTGCGTTTGAAATGAGCGGCATTACATCAATTGTCATTCCTGCATCAGTCACAACCATTGAAGCGAATGCATTTCTAAACACAAACTTGAGCAGTGTGATTTACTTGGGAGATACCAATGATTTAACGATTGATCCCACGGGCAATCAAGTGCTCATCAATTTATTAACACCATAAAGGGTCGTATCATGCATACGACTTTCTTTTTAGCATTGACATCAGAGCACCATATCGTTAAAATTGAATAAATACGACTTAAAAAAACAATGATAAAATTCAAAAGTGATGCAAATCTTTTTGGATGAAAGGATAAAATATTGATGAAGAGAAACATTCGTATGATTTTATACATGATGATAGTCATCATCATGACGCTATCGATGTCGGCTTGTGAGCTCACGCCCGAATATAAAATAAGTTTTAATTCAATGGGTGGGAGTCAAATCGATTCAGTAAGGATTACCAAAGGCGAATTTTATGAACCCACGGAGGTGCCTTTCATGGAAGGCTATATATTTGTTGGTTGGTATTTAGATGAAAACTATGAAACGTTATATACGAGTGATATTGTCATTTTATCTGATTTCACGGTTTACGCAAAATGGTCAGTCGATCCAGAACCGTTGATTGCTGCCGATATTGCAGCATATCAGGAAGACATGTACGCAAGTAAATATCAATTGAATTTGCCACAAAATGGTGCTGTAAATAACAGTTCTATTTATTGGATAATATCTTCGGATTATATCATGAACAATGGGATCATATTACCACTTAATGCCAATGATGTGAATCGAGTTGAATATATAACAGGTATTTTTTCTCTAGATGGATTAGCTGTTACAGCATCATTTGAAGTATTACTTACAAAACTTGTTGAAGTAGAAATTTCGACGTCTAGAGCAGTTGACTACACTAGTTTAACGTCAGAATATGATTTACCTGACCAACAATTAACATTGTACTTTGAAGAGGATGGGTATGTACCTTACGTAAAGGTTAGTGACTTTTTTGCATTGCTTGACACTGGATTTATTGATGAATCCTACACATTACAATTTACAGAAGGCGTCAACACATTAGAAATTTATTATCAGTATTATGATACCGAATATGATGAAATCTATGATTTGTATTGTACAATCAATGCGGATTTGAATACCATTTCAACAAATGATCCAGGGTTCTATTGGGCGTATATCACGTCGACAGAAACAAATTATGGTAGACATATCATCTATGATGCGGATCATGTCGACAATTATTTTGAAGAAGATAAAAATGTCGTTTATGACTTATCCGCCTACAACATGGATATCACAACGGTTGATGGGGATGTAGTCGCGCCTTATTATGTGGTTAATCAGTTATTTGCCGGATCCAGTTATTTTAATGTTTATTACAATTACGACCATTTATATGGCATTTATGCTTTACCAGGTGCAGATTCAGATACTTATGAAGTCATTAAAACAAGTTCCATGAACAATCGAAGCATTCCCGCTGATCTCGCTGTTCACACATTTAGTATGTTAGCATTTGATTTAGATTATTTCTATGGGCTTAAGGATTTGAGGGGAATCGATACATATGATGATTTGCTTCATGATTATGTTATGGATCTCGTTTCTACAAACGCGCGTTTAGTCGATCAAACCATCAATGATATCATCATTGATGATATGGATGACCTGCATACAAATTATGGGTACCCATCTTATTTCAATCCTCTGGATTATGAGGTAACCACGAGTAACTATTTAAGTGATTATGGACCAAGATTTCAATCGTTTTATGTCGATGGCTTATGGGCTGTTGATGATGCTATCAGTGCGAAATGGGGGATTCAACCAACAAATAGTTGGGCTGCCAATTCAGATTTAAGACCGCATTATTGGTTCTTAGATGATCAGACAGCGATGCTATCGCTTGATGATTTCAATACATCAGATATTAAGGAAAGTTCATTTTATGATAACAGTATAGCTGCTGAGATTTTGAAAACTGAAGTTGTATCAGCCATACTTCCTGATATTGAAGGTGGATCAAAGTTCTTTTTCTACAATTGGAGTAACGAGGATAATAGGTTGTTAGAAGTACTTGCTAAAGAAATTGATTCAAGTTATGTTGACACTTATCGGAGTGCACTTTTGGCTTTAGGATACACATTAGTTACGGGTACATCATCTGATCCGCTAAAAGCGAATGGTTATTATCGCAAAACCGTGGGGGATTTCACCTATATGGTACAAGTAAACTATGATGAAGAACTAAACATCTTTTATGTGGCAGTTGCAGATGAAGTACCGGAAATTTATGATGATCCATGGATGCTGGTTCCTGATGTATTCGGAACGGTCTATGCAGATAGTGCTGTTTATATGGAAATTATGGTAGAAAAGATGGTTGCCGAACAACCAGGTTTGATAAATATCATATTGGATTTAACATGGAATACCGGTGGTAACATCGGTGCACTTTATCGTGTTGTGGGTTTGATTACCGATCAGTCTTTTAGCACAACGAGTTATAATCGTGCGACAGACAGTGCTTCGAGAACATATGTGACAACTGAAGGATTACCAGATTATAGCCATCTTAATTGGTCCTTATTAATTTCAAAGGTTACGTTCAGTGCAGCGAATGAAATGGCAACCATTTTTATGGAAAACAATTTAGGACCAATCATTGGCGTGCAATCCGGTGGCGGAGCATCATCTATTACCCCTATTTTGTTACCTAACGGTACGGCTTTCACCATGAGTTCTAATTCGATAAATGGTTATTTCACAGGTGAGGGAACTGAACTTGATCCATATGTCTTCGTCGCGAATGAATTTGGTATTACGCCTGATTTTGCAATTGCTACTGAAGACTTGTTTGATACTGCCATATTAACAGCCATCTTATATGGCTCATAATTAAAATGGCAAACATGAAGCGGATAAGCTATTCATTATTCGCTTTTTTATCATGGACAAAAAAAAGATCTCTTGCGAGATCATTTAAAGGGAGTTACCTATTTAAGTTTGTCTAGGATGGCGTTTAGACGCACTTGCGCTAGGTATGCGCTATTTGGGAGAAAAATACATAAAAGGTGTAATGCGATGAAGAAAAAGTTTCGCAATTACAAGTGTATTATATTATATATTCATGAAAGATTGTGAAAGTTTACATGATTTTTTCATTGAAAACGTTTCCCTTAATAATCTAGACGTTGTTAGTGTTTCATTAGCATTATAATACCTAATATTATATAATAGGTATTGAAAAATCAAGGAGGATCTATGGCAAAATTGACTATTGAAAACCTTCATGTTGAAATTGAAGGTAAAGAAATATTAAAAGGCGTGAACCTAACGGTCAATTCGGGTGAAGTACACGCGATTATGGGACCTAATGGAACTGGTAAATCAACGCTTGCTAGCGCTTTGATGGGCCATCCAAAATATGAAGTAACCGCTGGAAAAGCCGAACTCGACGGTGTAAACCTTTTAGAAATGGCAGTTGATGAAAGAGCGCGTGCTGGTCTTTTCTTAGCCATGCAATATCCTGCTGAAGTGCCTGGTGTCACAAATAGTGATTTCATGCGTACAGCCGTCAAAGCGACCTCCGGTAAAGATATTGGGCTATTTCAGTTCGCACTGGATTATGAAAAAAAAGTTGAAGAATTAAAAATGCGTCCCGATTTGGCACATCGTTATTTAAATGAAGGATTTTCGGGTGGTGAACGTAAGCGCAATGAGATTTTACAATTGAAAGTGCTGAAGCCTAAATTTGCCATTCTTGATGAAATCGACTCTGGTTTAGATGTGGATGCTTTAAAGATTGTCGGACAAAACGTTTCGGATATGATTAATCCCGATTTCGGATGTATCTTGATTACTCACTATCAACGTATTCTAGATCATATTAAGCCGACAAACGTACATATTATGATTGATGGTAAAATTGTTTTGAGCGGTGGCGATGAACTCATTAAAAAAATTGATGCCAACGGTTATGAATGGATTAAATCAGAACTTGGTATCGACTTTGATGAGAGCGAATCATCATGATAACGATTGTTGTTAAAGATCATCAGATTAAGTCAAAACTTCCTGAAGGTTTTCACTTTGCAAATCAAGTGCTTGATATACCCGCAAATCAAGTCTATGACGACCCTATAAAAGTGGTCATCGCTGATGATAATCATGAATCTTTGAAAATGATTGTTGGTAAAAGTACCACGATAAAGATTATTTTAGAAGTAATGAGTGAGCAAGTCGTCAAACAGGATTACAATATATCATTAATTGTTGAACAAAATGCGCATGTCAAATATCTATTGGTTAGTGAACTGGCAAGCGAGGAAGCGTTAGTAGAACATTATTTCACAGTTAATCGCGATGCCTATCTTGATTTAGTTGGTGGCTTTGTCTCAAACGTGATTGATGCCAAGATGCACGTTGATCTTGTGGGTCAAGGCGCTGAAGTCAAAATGCGTGCGATTGCTGTATCATCAGATGAGAACAAGCAAAATTTAGATGTCTTAATCATTCATAAGGCACCCTACACCATTGGTCATATGACGAACATTGGAATTGCCAACAAACATGGTAAAATAATATTGAACGGTGTCGAAAAAATTGAGAAAGGTATGAAACAAGCGAACGCTTTCCAAACCTTAAAAGGTATTATTACATCTGATACAGCAACTGTTGAAGTCAATCCGATTTTGTTGATTGATGAATATGACGTACAAGCGGGTCACGGGGCAACCATTGGTAAGATTGAAGAAGAACAACTCTATTACTTACAAAGTCGTGGACTCACAAGGCTGCAGTCAGAAAAATTGATCATCAACGGGTTTCTTAAACCTATTGTAGACGAAATCGAAGATGAACCGTTAAAGGAAAGATTTATAAGCCTTGTTAATTCAAGAATATGATTGATGTTAAAAAAGTAAGAAAAGATTTTCCAACGTTGAAGTATCTTCCCAAACTTGTTTATTTGGATTCTGCAGCATCCAGTTTAAAAGTGAATGTGGCGATTGATGCTGTTAATCATTACTATACACATTTAGGTGCCAACGTCCATCGTGGCACCTATCAATTGAGTCACGATGCTACAGAACTATATGAAAAGTCTCGTGATGACGTAGCCCAATTGATTAATGCTCATCGAAATGAAGTGGTCTTCACTAGAGGGACAACAAGTGCTCTCAACATGATTGCTCACATGTATCGCGAAACATTAAAACCCGGTGATGAGGTTATCACCTCTGAGTTGGAACACCATTCATCGGTCTTACCATGGGTGATTGCTACAAAGAAATCTGGTGCTACACTGAAATATGTACCGCTCTCAGAAGAAGGTAGAATCACTGTTGAAGGATTCAAAAAAGTGTTGACTGATCACACGAAAGTGGTTGCGTTAACCTATGTATCTAATGTATTTGGTTATATCACACCCATCGAAGAGATTATCAAACTTGCGCATGAAAAAGGTGCGATGGTCGTGGTTGACGCCGCACAAGCTGTACCGCATATGCCAGTTGATGTGAAAAAGATGGATTGTGAATACATGGGATTTTCTGGTCATAAGATGTTTGGGCCGACTGGTATTGGTGTTCTCTATGGTAAAGAAGAACTTCTCAACAAACTCGAACCATGTGAATATGGTGGTGAGATGATTGATGATGTCACAAAAGATCAGATTATACTCAAAGAAGCGCCCATGCGTCTGGAAGCGGGAACGCCAGTTATTGCTGGTGCCATCGGCTTAGGTGCGGCTGCTCGTTATATAAAAAGTATTGGTGCAGATAACATGCATGAACATACGTTGAATTTGAAAAAGTACGCACAGGAGAAATTAGATCTAATTCCTGGCGTGACCATCTATAATAAAACAGCTAAAACCGGCATTCTCACATTCAATGTCGAAGGTGTTCATCCGCATGATATCGCTACATTCCTGGATGAATATGATATCGATATTAGAGCAGGGAAGCATTGTGCTTATTTGATACATCAAGCAATGGGATTACAATCAACATTAAGAGCATCATTTCATATTTATAACGATGAGAAAGATTGTGACCAATTTGTTGAAGCTGTGAGAAAAGCAAAAAATTTCTTTAGTGCACTATAGGAAGTGAAGTTATGAAAATCGATCAACTCTATCGTCAAATCATCATGGATCATTACAAAAATCCTAGAAACAAGGGGTTGGTTGATGATGCTTCATACTTGACGATTCATCTGAATAATCCAAGTTGTGGTGACGAACTCACGATTCAACTTAAAATAGAAAACAATAGAATCATCGATGTAAAACATCAGGGACATGGTTGTTCGATATGCTGCTCGTCAGCAAGCGTGATGTCGGATACCATTAAAAACAAGACAGTTGATGACGCTTTAGCAATTATTCACGAGTTTTATGAAATGATTAAAGGGTATTCATTTAATGATCAGATTTTAACCGGAGAACCCGTCGTATATCAAGGCGTTTCACAATTTCCAGCACGCATCAAATGTGCAACATTAGCATGGAAAGCAGCTGAAAAAGGACTTGAAACAAAAGGAGGAACAAAGAAACATGATGGATGAAAACAAGAAAAAGATTGACGCCATTGTAGGTGATTATAAGTTCGGATTTAAAACGGACAGCAAGGCGATTATTGATACAGGTAAAGGATTGAATGAAGATATTATACGTGCCATCAGCAACCATAAAAAAGAACCAAAATGGATGCTTGATTACCGTTTAAAGAGTTATCATAAATTTTTGGAAAAGAAAAACCCAACATGGGGACCAGATCTTTCATTTATTAATTTTGACGAGTTCACTTATTTTTTAAGAGCAAGTGAACGCGCAGAATCAAGTTGGGATGAAGTACCCGAAAATATTAGGGATACATTTGAGAAATTGGGGATCCCCGAAGCTGAACGTAATTTTTTAGCTGGTGTATCCACACAATTTGAAAGTGAAGTCGTTTATCACAACACGATGAAGGAATTAGAAGCATTAGGTGTCATCTATGTGGACACCGATACTGCACTTCGCGATTATCCTGATTTATTTAAGGAATATTTTGGTACGGTTATCCCAATGGGTGATAATAAATATGCCGCATTAAATGGTGCTGTATGGAGTGGTGGATCATTCATTTATGTGCCCAAAGGGGTCAAAGTAACAAAACCACTACAATCCTATTTTCGAATCAACTCTGATCAAATGGGTCAATTTGAAAGAACATTAATTATTGTAGATGAAGGGGCATCGGTCAACTATGTCGAAGGTTGCACAGCACCTGTTTATTCAAAAGATAGTTTACATGCTGCAATCGTTGAAATCATCGTCAAGAAGGATGCCACCTGTCGTTATACGACCATTCAAAACTGGTCGAATAACGTCATCAATTTGGTTACTAAACGTTCATTTGTTTATGAAAACGGTCATATGGAATGGATTGATGGCAACATCGGATCTAATGTCAATATGAAATACCCATCTTGCATATTACTTGGTGAGCGGGCAAAAGGAACGACTATTTCTATCGCTTTTGCAGGTGCGGGTCAGATTCAGGATACAGGTGCTAAAATGATTCATGTTGCACCAAATACGACATCAACTATCATCTCCAAATCAATTTCACGGGGTGGTGGCTCAGTTAACTATCGCGGTAAGGTTGATTTTGGCAAAAAGGCAAAAGGAGCGAAAGCGCATGTTGAATGTGATACGATTATTTTAGATGATTATTCATTCAGCGATACCATACCGACAAATTTGGTGAAAAACGCAGATGTCTTTTTGGAACATGAAGCAACCGTATCAAAAATATCAGAAGAACAGTTGTTTTATTTGATGAGTCGCGGACTGGCTGAAGAAGAAGCGACAGAAATGATTGTTATGGGATTCATTGAACCATTTGCGAAGGAATTGCCAATGGAATATGCGATTGAACTCAATCAGCTAATTAAATTGGAAATGGAAGGCTCAATTGGTTAATTAAATCAAATCACATTATGGTAAAATAAAGGAGAGCCTAATGGTTATAGGCTCTTCATTATTTTTTAGGTGATGCTATGAAAAAATTCATGATAATCTTTTTGGTAATGCTCAGCAGTTTATCATTATATAGCTGCAGAGCAAAGACTTATGAAGAGATTTATGAGACTTACGAATCTTATGTATCAAGCAGTTTAGATGACTATCAAGCGTTGATGACCATCTATAATGAAATGACGACTACCTGGATTAAGACATCATTCATGATTAATTGCGTCATTAGCACGCTTGATTTTTACGCATCGGGATCAGGTGTGGTTATCGCGAGTGATGATACCCACTATTATGTGTTGACAAACAGTCATGTGATTGGTGGTGAGCACCTGATTGATTATCAGCATAGCATTTCTGCTATTGATATAAACGGTACATCTTACCAAGCTACTTTAGTGGTCGCTGATGATGATTATGATTTAGCAATGATTAAGTTTACTAAAGGATTGACGGTTTATCCTGAGATTGTGTTTGCAAATAAAAATCCTGATCATAAAATAAATGTGGTCGTCTTAGGGCATCCTGATCGCCAGGTTAACGCGATGACAATTGGTTATTATTTGGGTATGACAACCATTGATTTGGATGAACAGTCGGTGGGGTCAGTGACAATTCCGGTTTTAAAACTTGATGCACCGGTACAGGCTGGTAGCAGTGGTAGTCTTGTGATAAACACAGATTTTCAAATGATTGGCATTATTTTTGCTGGTAATTTTAGCAATCAAAGTCATGAGACACAATATGCTTATGCGATTCCGATAGAATCGGTTCAGGCATTTCTTGATCAACAGGCGTTAGAAGTAGGTGACCCTTCATGAGAAAAATGGTGATTGTATGCATCATCATTATCAGTTTTTTACTCGTTGGTTGTCAACGTGATATCGATCCAGAAATGTTGGCTCTACAAACACAATATGATGATTATCGCCGCAATGAATTTACAAATGAAAAACAATTTTTTGATTATATGAACACCTTCGCATATGGCACGTCTCATGCCGGTGTCCATATCAGTGTAGAATATCGTCAATTTGGCCAAATTGTGTCAACGTATGAATCGTTTGGCATCATTATAGATGAAGACGAGACAAGTTATACAGCAGTGACTAGTAGCTATGTGTTGAGTAGTACGGCATTTCGTGTCACTATATTTGTAGAAGATATTTTTGGTGTGATTGGTCTAGGTCAAGTCGTCGCCATTGATGAGGCTTTAGGTATCGCTACGATACGATTTTCTAAACCGACTAAAAGTCTCTTTGTAGCTAGTCTGGCAACTGTGATGCCATTTACAGATGAACAAGTTGTCATGCTTTCAAATTTAAATACAATTAGATATCAAACGACGCTTGGAAGATTTCAACATTTAGATAGTGGCTATGGTTTTTTGACTAATATCGCATTGGATTACGGCGCGTTAGGCGGCGGCATTTTTGATGTCAATCAAAATCTTCTCGGCATTTTGGTATCCATAGACGATGGCAGACTTGTAACATATAAGGATATCGCAACATTACTGGGCTGACAAGAATCCCGTATAGTGCTATACTATGATAAAGGACTGATGATATGTTTCGTTATCTCATTATTGAAAGCATGACACCAATAGCAAGCATTGCATCGACACTGATGTCGGTTTTTAATGATGTACTGCGTATCGATGAAGTCGAAACAGCAGAAAAGCAAATGATTATTTTTTATCAGGGTGAATTAGATTTTTCTTTTCAAGATATCATTATCAACTTATCATCTGATACGCTAACCGATTTTAGATTGTTTGAATCTTATCGATTTCATACCATCAAAGAACGCGACAAAAATTTAACGTATATCATGAACATGTTAGCAGAGATTGCTATTACAAAACGCGTTTATTTAAATGAACAAATGGTGCTTTCCTTACTTATTAGAAATATTAATCCATCCTATCGTGCTTGTTTTTTAAAAGCGTATGCAAACGATCAACGCATGCTGAACACTGTGCGTGTTTATTTGGAATCGAACCAAAATATGAGTTATGCAGCAAAACAATTGTTTATTCATCGCAATACACTGATTCAAAGGATAGACAAATTCATTGATCATACTGGATTTGATGTGAGACAATTTATTCCTGGATGTCTAATTTATCAACTAATCAATTTTAATTATTGATGATTTCTTAAAAAGACGTGACATTTCGGCTTGTTTGCACGATTTTTAAACATATCGTGCTTTTTCTTTTTTATAAAATTTTACTCTAAATACATAAAAACTCCTAAATGTAAACGTTTTCAATCTTGTTCGATCAAAACATATAATGTCATTCGTGATATAATTATTAAAAATATCCAAAGGAGAGATAAGTACTATGTTAAAAAAATTGCTTTCAATCGGAATGGTTGCTTTAGTCGCTGTTTTACTAGTTGCCTGCGTATCTAGTGAAGCTACTGTAACCTTTGATTCACAAGGCGGTTCTGCAGTACCATCTGTCGTCGTTCCTATCGGCGAAAAAGTTTCTGTACCAGATGATCCTACAAGAGCGTCTTACAATTTTATCGGCTGGTATACAAGTAAAGATCCTAATCCTGCTAATTTCTTTGATTTTACAGATGAAGTAAATAGCAATCTTAAATTATATGCTAGTTGGACGACAGATGAAGTTGTCAGTTTTGATACGAAGACAACAGATATGGCAATCATACCTCAAGTTCTTTCTGCTGGTGGCAGTCCAGTTTCTGAACCGACTGAACCAACAAGAGAGGGATTCACATTTGAAGGTTGGTTCTATGGTAAACCCGGTCTAACTTGGTTAGAAACAGCAGCAGTTCAGTTTCCAGTATCATTAGATGAAACAACGACACTCTATGCATATTGGGCACCAGTAGATTCGTCTGACATTACTTGGTCAGCTGATGAAACTTACCGTAATGCATTCGCTGAACTCGATACTGATCCTGTACTAAACCCACTGACATATCACTATTCACATGAAGCTACATTAATGGATTATCTATCTACGCCATTATATGGTACAGATGTCGACTGGGAACAAGCTATTGAAGATCAACTAGCAACAAAGCCTGGTGATTTTTCTGCTATTGATGAATCAAATATTGGTTCACTGCTTAGAAAAAATGTCTTATATGGTGCCGCTCAATGGCCTATCGCTGTAGGTGGTTCATGGGATGGCGCTGATGGTACGGACCAATATGGTGAATACAGTGAAGCTGTTTCCAGACAAATAAGTGCAACGACATATCGTTATACACTGCGTGAAGATATTTATTGGGAAGACGGTACTCCTGTAACTGCAGATGATTATATGTACACATATTTCCAATATATTGATGGGGCTCAAAATAACTACCGCGCATCTTCATATTATCCATCTGCAAATAGATCTTCAGGCATGAAAGTTGTTAATGCTAGAGCATATTTCTTACAAGGTACAGAAATTGGTTTAGGTGAAACTTCTGAAGGTTCATTAGCCGGTGACTATGGTTATGCGGAAATTTCCGCATATGTTGGGCCAAATCCTGCACCAGCTTATGAAGGTTATGTTGGTTGGTCACTTGCCGATGTTTTTGGTCTTCCATCTTCAATTTATGTTAGTGAAGCACAATTGACATCATTTGGTTATAGTATTGGTGATGAAAATGTTCCCCTTGTTGATGATGCAGCTCAAATTTTTGGTTTTCCTGCCGCGACTCACTGGTTGGTTGATTTAGATTTAAGAGCTGATGTTGCTGGTAATGCTTACTATGCTGGTGAAAAAGGTGAAACATGGCCTGCAGTCTCACAAGAAGATGTTGGATTTAAAGTGATTGATGATTATACATTCGAAATCACGTATGAAGTACCAATTCTTCATTCAGCTGCAATCTCTAATGCAAACTTCACATTGGTTAATCCAACAGTTTATGAAGCAAGTTTAAATGCAGAAGGCATTAACTCTACATATGGAACACCAATCACACTACCGGTAAGTTATGGTGCTTATGTATTGAAATCATGGGATTCACTTCAAAAGATTGTTCTCAATAAGAACTATAATGCTTACATGCAAAGATTCTTCAACCATAAATCAATTTCATTTGATTTCTATCCATCAGTGTTAGCTCGTAAAGAAGCATTTGATGATGGTTTATTATCATCATTGGGTCTTTCACAAACTTTCTACGCTGAATATGCTGAAGATCCATCTAGAAAAGATTATTATAATGGATACCCAAATTACTTACTATTTAATGCTGTTCCATATGAAGGAGCAAACGCGTCGGTACAGTCAGTGATTCAAGAAACTGCATTTAGACAAGCATTCTTCTTCGGGTTTAATAGAACAGAATATACCACTTCAGTATATGCACCAAATGTACCATCATTTATGGTTACCGCACACAATGCTGTTCAGTATGACAACGATCCATCTTGGTATATTAATACACCTGAATATTTAGCTATGTTGGCGGATCTCAATATTGATGTCTCTACATACGGTTATGATCCGGTTAAAGCAGCCGCTTTGTTTAATCAAATATACGATGATGTTTGGGTGACAGAACTTGAACAAACAGGTCCGATTCCAATTAGATATATAACATCAGAAGGCGATGAACAAGCGCGCATTGATACATATATTATTAATCACTTCACGAATTTATTTGGCTCGGATAAGATTACATTTACAAAGGAAGCATACACACAAGGCGTTTATGATACTAAAGTTGACGGGAATGAATTTGATATCATTTTGTCATCAGTAGGTACAGGAGAACCAACAAACACAAGCGTTATGTTACCTATTATTGGGCTTTATGCAGTTGAAACATATGGTCGCCCATTCTACGGATTCAACACACCTGATGAATTGGGTATTCCAGCTGAAGCATTTGTCATTACAGCAGAAAATAAACTAGACCTTCGTGCAACCTATCAATTCTTGCAGGACTCAGAAGGGTCTTGGGATGAAACAACAGATGAAGGTTTATTGATTGACCTTTATAATGTACTTGATGAAAATGGCGGCTATTATGTGGGTGATCTACAATTATTATATGAATATGGCTTAGCATGTATCTATATGTGGGCAGGTCTTGCTCCACAATATGATGGCGATGTTTCTGATAGAAACACTGTAACAAGAGCTTTTGATGCTATTATCTTAGAATATGTACCACTTGTACCACTTGCAAGTTCAGCATCAGCCATTGTTTATGCACCAAATGTTGTCAATGTGTGGCCAGCTTACCATAACATTATGGAATATGGTTCTGCTAGATATTGGTATTTAAATACTGACCCAGATTTCCAGTAGTTTATGGCATTAAATTTGATTTAAAATTAAAATATTGAAAAGGCGGTAGCGATACCGCCTCTTCATTCTTTTGTTATCTTTTTTGTTTACACAACGATTAGTATATGATTGTATGTTAAATTTTTGGTTTTTATGGGAAAATTTCCTTTTTTTTGATATAATATTTAACAAACAAAGCCATGCTTTTTGAGAGGATTTCATATGTTTAGATATTTCTTAAAAAGACTAGGATTGATGCTGGTCACATTTGTGATTGTAGTCTTCCTTTTCTTTGTCATCATCCATTTATTACCTGATTTTCATCGACCACCTATCTCTGGTGACGATGCTAACTACTGGATACAATATTATGCTGAAGGACGCGATAAACCCGTTGTTATTCAATTTTTCATTTGGGTAGGCAACATTTTAAAAACTGGTTCGTTTGGATATTCGCAAACGAGGCGTATGGATGTCAGCATTATTTTGTTCAGTAAAATTCCAACGACTGTCATGTTCCAATTAGTTCCATACTTGATTACTGTACCACTTGGTATATATCTTGGTATCATTGCAGCGCTCCATAAGAATGAACTTACTGACAATATTATTTCTGTCGGTATTATGATATTTATTTCTGTGCCAACCTTTGTGACAGCGGTTTTATCGCAACTTATTTTTGGCTGGCAATTGCACTGGGTTCGAACGCCTCCGTTCGTTGCTACTGGTTCAGAATTTGATGCTAATTTTTGGTTAAGCATTTCTACCTATATTTTGCCTTCAATCATCATGATTCTAGGCGGTGTTCCTGGATGGGCAAGAAGCATTCGTGCAGAATTGACCGAACAATTGACACAAGATTATATGTTATTGGCTCGTTCTAAAGGGTTAAGCAAACGACAAGCGACGTTTAGACATGCATTGAAAAATGCACTTGTACCGTTTGCACCAAGCATTTTTATTGGTTTTCTTGGTTTGATTTCTGGTTCAATCATTCTTGAAACTATATTCCGTGTTGATGGTGTTGGGCCGATTTATCTCTATGCGTTTAGAAATCGAGATTATCCATTATTGTTATTGAATCTCGTGTTTTATGAATTCATCGCGTTATTTGCTGGTATTTTAGCTGATTTGAGTTATACCATACTTGACCCGAGAATGAGAGTGGGGAGTGGAAAATTAGCATGAATATACCTGAAATTGACAAAAGTAAACTTGTCCTTATTAAGTCAGAAGATACAGTAATCTCTGATGTTGCACTTGAAACGAGAGAAATTGGTTATTATCAAGACGCTTGGAATAGATTCAAGAGAAATAAAGCATCTGTGGCGGCATTTATCATTATTTGTATAATATTCTTTTTCGTTTTTTTTGGACCATTGATGAAAGTCTATTCACCGCCTGCAAATCTAGCTGATGCTAGAAAAGTGGGAAATTTGCCACCCAAAATTCCGGGATTAGAAAATTTGGGTATATTTGATGGCACTAGAAAAGTTTCTGCCGGTAAAAATTTCTTGATTACCATGGCAAAATCCGAATATGGTGAAGGCATTATCATTTCTGGTATGCCAGATGTATTATTAGATGAAGATCTGGCAAATGATTTTGAATATGATGGTGTATACAATTTAACAGTAAAAGTTGATGCATATCGCTATGCAAATTATATTTCAAGTTATTTGGACACAAATAACTCATCTGATAGTGTTAAAAAGTTAATGTCAAAGACTGAATTCGAAGATGCTCTAGCACGGAATATCATTATCGATATTCTTTCAGTGACTCCAGATGGGAACACGTATACTGTACGTGTAGATTTCTTTAAATATGCACTGGATCAAAACCCCGAAGACACATATTTTTGGTTTGGTTCTGATGCTGATGGAAAAGATTTGTTTACATTATTGTGGGTTGGTGCAAGAATTTCAATTATTATGGCGATTTCAATTGTTTTGATTAACGCCATAGTTGGTTTGACAATCGGCTCTATTTCCGGCTATTATGGTGGCACTTTTGATTTGTTGTTTGACCGTTTTGTTGATATTTTGGCCGGTATTCCATTTATGGCGGTGTTAACACTACTGATTATTAGATTTGGTACCGAATTATGGGTGGTTGTGATTGCATTTACTGCCACAGGTTGGCTGGGAACCTATTCAATGTCGCGAATGCAATTTTATCGATTTAAACATAGAGAATATATTTTGGCAGCAAGAACACTTGGGGCAAAAGATGTTAGAATCATGTTTAAACATATTTTTCCAAACGCCATTGGATATATGGTAACAAGTTTTGCATTAGCTATACCGAGTTTCGTGTTTGTAGAAGCAAGTTATTCATATTTGCAAATCATTGATTATCAAGAAACAACAAGTGTTGGGAAACTTCTAGAAATTGGACAAGGCGTAATGGCTAATTATCCACATCTTTTGGTTTTTCCTGCGCTCTATATTGCAATATTGATGATTGCATTTAACTTATTTGGCAATGGATTGCGAGATGCGTTTAATCCAAGTTTGCGAGGTGTTGAATAATGATGAATAAACGAGAAAGAATTTTAGCTGTTGATAATTTAAATATCTCATTTAAAACACAATATGGTATTGTACATGCGATTCGCGGGGTATCATTTGATTTGTACAAAGGAGAAACTTTAGCAATTGTTGGTGAATCAGGCTCTGGTAAAAGTGTGACATCACGTGCAATCATGGGTTTATTGGCCGGTAATGCCATTGTCGAAGATGGCACGATAAATTATGCAAATAGAGATTTATTACAAATTCCTGAAGAATTATTTCATGAGATTAGAGGATCTAAAATTTCAATGATTTTCCAAGATCCCATGAGCTCATTAAATCCAATCGTTAAAGTGGGTAAACAAATTACTGAAACTTTAGTTTTCAAAATGAAAATGCCAAAAAAGATGGCTAAGGAAAGAGCAATTGAATTGATGACTGAAGTAGGCATTCAAGAGCCTGAAAAGAGATATTACCAATATCCGTTTCAGTTTTCAGGCGGGATGAGACAACGCATTGTCATTGCAATCGCATTAGCAAATAACGCGGAGATTTTAATCTGTGATGAACCTACGACTGCCCTTGATGTTACAATTCAAGCACAAATTCTTGATTTGATTAACCAATTAAAGAAAGAAAGAAAGCTTTCTATTATCTTTATTACACATGATTTAGGTGTCGTTGCAAATGTTGCGGATCGAATAGCGGTCATGTATGCAGGTAAAATTGTTGAAATTGGCACTGCGGATGACGTCTTTTATGACCCGAGACATCCATATACATGGGCATTATTGTCTTCTATGCCGAGTTTAGCAACTGCAGATACTTTAGATGCGATTGGTGGCACACCACCCAATATGATCTATTCACCAAAAGGTGATGCATTTGCACCAAGAAATAAATTTGCAATGCAGATCGATCTTGAGGAAGAACCCCCAATGTTTGACGTTTCAGAAACCCATAAAGCGGCAACATGGTTATTGCATCCGGATGCACCAAAGGTTAAAATACCCGAGGCTGTTTTGTCTGTGCGCAAGAATCGAGGTAAGAAAAAATGAAAAGGTCAGCTGATTACACACAAAAAGTACTTGAAGTATCCAATCTAAAACAGTATTTTAAAACAGGTGTTGGCAAGCATAAATTGATCATAAAGGCTGTTGATGACATTAGTTTTGATATTTATAAAAAAGAAGTTTTTGGACTCGTAGGCGAATCGGGTTGTGGAAAAACCACAACTGGAAGAACATTGATTAGATTATATCGCCCAACCAGCGGAAATGTTTTACTTGATGGTGAGTATATTGGATCTGGAGCGGATACATATAAAGAAAAAATCAGATTAGAAAAAAACAAGTATAAAATTGAATTATTGAAATTGAATGCATTCAAATATGAGGCATATAAACTCACGCAAGAAGCAAATAAAAAAATAGATAAAGTCAAACAAGAAATTCAAATTTTAGAACAAGAATATTTGCTTAATGTTAAACAAATTCGCAAAAATGTTGATGCATATGATCATGCGGTATTCAATGAAAATGGTGCGTTTAAAATCAATCTAGAACGCTTAAAATTTGATTTTACTGTCCATAGTGATCGCTTGTTAAATCAAACTAAAAATGAATTACTTATCGAAAGAAATGGGATTTTAGGAGCGATTAAAGAGACCTACTATAAAAAGGTTGATGGTATTAAGAATAGTGCAGCTTTGTCTAAAGAAGCAAGAGACAAACACTTAAAGGAAGCTGAAGAAGCTTACCTTGCACGCGTTCAAAAAACACATGATGAATTTGATGAACGCATCGTAGATAGAAGCGAGCACTTGCTTTCAAAAGCAAATTATAAAAAGCAGATAAACATTTTAAAACAAAACTTTGAAAAAGAAAAGGTTAACTTGATTGAGGAACACAAATCCAAGTTATCATCTTTTGCCGTGCCAGATTACGAAGCTGTCAAGTCCAATCTCAAAATAGCAAAAGCAAAATTAAAAACTGATATTAAAGGAGCACATAAAAAAATCGTAGAAATTAAAAAGCAACTAAAAGTTGACAAATCTAAGATTAATGCTTCGAATCAAGTTGACATGAAAGCATTGGAAACATTGAAATCAGAGCATCTTTTATTGATATCTAAATTTAAGCATCTTGTTCGTCAATCTAATAAAGACCACTGGTCGAAACAAGCATTGACACATACACGTAAAATGCAAATGATTTTCCAAGACCCAATTTCAAGTCTCAATCCACGTATGACGGTTCAGGAAATCGTATCTGAGGGATTGGTCATCAATAAGGTATATAATAATCTCAAAGTGACAAAGATATTGAAAGATAAAAAAACTGGCGAGGAAAAAACGGTTGAAGTTAAAGCAACCAAATCGGAAATTAACGAACGGATAAAAGCCGAAGTTGTAAGAGTTTTGGAACTAGTGGGACTTGCTCCCGAATATATTTCCAGATATCCACATGAGTTTTCTGGTGGTCAAAGGCAACGTATCGGCATCGCACGAGCTCTCATCATGAATCCGTCAATTATTGTTGCTGATGAACCCATTTCTGCGTTAGATGTATCGATTAAAGCGCAGGTCATCAATTTACTTTCAGAATTGAAAGAAAAACTTGATTTGACCATCTTATTTATCGCACATGATTTATCAGTTGTTAAATATTTTTGTGACCAAATTGCTGTGATGTATTTTGGGAAAATTGTCGAAATGGCGACATCTGAAGAATTGTTTAAAAACCCATTGCATGGCTATACAAAGTCACTTTTGTCAGCAATACCCCAACCTGATCCGGATTTTGAAAAGGAACGCAAACGAATTCCTTATTCACCTAGCATTCATAATTATTCAGAGGATAAACCAGAATTTGTTGAAATTAAGCCTGGCCATTTCATTTATGCAAATCAAGCAGAATTAGAAGACATGAGAAAGGCATTGGGTGATGAAAATGAACATTAAAAAGATTGTACTTCTCATGATCAGTTTGTTTTTATTAACAGGGATGGTTGGTTGTCAAGATCAAAAAGCATACAATGATTTATATACTGTTATTTTTTACACGGGTGCTGATACAAGTATTATAAAACCAACATATATTGATTCACTTTTTGAAGTTGAAGAAGGATCGCTAGTGGAACGACCAGAAGATCCGACATCTAACGGCGCAACTTTTTTGGGTTGGTATAAAGAAAAAGCAGCCATCAATGAATGGGATTTTGATAATGATCGCATTTATGAGTCAACCGTTATATACTCGAGTTGGGAAATTACAGAATACGCGATTGAATATATCATAGATGAAGCTGGTGGAACATTTATGGATCCGCCAATCACCACTTATTCAGTATTAAACAATGTGATTTTTACAAGTGTTGCTAGAGAAGGTAGTCGTTTTGTTGGATGGGTTTTAACGCCTATTGACGAATACAAAGTTGGTGATCCAATTCTCGAATCGACAACTGGTTATTATGAAGATCTCCATTTATATGCACTTTTTGATAACAAAGATTATATCGTAAGATTCCGCTCTAATCTCGAGGGAGTCCCGAATCCAACTATCTACACCATCGAATTTTCAGAAGAGATGAATTTTCCAGTGTTGCCTGATACAGCAACTAAACACTTTGTTGGTTGGTTTGCCTTAGATGGTACTGAAACGGGTGAATGGGGACCACAATATGTCAATGGCGAAGTCTTTTTAGGCAAAGCAAGTTGGAATGAAGATTTGCAAGATTATACATTTAGAGCAAATGATGTGACGCTTTATGGCAAATGGGAAGACCGTCAAATATAATGCGAGGAAAAAGTTGCACTGGTTACTGCTTTTATGGGCGGCTTTTTTGGGAAGCATTGGTATAATTGCTGTTTTATTTCTAGTTAATGTACCGGATAGTGTGAAGTGGCTAGGCACATTAATTGCATTAATCATGTCTTTAATTATGGTGTTTTACTGTAAACCTTATATTAATTATTATGATATGCACCATCGGTATGAATTGTTATTAGCAACTAATATTGGTACTGTTGAAACGAATTGTCAATTCAATCAAGATTGGATTGAGCAATTCTCAATTAAGGGTTATCAAATGCATGTTGATAATGAATTATTCCAAATCTGGTATCGTTTTAAAAAAAGTTTAGCCAGAAAAACGTTCATTAAAACGCAATTGATTGAAATAGTAACTATCATAAAAAACAAATCTATTGATCTATATGATTCAAGAATAGAAAAAGAATATAAAAAGCTTTGGCAAAGATTTGAAAAAGAGCAGCATTTGAATAAACAAATTATTCTTCAATTTAAAAAATTGGATGATTTAGATGATAAAGTTAAAGAAGACCTTAACCGCATTATTTCATATCGTGAAGGAGATAACTACCTTATTAGCATCAATTGTGGTTATTATCCCCAAACCAACGAGGTCTATTATTTACATTCTAGCAAGTTCGCCCCTAATGCATATTATAGATATGCAGTTAGTCAAATTGAGGATATTATCAGGGAATAATTTTAATTTTTGAACAAAAATAGCAAAAAAGCGCTTTAAACGTAAAAGCGCTTTTTTAAATCATTGGTATCATTTTTAACAAAACTTAAAGCTGCATATGTAATATAATAGCAACTATCAAATTAGGAATAATAGAAATCATTGGTAGCGCAATATAGACTTTTGCTATCGGGTTTTCTTTAACATTATTTTGATAGTTATAATAATCTTCTTTGGGTCGTCGACCTACTAGAATTAGAAAGAATGATTTTATACCATAGACGACTGGGGATAGAATATTTAAATTAGCCATGAGTACCATCCATCCAATAAAAAACCATAAAAAAGCAGTGAGATAAAAAGCGTTGACTAATGCCATAAGATCAAGACTACGTTGCCACATTAAACCAAAACCGTTAAGCAATGTTGAACCTAAAATACTGATTAAGATATATATAATGATTCTTTTTCTTTTTATTTTTTTTCTGTCGACAGGATCTAAATAGTCGATATCAATCGTCTTTTTGTCATTATTTTCATTCATATACCATTTCTCCTTATGCATATACCTATTATACATGGTTGCATATGTTTTTGGAAGTAGTATCATTAATTGAAATTTACTGTGCATCATGCACATTTTTTTATGTTTAAATTCTTGTTATAATGAAATTAACTTGGGAAAAAGAAAGGATACATATATGGCTACTTTAAAATTAGCAGATATTAACAAGGTTTACCCAAATGGTGTTCAAGCCGTTTTCGATTTTAACCTTTCAATTAGAGATAAGGAATTCATCGTTTTTGTTGGTCCATCAGGATGTGGGAAATCCACGACATTACGCATGATTGCTGGTCTTGAAGAAATCACGTCAGGTGAATTATATATTGATGATGAACTCGTCAATGATAAAGCACCAAAGGATCGTAACATCGCAATGGTTTTCCAATCATATGCGCTATATCCCCATATGACGGTATATGATAACATGGCATTTGGTCTTAAATTGAGAAAGATGCCAAAAGACATCATTGAGAAGAAGGTCATGGATGCGGCTGAAATTCTTGGTCTAGTTCCTTATTTAAAGCGCAAACCAAAAGCTTTATCAGGTGGACAAAGACAACGTGTAGCATTAGGACGTGCGATTGTCCGCGATGCGAAGGTCTTCTTGATGGATGAACCGTTATCAAACCTTGATGCAAAATTGCGTGTACAAATGCGTGGTGAACTAATCAAACTTCATAACACGATTGAAACAACAACGATTTATGTTACTCATGACCAAATTGAAGCGATGACCATGGCTCATAGAATTGTTGTTATGAAAGATGGCTATATCATGCAGGTCGGTGCACCAAAAGACATTTATGATCATCCCCAAAACTTATTTGTAGCAGGTTTTATTGGCACACCACCAATGAATTTCATTCATGGTAGAGTTGATAGCAAGGGTATTTTTAGAAGTGGTAAATATACGTTGCAAATTCCTGATGACAAAATGGAAATAATCAAATTTAACAAATTTATCGATAAAGATATCATCCTAGGTATTCGTCCCGAAGATATCCATGATTCGAAAGTGGTCATGGAAGCATATCCTAAAGCTGTGTTGGACATCATTGTTGATGTTGCCGAATTATTAGGTTCCGAAACAAACGTTTACACACAAATTAATGAAGATCACATCTGTGCTGTTATTAGTGCACGTGCAGGTGTTCATATTGGCGACACGATGAAACTGACCATTGATATGAATAAAATTCATTTCTTCGATCCAGATACTGAAAACGTCATGAAACTTGATGAACCACTAAAGCCAAAGAAGATTATGAAGACTGAAGCGGATGCTGAAGCAGAAGCGAACCAAAAAAAATCTAAAAAATAAATTAAAGGCCTTGTGGCCTTTTCTTTTTGGAGAAAACAATGATTGAATATATATTACACGAGAAAAATCAAACGGTTATTTATCAAACAGATGAAGTGGTGACATATAACGAATCAAATTTGTCCATCATAAAAAGAATTTGTCTTTATCATCTGTTTACGTATGAAGGTTATTTGAAAGCGATTAAATATTATTTTAATTTTCATTACCATATTCCAATTTATATTGACGAAGAGTTGCAATTATTTTCAACGGGTGGCGTAAAGGAATATGAGAATATTTGGATTAATTACGCAAGCATTGAATCGATTATCTATCTAGATAAAGGCATCAAATTGACGTTTACCAGTCATCGTATATTGATTATAGCATTGTCTAGACAATCATTTCACGAACAAATCAAACGTTTAGCGGCGATAAAGTTTCATATAAGTAAACATTTTCATGGACTTGAATATAGAAAATGATTATGAAT
>WOZH01000052.1 GCA_011620375.1 Acholeplasmataceae bacterium
ATAAAAATCAATCATGAAGAGAAGTCGGTTTCATTATTAGGCTTTGGATGCATGCGATTTCCAACGCTCGATAATGGTGATGTTGATTTTCAACACGTTAAAGAAATGATGACCTATGCGTTAGAAAACGGTGTGAACTACATCGATACTGCATGGCCTTACCATGGAGGTAAAAGCGAATTAGTCGTTAAAGAAGTCTTGAAAGATGTCCCTCGAGCATCTTATTATCTCGCTGATAAATTACCGATATGGGAATGTGAAACCATCGCGGATGTTGATCGCATCTTCCACGCACAACTAGAAAAAACGGGTGTTACATATTTTGATTTTTATTTGATTCACGCGGTTAATCAAGAAAGAATGGATCACATCATCAAACTTGATGTTTTATCTAAGTTGGCATCGTATAAGGCACAAGGCAAAATCAAAAATCTTGGTTTCAGTTTTCATGATAAATTGAGCGTATTTAAAAAAATGATTGCATTATATGATTGGGATTTTTGTCAAATTCAATTAAATTATATGGATATCAACCATCAACAGGGTATCAAAGGATATCATCTTTTAGCAGAAAAAGGTATTCCGGTGGTCGTCATGGAACCCGTAAAAGGTGGATCTTTAGCGCATTTCAGTGATGATATCGAAATGATGTTTAAAGCAAGAAGGCCAAATGATTCTATGGCTTCTTGGGCATTTCGTTGGGTAGGTAGCCTACCCAATGTTAAAGTGATTTTATCGGGTATGTCAAATCTTGAGCAAGTTAAAGATAATATTAAGACATTCGCGAATTTTATACCACTTGATGATTGTGAACAAACATTGATCAAAGATGTCAAAAAGGCTATTGAAAATAAAAGTATGGTGCCTTGTACATCATGTCGTTATTGCATGCCTTGTCCACAGGGCGTGGATATTCCTGGTAATTTCATGAGTTTTAATACACATGCGATGTATAAGAATGATAGGCACACGAGATCGACCATAAAGCGCTTGAAAAATCAAAATGCGTTTGCTGATGCGTGTATCGGTTGTGAAGTGTGCATTTCTAAATGCCCACAGCATATAGCAATTCCTAAAGAACTAGAGACATTCAAAAATTATGTCAATGAAAATGGACTCTAGACAAACAAAAAAGGCTTTGCTAAAGTCTTTTTTTGTGTTTCAATCGATATAAATTAAAACCGATTATCCCTTTACTATTTTCATAAATGACAATTAATTTTTAATTAAATACCGATTTTGATTTCAATCGGTTCTTTATATGTGTCCATAATCTCTTTAGAAATGGTATATGTTTTTTTGCCATAGATATTCATATCAGTTTGAACATCAACGCGATGACCATTCAATTCAATACCCTTGATATCGCTATCAAAAATAAGTGTAATCGCTTTATCAAAATAGTGATAAGAACATGTTAACTGATGAAGTGACGCTGGGATTGAAGGTTCTAAAAATAATTGATTGTGCACAATGGATATACCCAAAAAGTGACTAATAATCTGATGAATAAAAATACCTGGTCCTGAAGAATATAAACGCCAACCACCTTTAACAGCAACTTCCCCACGGCGTAATTTTTCAAAATCCCGTTTTGCCTGGTAGCGATCATGGAAAGCCGCATCAGAACTCGAAAAATACATATTGCTTTGTCTATATTCTGCATTTTTGACCGTTTGTGAAATGAGAATCGGCATAATCATATATATAGCTTCATAAGCGCGTTTTCTTTGATTAATTTTGGTCATTGCTTCTATATACCTAATATGTGCGTGTACATACTGCAGTCCAATTTCTCTACCAAAATTAGCAGCTGTTTCTGCGCGTTGAAAAAAGGTCTTTTTACCGTCTTGATAATTCACAGCTGTATCCATAAGCCTTACACCATCAGGGTGCATCAAATAACGATCGATCGTCTGTAAATAGTGATCAATATTATTTGGCGATGCCATTTCGGAAATCATTGAACGTACAAATGGCAATAAACGATATTTTAATCCAGTCCGGTGATCCTTTGGATGAAGGAGATAATCAATATGATCGTCTTCAAAAACAACGAATCCAGCGGGTATTTGATCAACAATTAAATAACGATTATAGTCTTCATTAATCTTTGTCGATAAGTCTTTTAGATCCTTTGACATGGTTGGATCATAGGTTTGAATCTCTTCACTGAATAATTTAATTGATTCATAAAGTAATGCTACAGTCCATCCTGAAACCATTTTATAAGTCAAATCATGATTAGCCGGTTGCAATGTATCATCCCAATCTCCACCACCATATTTTGGTAAATCCGTACCCGTAATAAAGGATGATTTTATTGTTTCTACCTGTTTTTTTACGTGATTGATCAATGTATCAGGAGCATCAAAATCATTGATGTCTAAATTCATATATGCGATGATTTCATCCAAAATCGATAAGTCTTGAGTTGCTCTTAAGTAATGGGCAAGCGCGCGTAATGGCCAAATGATAATGTCACCATGTGATTCATGTGGTTGTATTTGATAATATTCATCGTACATAAACCATTGTGGAAAATCGCCATTATTTAAAAACTGTCTTTGGTAAACTTTAATCAGTATTTCTCTTACGATGTCAAATCTCTGTGCACTCATGAACAGTTCAACGGGTCCTTGACAAACATCTCTCGTTCCCCATGCAGCGCCATTGTATTGTTCTAAGCCATGCGGAGATGCATAATGCACGATTGCATGATGTGTATACCAAAATAACATATCATTGATGCGATCTATTTTTTCGTGCTCTTTAGCATGCGATAAATGAAAGTTGGTTAACAAAGCATCATAATATAATGTCCCTTTTTGATCGGCTTTCTCATAATCGATATGACGATTTTTCAAATCGGTAAAGGTTGCACTTAACGTGTACGTTACTTTAGTCTTATTTTGATACGATAACAGCAACAAGCCGTGTTGATTGGCTGTATGATAAAAAGTTTCTTCTGTCATGATTTGTGCATCTGTTTTATTGATACAAAATGTTAACCCAGGATTCTTTTCAAAGGCTAATGTGTTCTCTTGGGCATGAAAAACAAGATAATGATCTAATGATTCGTACGTGATATCGCCGCTGTACTCTTGGTTATCCATAAGAACTTGGGTTGAAATGACAAAGTCATAGGTTTTATGTTGTATCGAATAGACATCAAGCACTTGTGTCAAAGCGTCTATATCAACATAACTATCAACGACAATCGCATCATCTGCCATTTGATAATACCAACGCGTCGTCGCGCCACCCATTTCATAATAGGAAGGAATCGACAGCATGTGATACTGACCATTAATTTTAACGTAAATACGTTGCCCCGATATTTTTTGAATATTTAAAGGATTACGCAAATCACCACTGAACTTATTAAATGATGTGTTGCCTAACGATGTGTGGCTATTGAAAACACCAAACATGAAATTGGTAGTTGCCATAACATTTTTTGTAGCATGCAACAAATCACCGTGCACCATGAGATGTCCGTGCGGTCTTTCAACCAATAATTCTTTTTGTTTTAAAACGACATGATGATGATGCTTGGTAAAGAATGATAATGTGTGATGATCATCTCTTTCGATGTGTCTCATCTCAGCAAAATGCTCTTGAATTTGATCTTCTGATAAATCAAGCCCATTTAATAAAGTATCAACAGGATGATGACCAAAATCTTTTAAATCATTTAGTGGAATGTTTTGATATGTTAATGGAATTATATGGGGCAGGGGATATGGCATGTTTGAAACATCTGATACATAATAACCATAAAACCCAAAATCAGTTGTTTGTTGATTTAAATCAATCACACGACTTTGTAATGCCAAATATGAAAACTCATATTGATGAAGGACTGAAGCCAGTTTATCATCGTTTAATACACTTGGTTTGCCTGTTTCTTTATATGATAATCCAAAAAATTGAAATCCGTCTGTTGAGTAAGCGCTAGTTTGTTGATAACTACCAATTTGTAAATACTGTGACCTGCCTTGATTTTGTTTTGCTGATAAGACATACCCTTTTTCTTGTTGATAAACTTTGTAGTCAATGTATTGCACGGTATACGCCTCAGACGACAATACGCTTGAATGTGCTTGAATAGCAACATCTTGGCCATAAAACAATTCAGCCTTTTGTGGCTGTTCGGATTTTAACCGTACATGAAAATCCCATTGAAATTTTCCAATGACTAAATAAAGTTGATAAACCACGTTTCTAAAAATACCTTCATAGACGACTTGATTTTCTATAAACTTGACGGTGCTTGGTGATTTTGTACCAATCAATGGTGTTGAGAAATATTGATTGCCTTCTTTTATTCTTAAATACACATTCATTAATGACCCATCTATAGCATTACCATCAACGAGATTGATTTGATCATTTCCATACATGATATCAAATATATCACCCGTATCAAAAAACCTGAAAACAATACCACCATTCTCAATGGTCTTCAATTGGAGTTTATTGTTTAATATCATGGAAATTCTCCTTTATAAGCTCGATAATCATCGTTTGTGTGTCTCTAGAGTTAGGACCCACGATGATTTGAAATTCACCCGGTTCTAAACGACGGTTACCCTTAATGTCGTAATATGTTAAATCCTTGTATGTCAGTTCAAATGAAATTGTTTGTTTGTGATGCGCCGCTATCCAAACTTTTTTAAATGCTTTTAATTCTTTAACTGGTCTGGCATAAAGTCCAACAAGATCTCTTATATACAATTGAACAGTTTCATAACCGTCATAATTGCTGTTATTAGCGATGTCAATAGATACACAAACCGCTTCATTTTGGTTAAACTTGATTTTATCTATGACTAGATTTGAATACTCAAATGTTGCATATGATAATCCAAAACCAAATGGAAACAATGGTTCATTATCTTCATCTAAATAGAAACTGACATATTCGTTCATAATATCTGGTTCTTTTGGTCGCCCAGTATTTAGATGATTATAATAAATGGGGATTTGTCCTGCTGTTTTCGGATATGTCATCGTGAGTTTCCCTGAGGGATTATGCTTACCCACCATGGTTTTGGCAATTGCTTCATGTGCGCGACTACCTAAATAATAAACGTCTAGCAATGCATCCGTATCCATAATATTGGTTAGATCAAAGGGACGGCCATGATATAACAATGTGATTGTTTTCTTTTTCAACTGTTTAGCAAATGTCATAAATTTTTCTTGATTTCTCGGCAATTTAATATGCGCTTTTGCATGTGCTTCACCACTTTCATACTCATTTTCACCCAATGCGATTAACAAGATGTCCGCCATCTTTATTTGTTTTATTTCTGCTTGTGAAAACACTGGTGTTTCTGTTGCCTTGTTGAAAATGATCTGTACGCCTTCTTTTGACAATGTTTCATTCAGCGTGTGATTAAGCGCATTATCTCCATGCCCTGCCCAAGGTCCATTCGTTCTTTTGGTCTCACTATATGGTCCGATGAGTGCATATGTCAATTGTTTATCAAGCGGTAATAGGTGATTGTTGTTTTTAAGAAGCACCATGGATTCCATCGCCACTTGTTCAGCCATATCGAGATGATTCTTTTGTCTAATGATAGCTTGTTCTTTTACTGGGTCTGCTCCCGCATATGGATCTTTAAATAACCCTAATTCTTTTTTTAATTTTAAGACACGATAAACTGCTTGATCAAGCAATTTCATCATATCAGGATGTTTGTTAATGATGCTTTCTAAATAATTCACGTAAGCCGTTGATTGCATTTCGATATCAAGACCGGCCTTAAGTCCTAGATAAGCAGCCTCTTCATCATTTTTTGCTACCCCGTGTTTAATCACCTGATGTAATGAATCATAATCAGAAATAACAACACCTTTATAATGCCATTGTTTTCTTAATATATCGCGCAATAAAAATTCATTAACTGTTGCTGGAATATGGTCAACTGTATTAAACGCTGTCATAAGGAGTTTAACACCCGCATCAACAGCGGCTTTATATGTCGGCAAATAAATATTATATAAGCTGATATGATTGATGTCAGCAGTGTTGTAATCTCTTCCGGATTCGGATGCGCCATATGCAGCAAAATGCTTTACACAAGCTGCGATACTATCATGTAATGATAAGTCAACCCCTTGATATCCTTTGATGCTAGCCCTTGTAAACTCACTTGTTAAGTACGGGTCTTCACCAAATCCTTCCACCACACGACCCCAGCGTGGATCATGTGAAATATCCGCCATTGGTGAAAATGTCACTTGAATACCCGATACACGTGCTTCTTTGGCTTGTATCCGTGCAGCCTCATACACCAAGCGTGGATTAAATGAGGTTGACATCGCAAGCGGAACGGGAAATATCGTTTTAAATCCATGGACGATATCCGCCATGAAAATTAGCGGGATTTTATGTCTACTTTCTTTAAGATAGCGCTTTTGAACCTTAATCATTTCTGTAGCGTTGTTGTTGCCTAAAACCGATCCTGCTTGAAATATTTTTTCTTTATTTAAGTGAAGTGCTTGAACATGTCCAAATATTTCAACATCGAGATCTTCGACGAAGAAAAATGGTGCCAATTGTAGCAGTTGACCAATTTTTTCATCTATGGTTAAGTCATCAATAAGTTTTTTAATATTCATGGTGTATACCTCAATTTTGATGCGTTTCTCTCAAAATGATTTTTCCCTCTGGGTGGCTAATTATTTTAATTTTTCGACCATTGATCAAATCGATAACTGCTTGAGCGACATCTTTTCCCCATTTACTGTGATCGATACCAATCGTTGTTAATTTGGGATGTAAGTATTCACCAAGGCTAATATTATCAAAACCAGCAAGTGCAACTTCTCTCGGTACATCGATATTCTTTTCATGGAGAGCATTCATTAGACCAATAGCCGATTCGTCATTCGCACAATAAATAAACCTTGGTCTTTTTTGATCTTTCGCAATTTCTAAACCGATTTTATAACCACCTTCAATGGTGAAGTCGCCTTGATAAAATCGGTGTTTATCAATATGGTTTTCCTTGAGCGCTTCGACAAAACCTTGATATCTACGATTATTATTAAATGCATCATTAGGTCCGCTCAAATAACCAAAATCGCGATGTCCCATAGCAATCATTTGCAAGATAAATTGTTTAACTATTCCTTCGTTGTCGATGACTGTAGAATGAATATTTTCACCTTTTATAAAGCGGTCTAAAACAAATAATGGATATCCGTGTGAGGCATAATGTTTTAAACACTCATCTGTTAAATTATTATCAAAAATGATTGCGCCATCGACTTGTCTTTCATTTAATAAGTTTTTGGAAGCTTTGCCAGAACTGACAATGATGTTATAGTCGTTTTGCTGTAGTTTTTGACGAATACCTTCTAAAACATCACTGAATATAGGGCCACTAAAACCATAGACAAAGACACCAATGTTTCCTGTTTTTTTGGTTTTAAGGTTTCTAGCAATCCCGTTTGGATAATAGTTTAATTCTTTAGCTGCATCTAAAATGCGTTGTTTCGTTTCTGGATGAACATTAGGTAAGTTGTTTAATGCATATGATGCGGTTGATATGGAAACCCCAGCTCTTTTTGCTACATCTTTTATTGTCGGCATAATCTTTAATCCTCGATTCTCATCACACAGGCAAAATAAGGTGGGCAAACCATTGTATGATGGTATGTTTTAACGGTTTCATAGTTACTTAACAATAGGTGGTATTTTGTTGTAGGCAGTTCGAATTCAATCGTCGAATCTGCCCACGAACAAACAATAAGAAATTGTTGGTTTCGGTATTTTCGAAAATAACTAAAAACCTGTTTATTGTCTTTTTGATAGATGTCAAATGTACCTAATAAAAAGGTGTCATTTTGTTTTCTTAATTTCAGTAATTTTTGGTAATACTGGTAAACCCCATGCGGATTTTCGATATCCGTTTTGACATTCACTGTATGATAATTAGGATTAACTTTTAGCCATGGCCTGCCAGTAGAAAATCCCGCTTGGTGTGTATCATCCCATTGCAATGGTGTTCGCGAATTATCTCTGCTTTTTTTATGGATGGCTTCCATAATTTTCGTCGCAGACCATCCCTTCGCTGTCAGTATGTCAAAGATTTGCAGCGTTTCAATATCTTGATAATCCGCAATTGGATAATCAACGCCTGTCATACCAATTTCTTCACCTTGATAGATAAAAGGTGTGCCTTGCATGCCGTATATCAACGTTGCTAGCATTTTTGCACTCTCTTGTCGATATGCGATATTTCCATATCTAGATACGACTCTCGGCTGATCATGATTTGATAAGAATAATGCTTGCCATCCCTGTTGATGAAATGTTTTTTGTGCATTGATAAACACATCTTTCATTTCTACAAGGTTGACTGGTTTAATCGCCCATTTACCTTGCCCTGGCATTTCATCCAAGCCAATATGTGAAAATTGAAAAACCATGTTTAGCTTTGGATCATTAGCATCTGTAATCTCTGAAGCTCTTTTTATTGAAATACCCGGTGTTTCACCAACCGTCATGATATCTTTGCCTTGGAAACATGTTTCATAAAGTTCTTTGAGATATTGATCAAGATAAGGTCCATCTGCAAATTGTTGACGATAAACATCTTTACCAATTAAGTCGATGACATCCAACCGAAAGCCATCGATACCTAAATCAAGCCAATCATTGATCATTGTATAAATTTCTTGTCTAAGTTGGGGGTTGTGCCAATTAAGATCGGGCTGTTGTTCAGCAAACAAATGAAAATAATATTGTTTCGTTATTGGATCATATGTCCATGCAGATCCACCAAAGATTGAATCGACATTCGTAGGTTTATCACTCCAAATATAATAATCTCTATATAAACTATGTGATTCATTGACTGCTTTCTTAAACCACTCATGTTGGTTTGATGTATGATTGATAACCAAATCCATGATAATTCTCATACCCTTTTGATGCGTCATGCGGATGAGTTCGATCATATCTAACATTGATCCAAACATTGGATTGATGGCTTGGTAGTTACTAATATCATAGCCATTGTCTTGCATCGGTGATTCATATACTGGCGATAACCATATCACATCGATACCTAAATCTTTTATATAATCAAGCTTTGAAATAATACCCTGTAAGTCACCGATGCCATCACCATTGCTATCCATGAAACTTAATGGATATATTTGATAGACAACCGCTCTTTTATACCAATCTATTTTTTTATCCATGACAATTCTTTTAATCCCTTCATGATGATCTCATGTGACATCACTTGTTGGTAAACATCCGCTGATAAATAGGCATTGATCATCAGTAATATAAGCCCTTGATTAATGCCATAATAACGATTTGATAGCCACGGTGTTGTCTCGAAATTAAATGCATCATAAAAACCATATTGACCATACAAACCTTCAATCTTTAATAACCCGTTCAAAGATTGATAACTTATATCAGGTGTTAAAACAAACGAGCCGAGCGGTCCACAAGGTGAGATAGTGCCATCTGTAATGGCCTTACCAAACATGTTAGGTAATGCATGAAAAACTTTATATCCCGCCGGTGAATGACAGGCGGTTAATCCAAACAATTTATCAGAAAATGTTTTAAATTGATTTTGATAATCAACACAAAACCGTTGGTGAGCCAATGTTGCATTTTTTGCATTATCAAACCAACAAACGCCTTGATCATCATAAATATTTCTCAAGTCTAACCAACAAAGTGGAAATTGATACACAAATAATGTATGTCCTGGTGTCCCTACAAACGGTATATCATCATATGCGTATGCCAATCGATTGAAATCGTGGTATAGTGTCATCGCAAGCTTTGGATTTTTATCAGCGATGAGCACATACATACCAAGCTGTTCAGCAAACATGTCCCATTGACTAATGAATCCCGCATGCTCAGTGGCATAATCACCATCCTTATCTGGATTATATGCCATATGTAAATAAGTTTTATCATTGTTTTTAAACACGAAATATTCCCAATCAATACGCGCAATGATATTTTCAGAGAGTTTTTTTACGTGATCATCAAAATAATTTGCCACTGACAATATACCATAAACGCAAAGCATCGTATCGATAGTCGAATACTCGCTTTTTTGATATCTTGTCGCATCATCCATATTTAAAAAATGAGCAAAAAAACCATGAAAGTGCGCGGCATTTTTAGATAAAGTTTGGAGTGTTCCCAAAACTTGTGCATATCCTTTTTCATAAGAGATATACCCATAATTGATGCCAATGATAATGGAAGATAAAAAGAATCCAGTGGATGCGATCGATGCGACATTAGGTTTCTCCGAATGATCTACCGTCAATCCATAGCCCTTGCTCTTCGCGTCTAAATTTGTGAATCTCTGAAAAAAATCAAATGTTCTTTTCTGTACATCAACTATTTTTTCTTGTTTAGTCATTTTTCTCCTGCAATTGAAACGTTTCGATATCTAAATCTATTTTATATGATAAAATAGAAAAAAACAATTGTTTTACTGACTTTATCATGATTAAACTGATTTGAAAAGGAGACTACCATGTCAATTCAATTTAGTAACGGTAACATTTATAAAAATGCGAAGCCACATTTAATTTTATCCGGAGAAATTCACTATTTTCGTATTCCGAAAGATCGTTGGGAAACGCATCTGGATTTAGCAATTTCAGCAGGGATGAACACCATTGCCACTTACGTTCCCTGGATTGTTCACGAAGAAGTTTATCGAACATACGATTTTACTGGTAACTTAGATTTAGCTTCTTTTTTAGATTTATGTCAAACCAAACATCTTGATGTGATATTGCGACCAGGACCATTTGTCATGGCTGAACTTAAGAACGAAGGATTACCCTATTGGCTCTATGATCAATATCCTGATATTGTTCCTAAAACATGGCATAAGCAAGCGACTACAACACATACTGTTGATTACCTTCATCCTGATTTTTTAAATGAAACAAAGATCTGGTTTGAAGCTCTTTATACAGTCATTCAACCTTATCTATTACAAAACGGTGGTCCTATTATAGCCATTCAACTCGATAATGAAGTTGGTATGTTATCGTGGATTTCCAACCAACCCGATTTCACACCTTTTGTGGAAGATAACATTAAAGCCATGATGCCGCATTCAATAGATTTCGAAAATATATCCGAACATTCGCTAGAATTTCATCATCTGCTAGGGCTAACTATGCGCAAAAGATTTCAAATCTATATTGATAAATTGCAGTCTTTTTGGAAAATGATAGGTGTGACAGACGTGTTGTATATGATCAATATCCATGGTACTGTTTCTGGTCATGCTAAGCAATTCCCCGTTGGTATCAGTCAATTAATTGACACCTATTATCAGCGTGATATACTCGCAGGTACCGATCTATATTTTGGTAATATCGATTTAGAAACATTTCATGAACTGTATATTGTCAATGCATTTATGCGATCAACGCTTGATCAAAATCAGCCCTATGGCACATTAGAATTCAATGTTTCAGATGGTAACTTTGGTGATGACCTCGCCCGACATTATTTACCTTCTGCGATTGATTTTAAGATTAGAATATCCATTGCACAAGATCAAAAATTTCTTAATTATTACCTGTTATCAGGCGGGATTAATCCAATCTTGAAACATCCCTTACCAGATGATCATAATCGCCGTGTGGCAATCACTGGTGCAAGACATGGATTTGCTGCACCGATTCAAGTCGATGGTTCTACATTATATACATTTGAAAAACTGCGTGAAACAACACGTTTAATCAAACAATTTAGTTCAGAACTTTTAGCGATGAAGGAAGCTGTTGATGACATTGTTATCGGATTTGTAATGGATCATTATATGAATGAATATCAACAACCAAATGACGATGTCATTCGTTCTCGCAATGATAACATCAATCTCAATCGGAATTCAGTTTATTGGGACACGCTGTTAAAACATCTTTTATTGCTACATTATCAATTCGCCGGTGTTTGGCTAGAACATATCAATCATGAGGAAATCAAACATAAATTATTAATCGTTAACACAGCAAAATACATGTCTAAACAAAATCAAATGGCACTCATTAATCACTTAAAAAACGATGGTAAAGCTATTTTTGTCGGAGATTTACCTGTTTTTGATATGATTGGTCATCCATTGACACTCCTTGTTGACTATCTTGGCATTAAGCCTATCAACAATTATTTTGATTGGACATACCCGTTGCTCACGTTGACATCAGATATCAAAATATTTGGTGAAAATGAGTTTAGAAGTTTTATTGCTCAAACAATTGAAACGCAAGATGATGGCCTTTTTAAACTGTTTCCATCTAATGAAAAAGTCGGTTTTAAACATAAAAATCTTATATGGATAACATCAAATTATCCAGGACACCTCGTCTATACACAGTCGCTCATGACATGGTTAAACATAAAACCCAAAACACAAATAGCAGATCAAAATGGTCATTTATTATCCATCGTACAATCAAACGCTTCGTCAGCTTTCATTCACCTGCTGAATTTAGAGCACCATCAGCAAACGATTCATCTGCATCATTGCAATCAATCCTTATTTGATGGGCACGATGTTGAGTTATTGCCACAAGAAGGTTTGATGTTGCCAATCAATCTGCATATCAACAAGGATTGCATCTTATATAGTACATTAGAAATACAGTCTTATACACATACGCAATACAATATCGTTTCAAATCATAAAGAGGGGCATTTGAAAATACGCACAGTGCGAAAACTACTACCTTCCGATCAATACATGTTTACGATGCAAGATCAGCTTTATGATATTGCTATAAAGCCAAATGGTGGCACTGTAGCCTTAATATTTAAGTGAAAAGGGACTGCCAGTCCGTGAAGGTTTAACCCTCCATCTATTGGCAATCCCTTTTACTTATGTTCTATGAAACTAATTAGAGAGATAAATATGGAAACCAGGTTGGACTTCGGATGTCTCAGTCATCAATACTTGATTTTCATAGGATACTGTGAATGTGACAAAACCAAATACAGTTTCTGTATCATTTTTCCAGAAATTATCATCAACGATGATAACTTGGCTACCAATGATATTACTGGAACGTGTATTTGTACTTGGTGTTTGGTCTAGTGCTGTATAGAAGTTTGCTCTAAACTTATAACCAGAATCAATAACAATAATTGTACCATTAGGTAGTTCAGTTGCATCAAACATGTGATCAATAGATGCAAAGTTTGCTGGGAATGTATATGTTTCATCTGGTAAGATAACTGCTTCTGGTGATGCTGTATCTGTTGAATTCCAGAATCCTAATACCCACGTGTAGGTATCACTAACATCAGTGCCAATATCGCCTAATCTAATAATATCAACATTTCTTAAATGAACTGTTGTCAAAATATCATCTGCTGCAGTATAACCATCTTGTGCAGATAATGTACCAAACCAGAATTGCAGGTTGCGATTCATTACTGTCGCATCTTGTAAATTCATAAATTCATAGGTATATGTAGCCCAATCAGTTGTTAATTCTTGAACAAATGATGTATTAGATAGACCAATACCGCCATTACCTTCCATTGCAACAACCATCGCACGAGCTGTATCAGCTTTTGCTTCAAAGGTTAATTGATATGCACCATTGAAAGCCGCTAAATCTAACACTTTAAATTGGTTTTGCCAAATGGCGCCACCATTTGTTGCATCATCAGCTTTTGTGATTTCAATGGATACTTCACCATTAACTTCATCTGATGTGATCACTAAACCACCATGTGTGTCTTCAAACCATGATGTCCATCCAACCGGAAGATCAGTCTCGCTGTCTACTTGATAGAAATCAGGTACATCATATGGGTCTGCAACATATACATTTCGTGTTGCGGTTGTCGTAACGCCATCACTATCGGTTACTGAATATTCAAAGGTATATGTGCCTTTTACTGCAGGTTCTCCAATCACAAATGGTGTTTCCGAAGTATCTGTGTACGTAACATCATCAATGGTTAAATTATCAAAGTCATCATTAACTGTGATACCCTGTTTAACAAGGAAATCTGTTGCGCCCACTTTCAATAAAACATTGCCAACTGATAATACTGGTGCTTGATTTTCCAAAACTGGACCAGCAATAATGGATACATTAGAAATATAAACTTCGCCCAATACTGTTTGTTGTGCTGGATCTACGCCATCAACTTTATAGAATGTACCTAATGCAAATTGTAATTCTACCCCACTAGTTGAATCTTCTTTAGCAAAGAAGTCAATGGTGTGTTCAACGGGTTCAGTTGTAACATCAACCATGTGTTCATTGATAGGTTTAGTTGATAATCCACCACCTTGCACTTGTACCATCATTTTACGTGCAGATTCTGCGCTGACTGTAAATTTCAATGTATATGATTCAAATGCAGTCAGTGCTAATGTCCTTTGGCTTAATTGAACATCCCACCAGTTGTTGTCCTTGCCGTCTTCACCTTGAGATTGTTCGGTAATGTCAATTGTCACAACACCGTCTGTAACTGAATAAGTGGCAGCAACGCCTTGTGATTCATTAAACCATGTTGCCCATCCATCGAGTCCATCAGCAAAATCGCCATTGACAAATCCTGCTAAACCAACAACAGTTACAACACGCTGCATGATTTTTTCATTACCAGCCGCATCACTGACAGTGTACGTTAGTGTGTAATCACCAGGACGTGTTGTATCTACAGTTCCAGTAACAACAATGTTAGCCGTTATATCGCCATCTACATCGTCATTGGCTGAGAAACACCAGCAAGTGGATCAAATGTGTCTCCAACAGATATTTCTACTGTTGAGATACCCGCAAACGTTGGGTCTGTCGTATCTTCAACTGGATTTTCTTCTATACATCCAATTAAAAGAAAGACTGTAGAAACCGCTAGTAAAAATAAAGCAATTTTTTTCATTTTTCCTCCTATTTTTTTATCGAAACGTTTCGATTAGTAAATCTTTAAATGCACTTTTGTGTGCATTTAGAGATTGTTTCGATTCTTTATATACCTAGTATACATGAAAACGTTTTCTTTTTCAAGCGTTTTCATTCAATATATTATTGAATTGTTATTTCTGTAACTTCGAACATATTTGCATATGCTTGATTAGCTGCTTCCTTAGCAACTGCCATCTGCTGATCCGTTAACGCTGCTGGCTTATATGTAATGTCATCAATCGAGAAACCTGTAAGTGTTCTAAACCACGTAAGCGCAGCTACATACCTGCCAAATTCATTGAGATGAAAACCATCTCTATTGAAATGATCACCAAATGAGCTTGTTCTTGCGTTTTGAATGGCTGTACCTGAGGGAATAACCTGTCTAAATGTTTCATCGGTAATAATTAACGATTGTACAGTGCTCATAATTGCGTTGTACATCGTCATTTGATCGCGATCATAATTAGGAAATTCACTATGTGTGCTGGTTTCAGCGTAAGCCCATGTTTGATGCCACATAAATGTTGTTGGCGTCAATTTTGTTTCTTTAATAAAAGCAATTAAATTATCTAAATAGGGTTGATATGTTTCTGGCAAACCCGATTTACCACTAGCTTGTTGCAATGTTACGATATCCCAAGTTTCATCAAGTAAGCCGATTCTCAATGACTTTCCGCCTTTATTTATCCATGCATTGTCCGTATTCTTATAGTAGGTGTAGCTCGACGTATTATTTTCAAGGGTCGTCCAATGTTGTTCTAATGATGCTCCACCAATATACATATTACCAAGAACTACCTCTGTAATGCCATAGTCATGTGCAATCTCTCCTAAATAGGTCATCGCATCTTCACTAAAACTATTGCCAATTGCTAATACCTTCAATGATTCACTAAAATCTTTAACCTGTTCAGATGACCCATTCCTTTCAACTGTCCGCACGTGAATGTAAGCTGATGACGATAAATCTTTCCCTTTAATCCTAAGCATGCTTTCCCCTTTCATATAACCCACAACACTCAAATACGTATCCGTTGATCGTGCATTAATACTGATGTGTTGAAGTGATGAATCACTAACAAATTTTGAATCCTCATCCAGTTCGCCAAAAACGTACTCTAACCCCTCATAATCACCTTCAATTTCGACAACTTTTTCAATTGTTTCACCAACGACAATCTCCAATTCATAAGGTTCCAATAGCGTCCCTTCTCCTTCAAGCCCTAACACTGTTATACTGATTGTGTCAGGCCCTTCATCAATTGTTTCTTGACATGCAAATAAGGCGGTTGAAAATAAAATTGTGAGTAATACTAACATTATTTTATTCATTTTTTCCTTCTCCTTTTATTTATTGAACATTTAGAAATCCTAAATTAATTAAACCCTGTTTAACATTGTCATTTTGCATAAAATAAGTCCAAATCAATTCTGATCGATAATTTTCAATCATGAGTAACGTAATGCCTTTATCAATACCGATGTAATCTGTATCGTACCATGGTGTTAAGCTTGCGATGGTTGGATTATATGTAGACACAACTGGTCCAAGATTATAAGCATCATATAAACCATATTCTCCAGTTAAGTTTTCTAGCGAATAAAAGTTTTCTAGCGCCAGCAACGCTTCTTCTTCCAAGTAATTAATGGAAGCTACAGCGCCATAAGGAGCAATCGTTCCATTGTGCGCGTTACTCTTGGCGAGTTCAGCACCATAGGCGCGATATTCATTGGGGCCATCTGATGCAGATATTCCCCATGATGTTTCATGATATGTGTGATATTTGTCTGCGTTATCGATGGTATATAAATAGTTTGCTCTTGCTGCCATTCTTGCATTCTCAAACCAATTTGTTCCTTGATAATCAACGATTTCTCTAAAATCGATAAACGCATGTGAAAACTGATGTTGGAACAATGAACCATCATACGAGTAATAATATGGTCCAACTGTTTCATCGGTTGTTGATGAGGTGTAGCTACCCACATAGGCTGCTCTGACATTGTTTTTGACCGTTTTGTATAATGTATCATCTGTCGCATGTGTGTCAGACCCAGCAGCAAGCACATATAAGATCATCTGTTCAGCCATATGATTCCAAGCGCCACCAAAACCATTTTCTGGTGTATATCCCATATAGAACATATTGGCTGTTTGATTAATGTACCACTGCCAGTTAACGCCATCATAAATGGCGTCAACTAATGTGGCAACCCGATCACCAAAATATTCAGCTACAACAATAGCACCTGCCAACATTAATCCTGTATCAATGATAGAAACTTCACTGTTCCACTCTCTTTGACCCGTGGACATATTTAAAAAATGATAATAAAATCCTTCCTTGCGTGTCAAGTTTGACAGCGTTTCTAAAGTGCCTTCGGCACGTTCATAACCTTCTTCATGCGTAATCCAACCATTTTCGACACCAGCGGGTATGCTCGCTAAAGCAAATCCAACAGATGCTACTGAAGCAATCACGGGGTTGCCGGGATAGCGATCTCTTGATAGTCCATAACCAGCAGATGTTGGATTCGAGTTACTCGTTTCCCAAAAGAAATTGAACGCTTTTTCTTCTTCTTCATATAAAATTGCTTTTTGTGTTACGTAAGGGTCATCAACAATTGGATTATCACCGTCTTTACATGCGACAAACAATAGTGATACCGCAATCATTAACATGATCCATAGTGCTTTTTTCATTTCATCACTCTCCTGTTATTCCTACTCTATCTATACCTTCAATAAACCACCGTTGCATAATGAAATAAACAATTAACATCGGTGCGATAATCAACATAGTTGCAGCCATACGAATGGCTTCATTCGCGTAATTGATCGCTTCTGAACTTCCTAATATAGCACTATATTCGGACACGAAATCTGCTAACCTCATCTGCAATGTTTCCACACCGTTACCCAAAAACAATGTCGATATATATGTTTCATTCCAATACCACACAAAACTAAATAGGAAACTTGTGACAAATGATGGTATGGATAGCGGAATAGCTATTTTGAAATAGATGTATAGTCTACCAGCACCATCTATTTGGGCAGCTTCATCTAACACTTTGGGTATCATTCTATAAAACTGATAAAAGATGAGAATGAATATCGCTGAATTCAATCCTTGTCCAAATGTCGCCGGCAATATAATTGACCATATGGTCTCCAATATACCCATATTAAAGAATAATACGTATTTAGGAATCATTGTGACTTGTGGGGGAATGATGTATGTGGCAATCACAAAACCCATCAATAACTTCTTCAACGGAAAATTAAATCTAGCAAACCCATAACCGATCAGTGATGCAATAAACGTTTGTATAATGGCCGGCACTAATGTCACGGTTAAACTTGATCCCATCGTTTTAAAATATTTTAATACAATGAACGCATCTTGATAATTTTTAAAATATAATGATGTCGGTACTTGATTGACCATCGGATTCAATAAATCTTCTAGGCTTTGGAAACTAAAAGATATCATGTGAAGCAAAGGGTATAAGTAAACAAAACCAATGACGATCAGCAACAAATAAATCAGTATTTTAAAAACCAAACCATCAGTCATTTTATAACCAAACAACATGCGTTTGATATGATTCTTATCAATTGTTCTTAATTTTTCGACCATCACCGTTTACCAACCTTTCTTTTTTTAGGTTTCTTATCAGGATTTTTCTGATATGAAATGAGTAAAGCGGTAATTGCCAACAATAAGGCAACAATCATGAAATAAATCCATGCCAATGCAGCAGAATAACCATATCCTCTCGACGTGTCAAACATCAGTGTTTGAATATGTTTGATCACGCTGTTTGTAGAGAATGTAGACAGCATGACAATGGTATAAATTGCACTGACGAGAACAATACTTTTTAAAGATGGTAACGTAATCTTCCAAAATGATTCCCAAGGTGATGCGCCATCAATTTGAGCGGCTTCATATATCTCAGCATCGATCTTTTGCAGTCCAGCCAAAAACAAGACAATTTGTACACCCGAAAACCAAAGAATAATGATGATTTGTGAAAATAAATCTGTTATAGGTGTCGCTAAAAAAGGTGGTAAAGCCGTTTCGATAGTCTCAATGATAGCTAATTCTTGCACGAGTGGAATGGTACCTGCATCCTGTTGTAAAAATTCATTGATAACCGGACCACTCACGATGATTACTGGTAAAAAATAAATTGATCTAAAGAAACCTCTCAATTTGATTTTTTGATTTAGTAATATCGCAATCAGCATGGACACTATTAAAATAATCGGCACTTGTAAAATCAAACCAGTCACGAACGATTGAACATAGGTGATAAAATCTAAATCAGTCGTAAAAATTCGGATATAGTTTTGGAAACCAACCAGTTCGAATTGTATCCCTTGTCCACCTGTAATTGTCACCTTATTTAAACTGTAATAAAACGAACTCGCCAGTGGATATACAGTTAAAAATAAGAAACCAACAATCCAAACAGAAATAAACATGTAACCCATCCATGCTTCACGCATCTTATTGGTGATTGGTTGATGAAATTTTTTGAACCAAATGATCTCTTTCTTAGTGACCGTAATCCATGCATTATGAGTGAAAAAATGGCCAATCTGCTTTATGAGACGCTTCATGATACCACCTCATAACTCATTGCAGCGACATCGGTGCCAGCATCGGTGTAATCATTGCCAGAATAGTTTACATAAATTATGGTGCCATTAGAATATGTGTTTTTAACAAACCCAATATCAAGAATTTCTCTTGCGACAAATGTCGCGCCTATAACGCTAGAAAGCGCGTCGTTGACGTATGCATATTGCATCATGATCTGTGCTTTCCAATCTTCATATCGCGATGTAAAAATATAACTTGATCCTGTATCTAACAATAAATATGCCGATTCATATGTTAGATAAAATGATGGATAAACATGATAATCAATCATCCGCAATAATTCATTGGTTGTATTTGAGAAAAAATTGCTAGCCCTGCCATAAACGGTTGGATATCCCGACAATGCAATACTATAAAACGGTACTGTATCATTAAATTTACTTTGTTGGCTGGAATACATCGGTATGTCATAAATCATATCAGCATACCATAAGTAACTAAATGGTGAAGTCACGGCAATCTCATCAGCAATTCGTGATAATGCTTGGATATAAGCAATATTTTCAGAGCGACTAGCGGTGGTTGTGAAATCCGTATAAAGCATATCACTCATCGCGTCAAAAGACAGTTTGTCGACACCGTAATTTTGCATTTTTTGATAATCGCTTGCCAGTGCATCAATGGCATTATTTAAATTATAAACATAGTTATTATCATTAGCACTAATGATTTCCTTGCTGATGGTTTGTGCCATCTTTTTTGTGCTGACCGATGTATTATCAACTGCTACATAAGGGTATGATACCGTATAGTAAATTGACGCTTTATCTTCATCTTGACTATTGAGATTTACAAATTCTGCTTTTGATCCAACTTTTCTTTCAAATGACGTATAGTTCGGACTTTGATAACTAAATCCACCCTTACCGTAGCCATGATATGTAATATCCAAATGGGCAATATCGTTTTCTATTAATTCATCAATGATGGTTTGTAGTTGTTCGACTGTGGTCATTGAAAATGTCTTTCTACCAATTAAAGCAGATTTGTTTTCAGCTGCTAGCACATCCAAATGCAAGCTGATTGCTGTCATGGCCCTCTGTTTTTCTAATTGGTACATATCAACCAAATAAGTTTGAAAAGTATTAGCCATACCTACATAATTAGCATCATCATTTTCCAAAAATGTATATGTTTGTTTGATATCATAATGATTCATGCTACTTTGGACTAATCGAATACTGCTGGTTTGACTTTGATTCAAATATTGTGTGTAGCTTGACCTAAATTCATACGTTACATACGTCCAATTCATATCGGACTGGTTTTGAGAAGGCACATGCGTAAGGATTGCATTGCCGGCACCACTCTCAATCATAGCTAAAAATCCATTTTGATTAACACCGTGAACCATACCGTAGACGTTCGCATATAAATATGCTTCAGCACTCCTTTGATTTAGACCTAAATCAGCACCATAGAACCGTTTACTATAAACAGATTTCCCTTTCATATCATCCGTTCTAATAAGTGCGCCTATGCCATCTGGCACCATGATGTATCCCGGTGTTCTCATGCGTTTCGTAGCGCCAAAGAAAGGAAATAGCGTCATGCTGGCAAGCGGTGTATTTTCCACGTCAGAAATACTATCTGCAGGCACTTCATAATGAAGTCCATCTTGATCAATATAAACATAAAGATCAAGTTCAACTTTCGAAATACTAAATTTAATGTGGGATCGATATCCAACACGACCATCGGTTAGTTCTTGATAATCAAATGTCGTTCCAGCCGAGAAAAATGATTCTTCTCTCGTATTAGTTCCAACAAAATAATTAATGATGACAGGTGAGTCAAATTTATTTTGCCATGTCGGATTACTGCCAACATCGCCTTCATCATATAACGGGTTTTCAGGATCAAAATAATCATAGTTGAATGTTGATCCCCAAATATAACCCGTCGCTAAATTAACAATTCTAAACGATAGATTTGATGTATCGACATAGAGTTCAATATTAGCAATTGCATTCGCACCTAAATACGTGTATCCATCTAGTGTAACATACGGATTACTTGCAATCTCATTTGTTTCTTCTTGCGTATATTTATTTGATCGCAAGCTAGAAGTTGAAGGTGCAATGCTTGTTGATGAATAAACCTCATCTGCCGTTTGGTTACTCACTTGTGCATAAGCATACATGGTAACAAACACCATTGTTGTGACAACCATAAGGATCAACATGAGTTTTTTTAAGATGTTCATCTCAACAACACCTCCCTAATAATACCTGTGACGTAATCAAACATTTGACTGGTTAATAGATAAATTAAGAACAACATAAGTGCAATCATCACCATGGTGAATATCGTTAATAAAATATTTTTGATGAGTTCTGATACTGAATAATTATGAATTTCTTTAATCATAATAACAATCAACAGTCCCGTCCACATATTTCTAATAAACAGTGAAGCATTATAAATGAATAATTCATTTTGAGTCAAGACATTGCTCACTAAAACAATTGGCAAGGTCATAATAATATATGGTGCGAATGCATATGCCGTTGAAATATAAATATCCTTAAACCATCCCTCACCATCGTTAAGGGTACTTATCAAATAATTCGAAAAGATAAATAAGATTAAAAGGCCTAATACGAGTGCCGTATGCCTGAAAAAGTTAAAACTTTCAATATCACTTGTTCTAAAGATAAAGGACGTTAAATAAATTGAAACAATCGATAAAATGACAATGATAACATATAGAATATTAGCCGATAGGTAGGATGCTTTATGACGGTGTTTAATTTCATAATATGTATCCAATGGGTGCCTAAAAATCAGCATTAAAAGGGATAGTTCCTGGAAGATTTTTACTTGATTAACCCTTTTTTTCACCACTCTAATAGGTTCATAGATCTGGTAGTGTGCATCGACTGTTTTCAAAGCTTTATTTAAAACAATGAAGGCAATCATAACAATCAACAAAGTGCCAATATAATTTTGTAGCCAATCATATCTGATTTGCCAAAAGGCATCAGAATAACCACCTCGATCATAGGCAATCAGATAATATTCTAATGCGCCTCTATAATCCGTTTGGCGATACAGTGCTCTAGCGATAGAACTATTGGCGAGGGCAAAGACGCTATTCATTCGCAAGACTTCTTCCCATTGCTCAATATTATAAATGCCATTCTTAAAATCAATTAAACCCTGATGCACCATCGCAGCAAATTCAGAACGTTCCAATATTTGTATTTGATTTGTTCCTTTATCTAATATATAGATGTGATAATTAGAATCGATTGCAATATCTACTGGATTAACAAACAACCCCAGTACCCTGCCACCCTCATCGAGACCACCAAAACTAAAAATGAGATTGCCATAACTATCGTATTCAGAAATAATTCCTTCCGATGATAATGAAAAAATATTTTCAAAATCATTGATGGTCAAACTCACTAATGAATTTTCAGTGGTACTAGACAAAATAACTGATGATGAAATGTTATATTTATTCAGTTGATCAGGTTTCGTGTGACTGACCGTATAAACTGATCCAAGGTCATCCAATGCGACATTAGTTGGTGATACAGGAATGTTTTTAGCAAATTCGACACCAAAGTAATTAGCAACATTTTGATACCACGACATGCTTGTATCATTTGTTGCGAAAAAACTTAAAAACTCACCCGTATAACTCAATTGAATCAAACCACCGGTCGAGCCTTCTCCGACGACATACATCACGTCTCTCGGACCAACCGTAACTTTAAGTGGAACAAATGGTGATTGTTCACCAAATATCGGTTCTGTTGGTCTTCCAAATGTATCTATTAAGACGCCTAATGCATCATATTTATAAACGACGCGATCCCCTTTGTCGGCGACAAAAATATTACCCGAATCATCAACGTGAACACCAGTTGGTGTATTCAAACCATCCACGATGATTTCACTTTGATTATTTTGATCAACTTTTAATATACGGTGATTACCCGTATCTGCAATGTACATATAATCATCTTTAATGTACATATCTTCGGGATTACTTAAACTGTAAGCCGTATCAAAATAACCAGCAGGTTCATAAGCGGTTTGGGTTTCAATACGACGGTTTTTGGGTCCAATTGTATATGTCTTATAAGGTGTCGATGATGTCGTAACGGCTTGGACGTTCATATTTGGAACGATGAGGATGATGGCTGCAAGACATATAAAAATTAACATTTTCTTCATATGATTGCCTCCTACTTAATACCTGAATGCGCCATGGTGTTCATGACATTCTTTTGAAGAATGATGAAGATCACTAAATTAGGCACAAACATAATCAATGCAGCAGCAGCTGCCATACCTTGTCCAGCAACCGTATTGGTTGACGTCGTGAGCGTAGACATATAAAAAGCAAAGGTCTTGAGACTTTCATTGTTTATATAATTAGTTGATGTTTCCACATTATTCCATACAGATTGAAAAGACACGATTGCGATAGTCGCGAGCGCTGGTTTAATAAGTGGCAAAATAACCTTATAATAAATCTGAAAATCTGTGGCACCATCCATGCGTGCCGCCTCTAATAACTCATTAGGAATCTGATCAATAAACTGTTTGATTAGGAACAATCCAACCGGGATGGCTAATCCTGGAAAAATATGTACCCAGAATGTATCAATTAATCCCAGATTTTGAATGATAATGTATCGTGGAATGACGACGGCTGCTCCGACAAACATGAGCGCAATATTGTTTGCGAGCATCAGTATCTTCTTTAATTTAAAATCTAGTTTAGATAGCGCAAAACCAGCAATACTACTGACAAATATGGATAACACGACAACCACTAAAGAGATGATAATACTATTAAATAAATACCTTGCCATCGGTACGCCAGTGGTTGAAGTAACAGCAAACAAATCAACGAAGTTCTCTATCGAAGGATTTCTAACAAAAAATTTAGGTGGCCATTCAAACAATTCGGTCAATGGTTTAAAGGCGTGATTAAATATATAGACAATGGGTAGTGACATAAAGAGTGCTACTGGTATTAAAATCAGTAAGAATTTAATTTGCCCTCTTCCAAATGATTGAGGGTTAATCTTCGTGGCATGGTAAGAAGCCATAGTTAATCCCTCTCTCCAAATAATTTAAAAGCAACTCTGCTAAACAGGTAAACTAAGATTAATAAAATCACTGAGACTGCAGCTGCATATCCCATGTCATATCGAATAAAACCATAGTCATCGATATGTGTGACAATGAGTTGCCCAGCATTTTGTGGTGTCGGGTTTTGACCCGACAGCTGTACGCCAATAGATCCAGCATTGAAAGTTGCTACCAAACTCATCACAGCGCCAAATAACATTTGTGGTTTCATGGAAGGAATGGTAATAAAAAATATCTCTTGAAATTTATTTTTCATGCCATCAACATATGCTGCTTCATATAACGTTTGATCAATATTTAAAACACCAGCTAGCATCGCTAAGAAGCCAATACCCATACTGCTCCATAATGTAACAATAATCATGATGATCATTAAATAGGCAGGATTGGTTAGCCATTGGATGGGCTGTTGGATAATGTCAAGATTCAATAAGATCGCATTCAAATATCCTTTGGCATCACCAGAGAATATAATGCGCCACATGACAGCCATGGCTACGCCTGCTGTCATGGATGGTGAATAAATGACTAAGGCTAGCACAGTTCTGATTTTGGGTGCTACCTGTGCAAGTAACCACGCCAAAAAGAAACCTAGCATGTAGCCAACCGGTCCGACAATAAGTGCAAACGTCACCGTATTGGGTATGACATTTTGCATGAAAATATCATCTGTTGTAAACAGCGAAATATAATTATCTAATCCAGCCCATGTCGGTCTTGATAATAAATCAAAGGTTGTCAAAGACAATAACATACCCATAGCAACCGGAATCACAATAAATGTTAAGAAAGCAAGGACATATGGCAAAATAAATAAATTACCAGTTACCTCTTCTTTTCCAAAATGCCATCGCGATTTTTTTGATTTCAGTTGACTAGTCATTTTGCTCACCTACCCAATAAACGAGTGTTTGCTTTGTCGGCAGCAAGTAATTCTTAAGGACTTCACCTTTTTTATTAATATAACCAAATTCGATCATCTTTCTAGTGATTTCTTTATCGATAATAATCGATGAATCTTCAATCGCAGTTCTAACATTTTCGCCATCATAAACGACTTTATTCCAGATGTTTGATATTTCTCTTTCAAGCATATAGCTTGCTGGTGTCTTCGCTGTATCAAAAATCCATTGCCATTGTTCCATAAAGACATCTTGATGATCTTTTTGCCATGACAGTTGTTGGAACGCTTCGTAGTTTGATGTATTCCACATATACTCAGAACCCATCGCATTAATTAAGTTATTAGAATAAGCGATTTGGGTTTCTGTAGATGTCCACCATTTTAAAAATTCCCATGACTCTTCGGGGTAATCACTATTATTAAAAATCATCGCTGATGTAGATGATCCGTCAAATGTACGATCCACGATGCCTTCCTCATTTTCAACACCTGGTAATAAAGCAATGTCCCACAAACCGGCGATTTCTGGTGCGGCATTTAGCAATTGGATATACATACCAAAATCGCCTATACCCATCGGAATATTACCATATCTGAATTCATTAAAGAAACTACCGACTTCTAGTGGCAAACTATATATGTTATATAAATTTGTCATAAATGTGATCGCATCAATCGTTTTTGGATCATCTAAAGCAGATGATAAAACATCTTCTGAATACGTCACACCGCCAAATTGATAAATATAAGGCATCGTACTAACAAATCCTTTAAATGAATTAGTTCCTGATAGTTGGGAATAGAAATTCATGCCAAATCGCTGTATCTCAGGTAAGACGTCGATGACTTCTTGCCATGTGTCAGGCACGCCAAAATTAAGCGCGTTAATGATATCTGTTCTATAAAATAAGAAATAGAAATTTTGTGTTTCTGGTAGTGCATAAACACCTTCTTGATAAATCAACTGTGTAAATGCACCGGGATAAAATCTTTCTGAGATTGTTCTAAAATCATCGAATTGCGATATGTCATAAGCTGCACCACGAATGGCAAAATCATAGGGCCGCCATCCTGAAATACCCATTGCAATATCAGGGTTTGCACCAGATGATGTTGATAAAATAAGCTTGTCCTCTGAAGACATAATCGATATATTGACCTTTATCCCCGTCTCTGGAGTGAATTCAGCGTCCACCATTTGCTGCATGAGGTTGACATATTGTCGCGATCTATTAACCCATATTTCAATCGTTTCTTCACCATCTGTTTGTGATTGATCTTGATTGAAAAATGATAGTACAAACCGTTTGATGCCAATCCATAAACGTACGAAAAAATTCGCTCTTGCGTTTGGTAAATCCGCATCGACAGTATGAATATAAATCATATCAATACTCAATGGTGACTCTATTGATAGCGGTAGAATGACACCCAATGTTTGCATAATCGAATTTGATCCCGTTGCGAGTTTATCAAGATTTTTAGGAACATCATTAGGCGTTGCACTGAGATCATATAGCCATTCATAAGCTATTTTCAACCCCGCAGCTACTTCAGATGATTTGCTTGTGTGATTAAGTGTTTGCCACATCTGATAACTGTTTTCTAATATCTCGGCATATTGTGCTAAATCGCTTTGTAGGGATGGTATATATGTCACGATATCCCATTCACGATCCTCATCGATATTGTTTCCGGTCAATTTCTTAATATCAATTGCAAGGCTGTTAATCGCTTTCATGACATAATCGATATTTTGATAAATCTCTAAAAAAGGCGATGCATTCGCTTTTAAACTAATTTGATGAGTCCCCGCTTCTAAATAAAATGACAACTTCTCTCCATCTGCGGAAGATAACGTGACATTCTGCCATTTACTGCTATAGTCAAAAGGGATTGTCAACGCCTCGACAAATGGCGTTTCGCCATCAATTGTCAAAGCTCTAAAGACGCTTGCATTGGTCTTAGTCATTAAAGCTTTTAATGTTATTTGATACCATCCTGTCGTTTCGACGTTTACATCATAATACAACGTCTGACCAGATGTATCATAATTGGAACCATCAATAATATTTAATTTACTGCCGGTTAAACCAAACGGTGAAACTGATGGCTCTTTATTGGTACCATACCTAATCGATATAGAATTCTTCAAAGTTGGATTTTCAGCTTCCATGCTGATTAATGATGGTTCTTGGTTTTGCACATCAGGATGCATATTGATGTATTCGTTGTAGTCAATATACGTGACCTGTGGTCCAATATAAATTTGTCCGATCATCGCTAGACCTTGTGTTAACCTAATGGTTGCTGTATGATCACCAGCATCTAATTTAATCAATAAGGGATCGGGTTGAATTCTCGCGGCATCCTGCAAATATGTTGTCAGCCATTGATGAGATTGCGTCGCTTGTGGCATGATATCATTGCCATAGCGATCAGCAAAAAAATATGTCGGTGTCGTCCAGACAGTATTAATAACGATTTGATTTAACTCATAATATTGAAACTCATCATCAATGATGACTTCCATATTGATTGGGTTAATCGTGTTCGTCAATGAATAATAATCAAATTTCAGCGTGTAAAGGCCGGTGTCATCAACATGGATGTTAAAAGAAAATGAGGGATCCTCTGCAAGTTCATCAAATGTGAGTACCTGATTGGTTATATCGGAATTGATATACGTGTCATACCCCTGATTATCGCCAATGAGATAACCGTCTGAAATAGATAAAAAATCAAGGGGTTTAATCGTAGTTGAAAAATCAATATCCGATCTCAACCCCTGTGATTTCCAAGTTTCAAGCTGTGTAGAATACTCACTGGATACCACATATGTATTACTCATTTCGGTACGCTGTGAATCTTCATTGTTAACTTGCCATACACCCGCATAAATTTGATGATTAAACAGGATGATTAAGTTGATGAGTAAAAAACTAAAAATTAGTAATTTTTTCACTTAATATCTCCCTTATGACGTTATTTTAATCTCCTGTGATTGCATCCAACTGTGCTTTCGCAGTTGTGTATTCGTTATTTGCAATATCATTGAGACCCGCTGCTAACGCATCTGCTAAACTAATTTCTCCGTTTCTAATCATGTTGAATACCGCAAACATTGTTGTTTCAGCATTATAATCACCATTCCAACGAACATTGATATAGCCCGGTACAGTTTTTGCTAAACTTTCGACAATAAAGTCTTCGTGTTGTGTCACAATCTTTTCAAATTCAGTTAATGTTGGATATAATTCAAAGAATGCATCAATTAAAGTCTGATCGCTAATCATTGGTGCGAAGTTAACAGCACCCGCTTCAGGATTATTAGTTGCAATCTCAATTCTCTTCAAATAGCCTTCAGATCCAAAGCCCATCCATTTTGCAAATAAATATGCTTCTTCTGGATATGCCGTGCCCTGTCCTATCCCGAGATAGTCCAGTACAACAGGAATACGATGCAATGTGACTTCGTTATGTGTTACAGAAGGTGTACCGATGAAATCTATATCTGCACCATATAAACCGCTTGTCTCATCAAGTGTTGCTGCTAACCAGTCTCTTAAGTTATAACTACCTTCCCAGTTAATTGATTGTTTGCCATTCGTGAATGGATCACCTTCGCCATAACGATCGTCTGCATTGGTTTGTGTTTCATAGACATATGAAGAATATTGGCTAGCGCCTGCACCATAGTATTTTTGTTGTTCTTCCACTGCCAAACGAAATGCTTCAGAATCAAAATGGAATCCACTTTCGTTATAAGTAAACCAATTGAGTGTCGCATCATATTGAGCTGGTAACCATCCTGTTAGATTGTCGACACCGTCGATACCTAGAATACCATCACCACCGACAACTGGTTGTTTAGCATCAGCTGCTGCAGCAATCATAAGATCTTCATAGGAAATGCCATATTCAGGAATGATTGCCCCCGCACCGGTTTGGTTGATGACCGTTCTATTGATGAAATAGCCCATATAATACAATGCTTGTGGTAATGCAAATAGTTTGCCGTTCATCATCGCAGCATCTCTAATATCTTGTGACAACGATAAATATTCGCTATCAGCTGATGCTATTGACATAATGTCTTCAGCCCATCCGTTTGTTACAGCCTTGATGACTGAATCAGCCATGAATACATCGGGCATTTTACCAATCGCTGCTTGTGCAGCAAAGAACTCATCCCATGATACATCTGATTCGTTACCTTCTTCATCGACTTGTTTAGGTCTTTCGATGACATTAACCGTAATATCTGGGTATGCCACCATAAAGGCATCAATCATCCTTCTTTCAATATTATATTTTTCTTCAGTTCCTAAGTTCCAAGCTGCATAAGTAATAGTGGTACCATTTTCTTCAGGATTGTTGTTACATCCGATGATCATAACGGAAACCAATGCCATCATTAAAACCAATAAAAATTTTTTCATTTTCTCCTCCAAAATAATCGAAACGTTTCGAATTATATTTTTTGTGCGCTGTAACATGAATTCTTAATCACCCATTTTTAAGAATTTGTTACAGCCCTTTTTCATCTACTGCATGTTTTACCATGCCTTCAAAATGTTTATTACCTTATAACTTATTATAATGCAAACGCTTACTTTAATCAATAGTAAAGGTTTGCTTTTTCGTTTTTGATATTTGATACATAGTTTGACACCATATCTATAATGATTAAAAGGTTATTTTGGTTTTAAAAATGCTGTGAATCTGCTGGTTCATCATCGTGATGAAGATGCTGAATATGGCAACCACTTCTAGATGTTTGTGTGTTAAATCTATGACGAAAAAAAGCCAAATGATAATGGGTATTCACTCATGCATCTGTTACGCCCATTAGATTGGCTCGTGTTGGTGACTTATTTTATCATGCTAATTTACTTTTGATGCCATTTCTATTTTTTAATGATAATAAATAGATGACAACCATCAATCCTCCCACCAGGATAAACATAAATCGATAGGAGGCATAATCAGCAAGTAATCCCAACAATGGGGCAAATACAATAATTATGATGGATGTCAATTGTGAATCAATGGATAAGACACTTGCTCTTCGATTAGGATCAGCATAGTCTCCGATTACTTCAACCATGAGCGGCTTTCTTATGTTCAAGAAAACGTACATAAAGACAAACCCAATAAATGTAACGATGAGCTGGTTGATGAACACACCAATCGTTATCATAGTAATCCCACTTAATGCCCACATAAGGGCAGTAATCTTTTCATGATTACTCAGTTTTAATAACCTATAAGCATTTCTTGTGACAATCGCACTGATAAAAAATATCACCGCGTACATCATGGCTGAATAAATTTCAATATGTTCATCTGCACTGAATCTATTGAACAGCAACACTGATAGGGGTATAGATACCAATATCAATTGGATAAAGTCTTTTAATATTTTAAACATCGCTTGATAACTAGAGGATCGAAACAAAATACTTCTCATCTTTTTATCCTGCCATACGTATGTTAATGTTTTTTTATTTTCTTTTATAAATGACTTCCATTTGAATGAACTTTCTTTTTTTTCATTTAAAAATGGCGGATAAGTCATAATCAATATAATGTCAAATAAATAAGGAATGATGGCTAGAAAGAATAAGAATTTCAATTCTGGTAAAGCAATAACAAGATAAATCGTAAATAAACTTGAAATCATTGAACCAATCATCGAATAAGATCTTGTTTTGCCGTAAATCTTACTCTTTTCATCTTTTAAATTCTTTTCATCCATATATTGCATAATCATCGCTTTGTGTGTGCCACTTCTAAAGGCTTCACCTAAACCAAATAAGATCATCGCAATCACAAACACCCAAAAAACTGTGCCGATAGCAAATATGATGAAACTGGCAATATAAAAGACAAAACATAAAATGAGTTCCGTCTTTTTCCCGTACCTGTCAGCAAACACTCCTGAAGGTATTTCAAAGATGTAAATGATTGTTTCTCTAACGGAGTATAATAAACCAATATAAAAAACACTTAATCCAAAAGAATAGAGATAGATTAAAAGAACTGGATCAAAGAACCGCAAGTTCTTAAAGAATCCATAGAAACCAAATTTAGTTATTTGTCTTTTGATTAAATGCGTATCATCCACGCTTTATCACCTAAGTTTATTATAGCAGTGAATTATTTATAGTATATCAATTTCACTATTTTATCAAATTGATTTTCATGCTTTGAAAATTGATTATCACAAAAATATAGGGTGATTGATTCGTAAAAAATAAAGTTTTAATAGAATTCTTCTTTAACAATTATTGTTAGATTACTCATCATGAGTCCCTTTTGTATCCTGTCTGGTTTCATTTTTTCTTCCCATATCAATAAAAATCCCCTCTCTATAAACATCTTCAAACTGCTTGTTTGGCGTGTTTACTTTAAGGGGATTATATCAAATCATGATTATAATTATTGTTCTTTTCGATAGGTTATATCATGTTTTCAGTTTAAAATTTTAATACATGTCAGGGTTTGGCATTGGTTCTTCTTTATCTTTTATTTCTACGATAGCCGCCTCAGAAGTAATCATAAGTGCACCAATACTTGATGCGTTTAAGATTGCATTTCTAGTCACTTTTGTTGGATCAATAATACCTTCTTTTATCATATTGACCCATCTACCTTCTTTAGCATCAAATCCGAAATCTTTATCATGTTTGCGTTGTTGTTCCAGCATGTCCTGTCCATCAAAACCGGCATTTTCAGCAATTTGATATAGGGGTTGAGATAAAGAGTCCAGTACGGCTAGAATACCTTTGTATATGTCGATATTAGCATCTCTCATGGTATTTTTAAGTTCAGTTTGAATATCAACTAAAACTGAACCTCCGCCCGCAACAATACCTTCAAGAATTGCCGCTTTAGTGGCATTAAGTGCATCTTCAATACGCAACTTCTTTTCCTTTAATTCTGATTCGGTTGCTGCGCCGACTTTGATAATCGCAACGCCGCCTACAAGTTTAGCTAAACGTTCTTGAAGTTGTTTCTTATCATATTCTCCACTGGCGTTGTTAATTTGTCCTTGTATTTCTTCAATTCTTTGTTCAATCGCTTCTTTATCGCCTTCGCCACTAATTAAAGTGGTCGTGTCTTTCTTAATAACCGCTTTATGAACTAAACCTAAATCCTCAATTTTTAATTCTGATAGTTTCATCTGGAGATCTTTTGCATAGAAAGTAGCTCCTGTTAAGATTGCGATATCGTTTAGCATTTCTTTTTGGTTATCTCCAAATCCTGGTGCCTTAGTTGCAACCACATTAAATGTTCCACGGAGTTTATTTAAAATTAATGTCGATGTCACTTCATTTTCAATATCATCTGCTATGATTAGCAATGGTTTATTCATTTTAACAACTTGTTCTAAGATAGGTAAAATATCTTGGATGGTTGACACTTTTTGATTGGTTACCAATACATATGGATTTTCAAGTTCAACGGTCATCGTTTCACGGTCGTTTACAAAATAAGGGGAGATGTAACCTTTATCGTATTGCATCCCTTCTACAACTTCTAATTCTGTTTCAAATCCTTTAGATTCATCGACAGAAATAATACCGTTTTTTGAGACTCTATCCATCGCTTCAGCGATAATTTCGCCAATTTCTCGTGAAGCGGCACTGATGCTTGCAACATTTTCAATGTCTTCGCGTGTTTCAACTGGGCGAGATCTTTCTAAAAGTCTTTTAGCGACCTCTTTTCCAGCACGTTCAATACCTTCTCTAACTAAAACTGGGTTAGCACCATTATCAACCGCTTTGAACCCTTTATGAATAATGGATTGCGCAAGCAATATTGCTGTGGTTGTTCCATCACCGGCAACATCATTGGTCTTTGATGCGACTTCATAAAGCAATTTCGCACCCATATTTTCATAAGGGTCTTTTAATTCAATTTCTTTAGCAATAGACACACCGTCATTGGTGATAAGCGGTGATCCGTAGCTTTCCTCTAGAACAACATTTCTACCTTTTGGCCCAAGGGTAATCTTCACAGCATTAGCCAGTGAGTCTACCCCTTTAAGTAATGAGGTTTTTGCATCTTTACTATAGCGAATTTCTTTACTCATTATAAATCCCTTCTTTCAATAAATGTTTATTTTTCTAAAACTGCAAGAATGTTTTTTGATTGAACCAATAAGTATTCAATCTGCTCGATTTTGACTTTTGTACCAGCATAGTTTTGGTAGATGACTTCATCGTTGGTTTTAATATTTTCCACTTTGGGACCCACTGAAATTACTTTGCCTATGGCGGGTTTTTCTTTGTCCTCAGTGGCAACGATAATGCCGCTTGCTGTGGTTTTCTCTTCCTTTTTTACTGAAAGGACAACATAGTCTTCTAATGGTCTAATCACAATAATTCCTCCATTTCTGGCACTCTTTTCTTTACTGTGCCAATTCAATTATCATTATACTCAATAGAAAAGCGTTGTCAAGACTTTTTGATTATAAAAAATTAAAATATTTTTAGATTTAAATTTAACACATTTCGCTTTGTTAATTATGGACATGATGAAAGGGATACAATCATCAAATGACAAACGTTCACAATTAAATATAGCATATGATGACAATTGTAGAAATGTGTGAAAAACGGCAAATGCAATGATTGATTATTT
>WOZH01000002.1 GCA_011620375.1 Acholeplasmataceae bacterium
TCCAAATGTATTTGCGTTTTTCCTTACAACCCTAATAGCGTCCATGTCATGATCGACTGCGATTGCGCGTTTTGCCCCTCTACTGATTGCCTCTAAAGCATAAGCACCTGATCCAGCAAATAGATCAAGCACAATGGTCTTTGTATTGATTTGAATCATGTTAAATACTGCTTGTCTAACCATGTCAGCTGTTTCTCGCGTTGTTTCCTTACCAACACGTTCAAGTTTATGACCACGATAGATACCACCAATGATGCGCATAAATTCATCCTTTCTTTTCTATCACATAATAAAAAAACCCTAGAAAGCTGTGAGAACGGTTTATGTTCTACAGTGGGAATTGACTTTATCAGTATTTTGGGATTCCAATGACTTGGCTTTCGACACCTATACTGTTAAATTCCCGATAAAATGATTTGGGTTCCACGGCTGCTTCCTAGGTTCACCTTCAATTTATCACGAACATGGAAATATGTCAAGTATTTAAAATATCAATAGTAAACGCTTACACGAACGAACGTCCCAGAATGAATCATGAGGTTGAGTAAAAAGTCTCTAACTTTAGTTTCGATGACGTAGTCATCGTTAATTGATTGTATATCAATTCTTGCGGTCAGATACTGATCGACTTTCATGTTGGTCAACGGTGTTAATCGATAATGCTTAGCCATTTCTTCGAGATCTTCGAGTGCTTCAAAATAAACGATAAAACTAATGATGATTTTCGATGTAATTTGTAAGTCAGATAATAGTTCTGCTAAACGTTGTGTTCTTGCAATAATGTATGCCGGTTTGTGAAAAAATTGTTGTTCATACTCTGTTTTATTGAAATCATGATAATAATGAACATCCAATTTTCGTTTTAATTTTGACTCCATATAGGATTTGAACTTTAAAACTCGCTTTTCATCACGATAATGAAAATGGGCATTGATTTCCACTGTTTGTTGCCCGCATGCATATGCGACAATGATAAACTTGAAATAGTTAGCATAAATTAAAATATCTTGAAAAATCCGATCAAATTCTTTTTGTGTACCTCTAAAACGATAATCGGCACAAAGTGTATAACTTTCATTATAAACAAGCGGTTCAAATAAAGCATTGGCATAAACATCGAGTTGACGATCAACATCATAATATTCATATGCATCGTAAGCGACACGTTGATGGAGCGCCATCAATTCCCATATCGAGGTAACTATAGCAATGATGAACAACGAACCAGCTAAACTATACCTTAAAGAATTGGCAAATGAAGAGATTAACACCAAATAGATTATGGGCGGAAATAGGCTGACACTGAGTGCCCTAAACATGGAAGTAAAACCCTTCAAATGAATAATCCAGGCAAGCAAAAACAAAATAACCACCATATAGAACGTGAAAAAGCGATCCCAGCTGAAATCATTGAGCGTATTAACAATCATGTTAATCTGATTAATAAATAAGAATATACCACCTGCAATAAAGAGTAACATGAACAATTGTCGTGCTCTCAAATACCATTTTTTTGTAAAAAGCTTACGTGATTGCGGTAAATGATAAAAGTTTTTCATCGCTTTTCTATATTCAAAAAACGGCCATTTCGAACCATGGATAGATATGTGGATTGGTAGCACCTGTTCATCACTCATTTTTTCATTGAGAAAATTCTCAAACTGTGCGAGTGGATTTAATATAAAAAGCAATGTTGCAATCATCACAATAGGAATTTGATAATCCTGCAAGGCATATAGAAAAAAAGCTGTCATACCACCATAGATCATATAAATAATTAATTTGGGGATGTTTCCAAAAATGAATATGGCTAAATAGACCGCTAAAATCAGTACACCAATTAAAAAAAGCCCCTGTTCATGTTGCTCAGCAAAAATCATCACGAATGGCAGTGCTATAATCGTTAATAGAATGATAATTGATGATATGATGATGCGTTGCTTCATAAAATGCCCCCTTTACTTTATTATAACAAAAAAGAGTGGGGTTTGCCCACTCATTCAATTTTAAATCACTTTTTTTAATGCGTCGATTAGTTCAGCTTTTTTGAGTGAACTATATCCTGAGATCTCTTTTTCTTTTGCTAATGCTTTAAGATCTTTAACGAGCATTGCTTCTAAGTCGATCGTCGCTTTTTTTTCTTTGACAGGTGCTGCCTGTTTTTGTGTTTCAGGTTTAGGTTCTATTTGCTTTTGTGCAACTTTCTTTTCAACATTTTTTGGTTCGATAGTTGTTACTTTAGGAATCTTACCATCGATAGCATCCAAAGCGATTTTTACATAAGCGCTAAATCCTTCAGGTTCATTGACAGCTAAGTCAGCTAATACTTTACGGTTGACATCAACATGTGCAAGTGCTAATCCATGAATGAATGTTGAATACTTTGTACCATTTAATTTCGCTGCCGCATTGATACGTGTAATCCAAAGTTTTCTAAACTCTCTCTTTCTTTGCTTACGATCACGATATGCATACTGAAGTGAACGCATCACCTGTTCATGTGCAGTGCGGTATAATGTATGTTTTGATCCAAAATAACCTTTGGCGAGTTTTAATATTTTTTTACGACGTGCTCTCGTCGTTGTTCCACCTTTAACTCTTGGCATCTTCCATTCCTCCTACTTTAAATTTGATATAAGTGACTTAATACGCTTTTCATCAGTAGGATGAACGCTTGCTTCGCCTCTTAATTGTCTATTTTGTTTTGTTGTTTTTGATGCTGCTAAATGACCCTTATATGCATGGCCACGCTTAAGTTTACCAGTTCCAGTAACCTTAATTCTCTTTTTGAGTCCACTATGTGTTTTTTGTTTTGGCATGTTATCTTCCTCTTTCTAATTGTTCGATGCTGGTGCAATGACTGCTACCATGTTGCGGCCGTCCATTTTTGGTTTTGCTTCCACTACTGCCTTATCACCAACAGCTTCAATGAAATTTTTAATCATTTGTTCGCCAACATCACGATGCGTAATCATACGGCCATAAAAACGAATCGAAATTTTAACTTTATCACCATGATCTAAAAAACGATTTGCATGACGCAATTTCGTTTCAAAATCATGTTTGTCAATCGTTGGAGACAATCTGATTTCTTTTAATTCAATCACACGTTGATTCTTCTTCATTTCTCTTAATTTACGTTGTTGCTCATAGCGATACTTTGAGTAATCAATCAATTTACAAACTAATGGCTTTGCATCAATTGATGATACAATAGTTAAATCAAGATCCCGTTCATTAGCGATACTCAAAGCCTTCGCTTTATTCATAACACCGAGTTTTTCGCCATCTTCCGCAATTAATAGAATCTGAACATTTGGGACATTTTCATTGATTAGATCAACGGTTTTACTTTTGTTTTGCTTAATAGCATTTCACCTCTTTATTTTGATTTGAATGAAAAGAAAAAGTGCGTACGTCATGTACCCACTTAAATAGTCAAAATCGGCTTGTGACTGCTTTGCCCACGAATGAATCATCAGGCGAGAGGGTACCTCTTCTTTTCACGACAAAGTAATTATACATGAGCATATGCTTAATGTCAAGATATTGCCTATGAAAGTTTTAACATTTTTTTATTATGATTTAACATTCCGTATTTAATACCTTTAAATACACCAAAAACAACATGCACAAGCAATAAACAATCACATATATGTTACTCAATTGAAAGGTTGAATAAATCGTATGGTAAAACGGAAAGATGTAATATATCGTCATTTTTTTAAGATCTTCTGCTAAGAGGGTGATTAATAAATAACAAGCGACCATCAAAAATGATGCCTGTTTAAACTTATATGGTGTCAACAAGAGCATCCAAAAAAACAAGATAAACAAATCGAAACCCATCCAAGTAGCGGTCATTATCATCTCACGACTGATCCTTTGATAAACACTAAATCCAATGCCAATCCGAATGATAATTAATACTGCAGCAAGCAGTAACACGAGACCTAAGTGAACAGCTAATTTCGCAATTAGTACTTTAGATTTTGAAAAATATGCGTAAAGCGGCAAATCATACGTACTATCAAAATCAAAAGCGATAATTGCGAGTACCGCAGAACCAACAAATCGCATAATCTGTTTGCTGACAATATCATAATCATGTAGTGCGCCATCGGGATATAACAATCTACCTAAAGCGGTATCGTTTGTCAATGCGATGGCAATTAATATACCAATATAGCAAAACATAAACAATCCGATAGCGATTAATTTCTTCTTGTATAAGACATGATGCAATATAATTGTTTTCATAATTGGATCATCCTAGTCTGAAGTTTTTTAAACCATTGTGGTTGATGGGTTGATACAATAAATGTTTTCCCCTGTGATTTTAGTTTTGTCATATACATTAAGAAATTTTTAATGCTTTGATCGTCAAGACCATTTAACGGTTCATCAAGTATGATGAGTTCAGCTTGACCAATGAGTGTAGTAATGATTGCCAACTTTTGCTGGTTCCCTTTAGATAGTTCATGAACATATCGAAAAAGAGGTATATTGAAAAGGTGCAATAATTCAACATCAACATCCACTTTTTTCATTTTTGCATGTAGCAAAATATACATGTAACTTTTCATGAAGAAAGGTAATTTAACGTGTTCAGGTAGATAGGCAATTCGTTTAACCGCTTTCGTAATTTTACCAGTATCTGGTTTGATAAATGATAAAATTAAACGAAATAATGTCGTTTTTCCACTACCATTCGAGCCACATAGTACAATAAAATCACCTTGTTCAATATAAAGGTCATATGGTTTTGAAACATCATATTTAGTTACTTTGTGAAGCGCTACTAATGTCATATGTGTGATTTAGTGGTCCAGATGTGTTCAAAATAGTCGTAGAAGTTAAATAATTAAAGTAATCAATGACCTGTGTATCACCATTGACATAATAAATGGCTATTGGACAACCATATAATAGCAAATCATCATAAGCGATATCAATGGTCAACATACCGTTTGTGATAACGTATGTTAGCGGTTGATTAAGCCCAATACTCACTGTTTCAACAGCGTGATTTAATGTCTCAAATGATACATTAATCATTTTAATTCTTGCCATCGTTACTTGTTCTTCTTTAATTGCCTCTAAGCTCGTCCAAAACAAATCATCTACTTGATCAGTGATATTGATGTAGCTAAACATGCCAATGTTAAATTGATACTCATTGCCATTCAATAATGTAATCAAAAGATAACAATCATCGATGTCATAATCACTCGTTAAGTAAGGTAGTTCAATTTCTAACATGTATTTCGTGTATGTCTCACCTAAATACGTTTCCACCCCAGCAATGCTGATGTTCGATAATGTAACATTCAATTTTTTTGTTTCATCTTCATTGGCCAGATAAAGACGCTCATAGGCATCAGCAGCCGTCAATAAATGATGATCATCTGTCAGATATAGTGGTATGTCCATGCCTTGAAATACATCCATAATTGAGTAGTATTGACCGACTGTCATTGCTTTTTGTGGCACAGGTTCATGATTCATTTCAATGATGATAACCCCGACAGCCGCCAATACAAACAACGCGATATAAATAATAACTTGTTTCATATTCTTTTCTTTTCAAGTCTTGTATATTGAGTTGTAACTAAAAATACTTCATAACCACCTTTTTGCGTTCTAAACCAAAAAGCATAATAAGAAGCGACACCATTAGTAATCTTTCCCTCACCATAGATATACAAATCGACTTGTGTACCAGGATCGACTTGTATTTCTAATTCATAGCTTTCTGTTTTTTTAGAAGAAGATGTATAATCTGTTGATAGTTTCAAAGATCCATCTAAATTATTTTTGAATTTTGTACTCGTAGATGTCGATTTAATACCGATAGAACCAGTCGCCGATAATGACACTTTTGATGTTGATTCTTCCGCTACTTTATAATGATATTTAAACGGTGTATAGCCATCGTTATAATAGGAAAAGATGGTCTCTGTCACGTAGTTACATTCGAGATCTTCATTTACAGCATAAACGCGCCATCCGAAAAATTTTCTGCGGTTGACTTTTTTGTAATATTGATTATATTCCGATGTCGTATAATCACTTAATAGCTTACCGCTTTCTACGTTTAAGTCTTCAAAAGCTTTATAATTCGAATCAGCATGAGATTGCACATCAAAAGACAATAAAATACCAAATAACATTAAAAAAACGCATATTTTTCTCATTTTTTATTCCTCCACTTAATCATAGAGCAATCTAGTACTTTTTGCTAAAAAAACCTGTGTTAAAGATAAGTGTTGATACGGTTTAAAGATGTCAATCGGGAAAGGTCTGTTGTAGATATCGCTGATTGTCATTGAAACACGATTCGAAATTGAGTATTTGAGCAAAAAGTAGGTTTCATCCATTTCAATCTCACCCGATAACAGATCGTCTTCCTGATAATCCTTGATGACCTCGATGACTTTATGACGCCACGCAAAGGCTGTTGTCATGGAAATGTCTATCTCTT
>WOZH01000018.1 GCA_011620375.1 Acholeplasmataceae bacterium
ACCCGTAGCTCAGCTGGATAGAGCAGTGCCCTCCTAAGGCAAAGGTCGCATGTTCAAATCATGTCGGGTGCGCCATCATAAAAATTACCACTTCATGTGGTTTTTTTAATTTTTAGATATAAAAATATCAATGAAAACGTTATTATCAAAACAAAAATAGAAAATGATGCATGTTCATGATACAATAATAATAGATAGGGGAGTGTCACGATGTTAAAAAATACAACATATAAAAACGGTCAAAAACCGTATGAACTCATAGACCATGTGATGACAGTGTTTTTTAATACGGGTATTATTAAGGCACGCGGTCCATTTGCTAACAACAAAATGGAAGGGGAATGGATGTTCTATCGTAAATCTGGGGAACTATGGCAAATTGGTCATTTTGATGCAAATCAAAAGCATGGTTTATGGACTCGCTTTGATCGCAATGGACAAGTCGATAAAAAAGAAACTTTTGCTCATGGTTTAATCGCAAAATAGGGGGATATTCATGGATTTTGATTGGGAAAAAGCGAGATCACTTGTCAATCGTGTAAAAGCATTGGTTTTTTTTATTAGTTATGATCGGAAAGAAAAGATTTTAAAAGGTAAAATCAAGCGTTTCACTGGTTATAAGACGGTCGCCAAATTACCAGTAGAGGAAAACCAAAAATTTTTGATTACGATGGATGTGACAGAAGGATTTGCACAATTTATTTTAGTGCAAAACGGATTAGTTTTTCCACTTGAGAACATATCTACTGCTGGACATGTATTCGCACCAATAAGTAAAGGACATGCTAGATTACGTCTCATTGGTGAGAAAACATCATTATCGTTCGCGATAAAAAAAGTTGAAGCCTAAAAGGCTTTTATTCTCTTTAAAACATGCTATAATAACGCTGTTATGAAAAAATCTATATTAATAACATTAAGTTTCTTTTTAATTCAAGGCATTGTTCATAATTTAGGGCATCCGATTACCCCTAAATTGGTTACATCACTGGGTATACCTTCATATATGTTTGGTATATTTTTTGCTGCAATGAGCGCTGGTCTTATGCTAGGTGCACCTTTATGGGGTGTATTGGGTGATCGTGGTAATAAGCGATTCTATGCATTTTTTGGATTAATTGGTTACTCCATTGGGCAGATTGGTTTTGCATTCACCGAGCAGGAAGTTTTAATGGTGTTTTTTAGATTTTTTAGTGGGTTCTGTGTTGCAGCGTCTGTCACCTTATTAACAAGTTCCATTATTGAAAATTCTGAAAAAGAGCATCGTGCAAAATATTTAGCATATTCTGCAGCAATGACTGTACTTGGTGGTTCAATCGGTTATTTTATAGGGGGTCAATTGGGATCCAATGATGTCCTCATGAGTTTTTTTCATATCAGTGCACTTAAACATGTCTTCTTGATTCAAGCCATCGTAAATGTGATACATGCAACGTATGTGTTGCTCGCTTTTCAAGAAAATAAAGGAAAAGTTGAATACACAAGTAAAATCAGTTTCATTACGAGTCTAAAAGACATAACAAAAATTAAAAAAAGTTTATTGTTTTTTTTGCTGGCACTTACCTTTATCACCATGGGTGTAACGAATTTAGGTAAATTCATCGATGTTTATTTCAATGATTTAGGATACTCAACTGGTCAACTTGGGACATTTGTCATGGTGACAGGCTTTGTATCTCTGGGGACCAGTATCTTTATCGTCCCCTTCGTCGCACGCTTCAAGAAAAGATTATTGTTGCTTATCATTTTGCAAATATTAAATGCTGCAATCATATTTTATGTATTTAGAGCCAACAACTTCTTATTGGCCATTTATACGGTTTATATGCTTCATATGGTTTTTAGATCTATCTATCAACCATTGGAACAAAATTATATTTCCGAGCACGCAATCGACAACCGATACGGTGCCATCATGGGCATTAGACAGTCTTTTTACTCACTAGGTATGGTGATTGGTCCTTTGGTTGGCGGATTTTTATATGATCGATCACCGCTGCTGCAATTTGATGCCGCAGCAATTACCTTTTTGATTGGTGTTGTGTTGTTGGTCATCACGTATATTTTTCAAAAACAAGAAGAAACCAAAGCCTTCACAATCGTACAAGGGTAATCATTGGCTAACCCTCTTTTGAATTGATTGTGTTAGAAATATTATATTTGATTCTTTATGTTGTTAAAGAAATTGGACGATGCTTTATTAATTTTAGTTACCATTTTTCAAGATAAATCCATATGAACAACGTCCAATCTCGGTCAATAACAGTATGGCATTCAATCACATTCCAACGTTTTCCTATGTTATAATAAGTTTATAAAATAGATGTAGCAAATGTAGAAAGGATCATGTATGAGCAAGGTCATCACTTATCGAAATGACATGCCTTTTATAAAAACACTGATTGAGAAAGATCCATTATTGTTATCCCTTTTTCAAAGTATTGAAGCGGTGACATTGACCTTGTCAGATGATTATTTTTTGTCACTGATTGAATCAATCATTAGTCAACAGTTATCCAGCAGGGTTGCGACGGTGATCTATGATCGACTTTTAAGTTATTATGACCACGATGTGACACCTAAAAAAATCTTAAGTACCGATAAAGAAGAACTTCGTGCATTAGGTATCTCTTATGCAAAGATCAATTACTTACAATCATTGGCGAACACCGTTGATTTGGGATTAATTGCCTTTGATCAGTTCGAACATATGTCAGATGAACATATTATTGATGAATTGGTTCAAGTAAAGGGTATCGGTGAATGGACAGCACAAATGTTTTTAATGTTTTCACTAGGTAGAGAAGATGTCTCTGCACCACTTGACTTGGGGTTAAGGAAAGCGTATAGCAGATTAAAGCGTGAAGAAGTGGATATCAAAACATTCGAAAAAAGCAGTAAGGCTTGGCAGCCCTATCGATCGATTGTTTCTTATTTTTTATGGAAATCAATAGATAAACCCAAGGAGGTTTAAGTATGAAAGATATCTTATTTGTTATATTTGGCTCAACAGGAGATTTGACGTCTAGAAAATTATTACCAGCAATTATAAAACTATATAAGAATAACGAAATATCAAAAAATATAACAGTTCTTGCTCTAGGCAGAAGAGATCTGGATACACATGGTTATATCGATTATATCGAAGCCCAGATGAACAATAAACTAGATAGAAAGATACTGGATGATATCGTGATGTATCACAACATACAAATTACCGAACGCGATGGGTACGATAAGCTTAAAATGGTGATTGATGGCTATAAAGGTGAAAAGACCAAAGAACTGTTTTATTTAGCCATCGCCCCCGAAATGTTTGCGCATGTTGCTGATCATATTCATACGGCTCACATCGTTGAACAAGGAAACCCAATGCAAGCCATTATTTTTGAAAAACCATTCGGTAACGATTTGCAAAGTGCGAAAGCGGTCAACAAATTATTGTGGACCTATTTTGATGAAAGTCAAATTTACCGTATTGATCACTATCTTGGTAAAGAAATGATACAAAATATTTTGATGGTCAGGTTTGCTAACCGCATATTTGAAGAAACATGGCATAATAGAACGATTAAATCAATCAAAATCATCGCGAAAGAAGCAGACGGCATTCTCTCAAGAGCAGGTTATTATGATCAATCTGGTGCATTAAAGGATATGGTTCAATCACATCTGTTACAGATGTTAAGTTTAACAGCAATGGATACACCGCTCAGCTATCACAGCCAAGATATAACAGATGAAAAGGTTAATGTTTTAAAACATCTTTCCTTTGATCGTGACGCGATGATTTTTGGACAGTATGAAGGCTATTTAAACGAGGCTAATATCAATGCGATGTCAACTACAGATACGTTTGTTTTTTTAAAAGTATTTGTTAATACACCACGGTTTAAAGGCGTGCCATTTTATTTAATGACTGGTAAAAAGTTGGACAAAAAAGAATCTGTCATCATTGTAGAATTTGAAGAAACCACCGAGCAGCGCAAATGGCATCTACCATTATCGACAAATAAATTATTGATTAAGATTGCTCCAGAGGATGGTTTTGGTTTGCAACTCAATTCTAAAGTTCCAGGGTTAAGTAATGACGTTCGAGATGTTGAATTGGAGTATTGTGTGGCATGCAATGCGTATGGCAATATACCAGAAGCCTATGAAAAATTATTGCTAGATATTATCAATGGTCATAAGACGTTATTTACGAGATGGGACGAAATAGAATATTCATGGGCATTTATTGACGCACTTAAAGCAGTTAAACCAGCACTTTTTATCTATAGGGATTATGACGAATTGAAATCAATGATTAAAGAAAAAGTTGGAGAAGATATGATATGAAAAGATACGATGTTTCCATGACTATCCATCAGGATATGCAAGTATATAAAAATATTTCATCGAAAAAACCGATATTTAAAGTGGTTTCTGATTTCACAACTGGTGATTATCACGAAACCAATATCACGATGAATGTACACACAGGGACACATATGGATTTTCCGTTACATATGATCAAAGATGGTGATACATCGACAACACTCGATCTTAATCGCATGATCGGTACCGTTAAAGTTTTTGATTTGACCAGCTTAGATGACGCGATTGACAAAGAAGCAGTAGAAAGTTTGCCAATCGCTATGCATGATAATGTGTTTTTTAAAACAAAAAACAGTTTTTCTGAATCATTTGAATCTAATTTTGTTTACATTAAGCATGATGCAGCTGATTATTTGGCAGCGCTTCATTTGAATATCATCGGTGTTGACGGGTTGGGTATTGAAAGAGATCAACAAACCCATCCAACTCACAAAGCATTGATGCGTGTTGATACCTATATTATCGAAGGCTTGAGATTAAAAAATATTGAACCAGGTATTTATTACATGTATGCACTACCTTTGAAAATAGATGGCATGGACGCATTGCCAATGCGTGTCATCCTTGAAGACGTATGATTAGAAAAGCAACGGTTGCCGATCTTGATGCGATATGGCGTTTAAGAGTCGAAACATCTAAACTACTTCATGATCGTGGTATTGACCAATGGCAATCAAAATTTCCAGTGAAAGAACAATTTATGAATGACATTAAGCAGCACGAGTTCTATGTATTGGTTCATCATGATCAGATTGCTGGTATGATGGCTTTGAAAGCAGGAATTGAACCCACATATACAATAATTTATGATGGTGCATGGCATGCAAACAAGCCGTATATGACGATTCATAGAATGGCTGTTGACCATCGCTATCGAGGGTTAGGTTATGGCACAGCATTACTTAATGATGCGAAAGATACGGCCACCAAACTTGGTTATCGCTATATGCGTATTGATACACATGAAGATAATCAAGTTGCCATCAAAAGATTTACACGGTTTGGCTTCGTATATTGTGGCTATATCTTACTGTCTGAAGATCATCCAACAACACGCAAACGATTAGCATATGATTTGATTTGGGAGTGATAACATGCATGTTTTAATTAATCCAAAACATTTTGATAAGAACTACTTTGATCGACTTATTAGAGATCTACCAGAGGTTTCTTTCACCGATGATTTAAATGATGATCGCATCGATGCTATGATTACGTGGCCTAGTGCCGTCAAAAAAGAAGTATTGGATCGATATCCAAATTTAAAGATCATCCTGTTGCCATCTGCCGGTTATGATCTTGCTGACTTGGCTTATCTTAAGAAAAGAAAAATCATATTAACAAATGCACGTGGTGTCTATGATGTACAGATTGCTGAAGATGTTTTGGCAAAAATACTATATTTCAATCGTGATATGAAACGCTATCAAGACAACATGAATCGACATTTATGGGAGTCTTATGACCAGTTTAATGAACTGTTTGAGCAAACCGTGGGGATTATTGGTACCGGTTCTATTGGCAGTAGAATCGCAAAGATCATAAAGGGATTTGATGCACATGTCATCGGTTATCATAGAGATCATTCAATGCGTGCTTACTTTGATGAGATGCTCACGGGTAAAAGCGGTTTGATTACATTATTGCAACGCAGCGATTATGTTGTTTTAGCTTTACCACTGACAGCAGAATCAACGTACTTAATTGATGAAAATGCATTAAAAAACATGAAGAAAAATGCTTTACTCATTAATATTTCACGAGGTAAAATAATCGAAGAAAATGCTTTAATCAAGGCATTGAATGAGAATTGGATTAGAGGTGCTGCCCTCGATGTGACAGTTCATGAACCACTGCCGGTTGATCATCCGCTGTGGGAAGCAAAAAACGTCTATATTTCACCACATGTAGCGGGCAACTCTCCAATGGCCAATCGACGTGTCAATGCATTGCTAAAGCGCATCATCCAACAGTATTTAATGGGTGAATTGACTGAAAATAGAATTTTATGAGATATGATAAGTGGGTCTTAACACTCACTTTTTTCTTGTTTAATTGGTTGACAAAATTTAAGATTGTGATAGAATA
>WOZH01000043.1 GCA_011620375.1 Acholeplasmataceae bacterium
AGTTCAGTGTTTCCGGCAATCTTTCTGCTATTTTTTTGAATTGCACATTTTTTTTGCATTAAAAAATAGGTTCTGCTTTATCTTTTCGCCAGGGGACATAACAATATAATTACTAAAAATGAATGATTATACAAAAATACTTGTTATATTGTTCAAAATAAAGTAAAATATGATGGAGGAGTGATAACTATGAAATACATAGAGATATTTTCTGAAAAAAGAGTGTTTGATTTTTCCTTTGTAGTTGGAATAACCAATAGTGAAAACTTGGCTCGTGAGACATTGCAAAATTATTTAAAAAAAGGGTATATAAAAAGAGTTAAGAAAAACTTATATGTAACTATGAGTTTTGAAACAACAGGTGTTATACCTAGTAAGTATGAAATAGCATCAAAAATTACTAGAAGTTCTTATGTATCTCATCATAGTGCCTTTGAATACTATGGGTATAATAATCAAGTTTATAATGATGTTGTAACTGCTAGTATAGAACGATTTTATGATTTTACGTTTGAATATAACGAATATAAGTATAAAAATGTTTCTAATGATAAGTATGTAGACACAATTAATGGCGTACGCGTAAGTACATTGCCAAAAACAATTGTAGATAGTATAGATGATGTAAAATCGTATGACGATATGGAAGAACTAATCTATAATTTATCTGCACTTCCGGTAATCAATGGATTACAGATTATGGAATACTTACAATTTGTGAATAAAAAAATACTTTTTAATAAAGTAGGACTGGTGCTGTCACATTTTAATGATGGATATTTGGTTGACGATTCAATTCTAAATCGAATGAAAAACCTTGGTATTAAGGGTGTGAAGTATTTCACAAACGAAAAGAATCGTTTAGACAAGTACTATAAAGAATGGAATCTATATTGTTATAATTTAGATAAGCTAATAGTGGAGAATGAGGATGAGAAGCTATAATATAAGAGACTTAACTAACATTGCACAATCAAATAAATTTAATAGGGATACTTTAGAAAAAGTATTGAGATTATCTGAATTACTAAAATTATTTAATGAGCATAAAGAATTTAAAGGAAAATATGTTCTCAAGGGTGGGACAGCAATTAATTTGTGTTTATTTGATTTTCCTAGACTATCAGTTGATATTGATATGAATTTTAATTTAAATTTCTCTAAAGAAGAAATGTTAAAAATGAGAGAACTACACAGAAAACTCATTAGTGCTTTTGTTGCTCTTGATGGATATACTATTGATCCAAAATCAAGATTTACTTTTTCGCTTGATTCGTATCTTTTAAAGTATACAAATGCAGCTGGTAGTAGAGATAACATCAAGATTGAATTGAATTATTCAAACCGTGTTCAGATTCTTGAACCAGTGAACTTTGGATAGGTTATACTAAGTTGGACAGAATTAGAATAGACATGTTAAACTAGATTTATAAAAAAGAGAGGGTTTAGTTCTAGTGTTTATGAAAAACTGATTGAAAGGAATCAAGTTTCTTTATGAAAATCCCAAGCAAGAGCTGAAGACTTAAAACAAGTTTTTTTGATGCTGAGCGTAAAACTATTAATTTGTGCAATTGGTGAAGATGACACATTTAGGCTTTTACTATACTTAATGGAGGATGTTTCATTTAGAGATTTTTCAGTAAATAAAATTGATTCATCTATTATTTTTTAATGAACCGATATTTGTCTTAAGTGTCTGTCGCATTTCAAAATATCATGATCTTAATTCATATTAAGATGTGATAACGTTTATCATCATTGATTATTGTTTGAACGTGAATGAACAAACTGAATACAAATATCACAATTTTCTCTTCATAAGCTTTATAATGTAATTGAAGAAAGCGGTGTCTATATGAAATATAGCGGTTACTATTTTTATGCAGAAATTGATGACTCAATAGATTATAATATATTTGAACCTTTGATGATATTACTTGATGAAGACTTTAAGAAGGCAGGATTAGGTATAAAAGTTTTTATTACGCCTAGCAAGAACAAGCAACTGGAATATGATTATAAAATACAATTAGTAGGTCGGTTATTAGCAATACAAATGTATTTACCAAGTCTATACAAAAGGCTTAAACAGCTTGTTCAAACTGCTAATTCTAAATATCTGATTATATATAAGGAATCCCAAAGTATATATTATCCAAAAGACGATAAAATAAATACGTATCAATAAGAGCGATGATTATGTATTTATCCAATCATTCTTATAGAAAACGTGAACGTTACTAAAAGCGGCTGTAGCGTATATGAATAATCAAAAGCAAAATTGCTTAATATCGTCTGTGCTGATCGATGCGTAAAACCCAAAAAATGAGATAAATACCACTTGAACCGATTCATGAACATGCCTTTTGTTCATACGCAAGTGGTATTTTGCTTTTTCTGATATGGCAGTTGTGCTATGATGAGGGTAGATAATAAGGAGGCTACATCATGCCAAATATAGTTACAGTACAAGAATCACTACAGGTATTTACAAAACCGTTTCAATCACTGGTGATTTCTTCAATCACCGATCAAGGAGAACCATATGCTTCCTATGCCCCTTTTGTAAAAGTGGATGATGACTATTATTTTCTCATCAGTAAAATTGCGAAACATTATGACAATATGCTTAACCATCCCCAAATTGCTATTTTCTTTTTGGAAGATGAAGCCGCGACCCAAAACATCTTTTTTAGGAAACGTTTATCATACCACGTTAAAACGATGTTTACACAGGACCCTGATGTTAAAGCGGCATTCATCACGAAATTTGGTGATTTTGTCAAACAGTTATTCGCAATGGATTTCTTCATGGTCAAATGTGAAATCAATCATGGTCTTTTTGTCATTGGACCAGGTCAAGCTTATGAAGTAGATGCTCAGCAACAGATAATCAAACAGATGACAGGCAAAGCAGGTAAAGGACACAGTCAACCATAATATGTTTTTTATCACCATGTGTTTTTTTAATTGCACAATCATCTATAACACGTTAAAATAAAGGTACATTTAAAAAAGAGGGTTGATGATGATTAAAAATGTAATATTTGATTTTGATGGTACCATTGCAAATACCGAAGCGCTCGCTTATCAAATTTATGAAGAAATCGTCGATGATTACACCACACATAAATTATCTAGAGAAGCGTTTGAAAACCTAAAAAAAGTCTCTATCTATGAGAAGTTTAAACGGCATCAAGTTTCAATTTTTAAACTGCCAAAACTCGCTCGTCAAGCGATGCGTATCTTAAGCCATATGATGGATGAAGTCGATCCATTTGACGGCATGGTTGACATGATCAGATTATTGAAAGAACGCGATTATCAACTCTTTATTTTATCATCCAATTCGAAACAAAACATCCAAAAGTTTTTGCTTCGTCACGATATCAATATTTTCACTCATGTCTATGGCAAAGCTAAATATTTTGGTAAAGAGAAGATTCTAAAAAAGTTGTTGAAGACCTATAAACTCGATGTAAGCACAACCGTTTATATCGGCGACGAAGTCAGAGATGTTGTATCATGCCGACATGTAGGGATTCCCATCTATTCGGTTACTTGGGGATTTGATGACCCTGATTTTTTAAAAAGAGAAAACCCGGGTGCTACGGTTGATTCGGTTGAAGAATTAGAAAGATTATTATTGGCATAAGCACGGATTTCGTGCTTTTTTTGTAGAGATGGATAGTACTATCTCCTTTTTGAGATGACTTTATAGCATTCCACAAATAATAATGGTAATATCGATAATCCCAAAATGATGAGCCAATTTAGACCATTCAGTTGAATCAATCCAAAAATGTTTCTGCCGAATGGCAATACGACCACCATCACTTGCAAAAGCGCACTCGCAATAAATGCATAATAAATATATGGATTATGTTTGAGTGAAAAGAGCGAACCATGTTGACTTCTAACATTAAAAGCGTGAACAAGTTGAGCGAAAGCTAAGACCATGAATGTCATTGTTTCAGCAGTGATTTCTGCCATGCCAATAGGTGCCATTTGCCACCCGATGAAATAGGCTAGAAAAGCAATCAACCCAATCATAATACCCTGAAGGGCGATGAGCAGACCGAGTCCGTCAGCAAAAATAGATTGACTGGGATCTCTTGGTTTGTTATGCATGATGTTTTTTTCTTTAGGCTCTAGACCTAATGCGATGGCCATCAAGGAATCTGTAACCAAATTAATCCATAAGATTTGGACAGCGGTCAAAGTCGTGATCTGTCTGCCGAAAATGAAAATACCTAAGGTCGTACCTAAAAAGATTGCAACAATCTCACCGATGTTGCACGATAGTAAGAAGTGAATCGCTTTTTTGATATTGGAGAAGATTGTACGTCCTTCACTGACAGCTGTGACAATGGTTGTGAAGTTATCATCAGTCAAGATCATATCCGCTGCACCCTTGGCTACTTCAGTCCCTGCAAGGCCCATAGCAATCCCTATATCAGCTCTTTTAATCGAGGGGGCATCATTGACACCATCGCCGGTCATCGCGACGATTTCACCTGATGTTTGCCACGCTTCAACGATCCGTACTTTATTTTCGGGACTGACACGGGCATAGACGCGAATTGATTTTAATTGTGCCATAAACGTTTCATCATCCATGCGATCCAAATCTCTACCGGTGATGGCTTGTTCACCTTCACCTAAAATCTTTAAATCTTGTGCAATCGCGATGGCTGTATTAATGTGATCACCGGTAATCATAATCGTTTTGATGCCAGCTTGATCACAGGTCGCAATGGCATCTTTGACTTCTGGTCTAGCGGGGTCGATCATGCCTACTAATCCGATTAATGTCAAGTCAGTTTCTAGATCTTCTTGACGCAAAGCGGTGAGTGTTCGATTTTTATCAATCTTTTTATAGGCGACGGCTAAAACGCGGAGGGCGTTATTGGCCATTTGTTGATTGGCGTTTTCAAAGGATGATAAATTTGATAATTCATCATGGTGGATATGTTTAGTGCGACCAAAAATCACATCTGGTGCCCCTTTGATAACAGCATATCTGCCATCCTTAAAATCATGGACGGTGGTCATGAGTTTACGTTCAGAATCAAAAGGCAGTTCATAAAGCCGCGGATATTGTTTTGTCGTCTCAATCGGTGGTAATTTCAATATCAATGCCAAATCGATAAATGCGATTTCTGTCGGATCACCAATTTTCACAAATTGTTTATCTTGCAAAGAGACTTTTGTGTCATTACACAAAACACCAAATGTTGCTAATTGATCCAATGTCTCATTGGATGATACATGATCATTGATGCCGGTTTCGCCAAGGTGGGTGAATACTTTGGTAACAGTCATTAAGTTTTGGGTCAATGTTCCGGTTTTATCTGAACAAATAATCGATGTTGAACCCAATGTTTCAACGGCTGGTAATGTTCTAATAATCGCTTGTTTTTTAACTAGGTTTTGCATGCCCAGTGCTAATACAATCGTAATAATAGCAGGTAATCCCTCTGGAATGGCTGCAACGGCTAGCGCAATTGAAGTGAGCAACGCTTCTCTGAAGACTTCAAATAACAGTTCACCTGTTGTCACATAGGATTCAATCATGGTAATCGCGAAAATGACCAGTACGATACCTAAAGCAATGAATGCTAATGTCTTGCCGAGACTTGCCATACTTTTTTGTAACGGTGTTTGACTATCTTTTGTTTCAGTTAACATGGTTGCGATTTTACCTAATTCGGTTTGCATGCCAACGTTTGTGACAACACCACGACCGCGACCATAAGTGACCACAGTACCCATGAACCCTAAGTTGGTTCGATCACCTAATGCAAGTTCAGGTTCTTCAATCTTTTCTACTGATTTTTGAACAGACACGGCTTCCCCGGTCAAGGTCGATTCATCGACCTTTAAGTTGATGGCTTCGATTAATCGTAGATCCGCAGGCATATAATCACCGGCATCAAGGATGACGATATCACCTTTGGTGACATATTTTACATCAATTAATTTTTCAATGCCATCACGCAACACCTTCGTTTGAGGAGAAGACAGTGCTTTAATGGATTCAAGTGCTTTTTCAGCTCTTGATTCCTGAATCAAGCCCAAAAAAGCATTAATGAAGACAATTGCGATAATTAAAAAGCCTTCTGCTGTTTGTTGCGTTAAAAATGAGATGATACTCGCAGCGAAAAGAATGTAAATCATAAAGTCATTCAACTGATCAAAAAATTTTAGAAGCAATGGTCTTTTTTTACCTTCATCTAATTGATTGATACCATTGATCTGAAGACGGGTTTGTGATTCTTGTTCACTCAGTCCAGATTTAATATTTGCTTGATAGGTGTTAATAACTTCATCGATGGTTAATTGATAGTTTAATTTGTCCATAATATCTCCTCAAGTCTCTTCATATTCTATTTTATTCTATCATAATTTATTATCATAATAGCCAAAAAAGG
>WOZH01000071.1 GCA_011620375.1 Acholeplasmataceae bacterium
GTACGTTTTTTATACACGCATCCACATTTACCCTATCAATCACAATTCATCATTACACAAAAATCACAAGTACCTGACATCTATCGATTGAATCCGCGTTATCTGGATCTAAATTTTCATCTTGAAATGCAGATTTTGACACCGGATTACATTGCCAAAAACATCTTCGAAGTCGTTAAGAAGATATGCGATAAATTTGGATTTCATATCTATAATGAGATGTTTGAGGATGTTTTAAGCTATAAATATGAATTGCTTGACAAAGTATTTCATATTTTAAAAGACGCTTATGTGGAAAAGAACCCAGTCATCCTCAATGATTATTTTGTTCAACCGACAGAAAAACTTTCGGCAATCTTTCGCTATTTGGATGATATAGTCGAACTACAAAACTATTATAAAGAATTGGATACATATGTGCCTCGCTATCACTTTTTATCCATTGAATCACATCAATTGGTGATAGGTATCGAATGGCATGAGCAGACATTGACTGTTTTTCCGCCATTTATTGATTACGTGTTCTATCGTATCAATGGTGAAATCAAAGTGCTCATGGCAGAAGAAGTGGCAGATGTATTAGATAAGTTATTAAATGATGTGCCTGGATTTATCAAAGGCACAAAGGTTTTAACAAAGAAACAGCTTCACAAAGCACATAAAGCTATGAGAAAAGCAAAATTTTCAAAAGTTGAACACACATTTACAAAACAGACTGTAAGAAAGCTACTAGACTAACACATGAAATATTTCAAACACATTTTAGGTTTTGTTTTAATTGCATTCGGTATTATTGGTGTTATCCGTTCAAGACTTGGCGCTTCACCAATCGATGCCTTTAACTATTTTTTATACATTGTGTTGACAGAAGCTGGTATTGCTGTCACACTGGGAACTGTCGTGTTTCTTGTGGGATCGTTAGCGACGCTTTTAACGTATATCTTAACCAAAGACAAAACATTGGTTTTTAGTTTCTTGTTTTTGCTGGTTTTAAGTATTGTCGTTGATGGCTGGAATGCGCTATTCGGATTATTGCCGCTTGCGGTTTTGAATCATCTGGCATTTAGAATACCGATTGCCGTTATATCGTTTTTTGTCATGTGTTATGGCGTTGCTTTAACACTCCATACGAAATTACCAACATTGCCTTATGAACGCTTATTGTTGCATATTGATAAGAACATTAACAATATTTCTATCTCTAAAATATTTATCGATGGTACATTCTTTGTGTTAGCAGTCATTTTAGGTTTATTGATCCATCGATTATTTGAACAAGTCTTCATTATGACATTTGTCATTGCTTTCTTTACGGGTGTATTTGTAAAGTGGTTTCTTAAACTGATTAATCAAAAATCAATAAAAGGAGTGGTTACTGATGAAACTTAATAAAATGATTGACCATACTAAATTAGGTGCTAATGTCACAAAAGCACAAATTGATCAATTGATTGAGGAAGCAAAAACTTATGATTTCAAAAGCGTGTGTGTCAATCCAATTTGGGTCAATTATGTCGTGCACAAACTAAAACACACCGATGTATTAACATGTACAGTCATTGGCTTTCCTCATGGTACACATCAGCCCAATGTGAAAGTATTTGAAGCTGAACAAGCCATATTGGATGGTGCAGAAGAACTTGATGTGGTGATTAACATCCATGCCCTAAGGGCAAAGGATTATCACGTGGTTAAAGAAGAGATTAAAGGCATCGTCGATATCGCCGAAGGACGATTTGTCAAAGTCATTCTCGAAACGTGTTATTTGACGGATGAAGAAATCAAAAAAGCGTGCGAAATTGCTGTTTCAGCTGGAGCAAACTTTGTTAAAACTTCGACAGGGTTCGGACCAGCAGGTGCAACTGTTGAGCACGTGAAACTCATGAAAGAAACTGTCGGTGAGCATGCAGAAGTAAAAGCAAGCGGTGGTATAAGAACATACGAAGACGCTGTTAAAATGATTGCAGCAGGCGCAACACGTATAGGCACATCAAATGGCGTACAAATCGTCACAGGAGGACAAAATGATGATTCCAACAGCACATATTGAATTAGCAGATCCATCATTGATCGCAAAAACTGTCTTAATGCCAGGTGATCCACTGCGAGCAAAATATATTGCAGACACTTATTTGACAAGAGTCATTCAGATTAATGCTGTCAGAAATATGCTTGGTTATACCGGTTATTTTGGTCGTAAGAAAGTTACCGTGTTCGGTTCGGGTATGGGTATGCCATCTATTGGCATCTATAGTTATGAATTATTCAACTTCTATCATGTTGATAAAATCATTCGCATCGGATCCTGTGGTGCATATGATCCAAAACTAAAATTATATGATGTCTTGCTTGTTGAGCAAGCCTATTCTGAATCGTCATATGCAAAGACATTAGGTCTAAAAAGCAGTCATATAATCAAAGCTAACCTTGCCCTTAACAACCGCATTTTAAAAGCCAGCATAAAGACGGGTATTCCAGTCACACCCATCACCGTGCATTCATCAGATGTTTTTTATAGACTTGATCCTAACGCTTGGATGAATATTAGAGATAAGTATCATGCAGCAGCTGTGGAAATGGAATCTTTTGCTTTATTCGCAAATGCCAAAGCTTCTAAGAAAAAAGCAGCATGTCTTTTAACTGTATCCGATTCATTTATTACACATGAACAAACGACGGCACAAGAAAGACAAGAAGCATTTACAAAAATGATGGAAATTGCATTGCATTCAGTATAATGGACATTATAAAAAACGATTTTAAAACCATTCAATTTGTCTGCTATAATAGCGCAATTGACACCGAAAAAGCGAGGGTGTATCGCTATTTATTGTCACAATTGTTGGTTTCTCATACAAATAAATATCCCACAAAATTAGACATGTCTGTTCGTCTTGAAGCGCTCTATGGCGCGCATCTTTCAGCACATTGTGAATTGAATGGCAATGTTCACACGATGGGTATCTCATTGACAATAGCTGATCCAAAACTTGTTGGTGATCATACGTTGATGACTGAAGCAATCTCATTTTTTAAAGCAATCATTTTTGATCATGATGGTTTTGACGAAGCAATATTTAAAGATGAAAGACGTGTCTTAATTGAACAATGGGAAACGCTTAAAGATAATAAAGCCACGTATGCGAACTATCGCTTTTCCGAATTATTCAAGTTGCCTGATTTATCGGGTTATCCCCTTTCTGGCACTTTAAAAGAAATCAAAAGCATGACGTCCCAAAAGTTGTTTGATTACTACAAACACGTGTTTTTAAATGAAAATATGCATGTTATCATCAATGGTCATATTGAAAACCAATATCAGTTTGATGACTTAGCTGCTTTGCAGCATGATAAAGCACTTGATTTTAAGATGACATTTCGACAAGCGCGAGGTTTTAAAGAATTTACTGAAGAAACGACGATGAAACAAGCTATCATTAAAATAGGCTATTTATTCCCAATTTATCGGTTTGATGAACTTTACACAGCGGCATTGATTGGTAGTGTCATCATCGGTGGCTATCCCGAATCAAGATTATTTAAATCGATTAGAGAGGCACAGGCGCTTTGTTACGACATCAGTGCAAGTTACGATCCTTATAAAGGTAACATGACGGTCTCGAGTGGCGTTGCTGTGGAAACATTAGATAAAGCAAAAAAAGCGATTACCAAACTTATTGAAGAAACGATTGCGGATGGTTTATCTGAAGATGAGTTACAGATGGCTAAGGGGTATATCATCCATCAGTTTAAATCAGGTCCTGACCATCAAACGTTTTTTACGCGTCAGGCTTATTATCGTTATTTGACTCACCATGATGAACCAATTGCTTTACGTATCGAGATGGTTGAAAAAGTAAAGTTAACAGATGTTAACCGCGCATTAAAATCATTATCACTTGATACCATTTATGTTTTGAAGGGACAATTGACATGAAGCATATCTATTACGAAGCTGCCAATGAACATGTTTATTCGTTTCGTTTGAAAAATGGCATGCGCGTTCATTTATTACCAAAAGATGAACCATCATATATGACATACACTGAGATTTCCGTACCTTATGGCAATTTTGCGTTGCATCTTAAAACGGAAGCTGGCACATATCATCTGCCAGCGGGAACTGCCCATTTTCTTGAACATAAGATTTTCGCGATGCCTGATGGCAAAGATGGCTTTCAGACATTTACAGCACTAGGCACAGATGCTAATGCGATGACTGGGTATACGCAAACCGCTTACTTATTTTCTGCAACTGATCATGTGGAAGAAGCCCTCATAAATCTCTTAAATATGCTTGATACAACACATTTTACAACTGAAAATGTCAATTCTGAACGTTCCATCATTGCTGAAGAAATAAAAATGTATCTAGACGACCCACAAACAGAAATGCTGCATCATTTGATGAACAATATGTATGCACATCATCCGATTATTCACGATATTGCTGGAACGCTTGAATCGATTGAAGATATCAAACCTGATACTTTAGCATTAGCACATCGCTATTTTTATCTACCCCAAAATCGTTTACTTGTCATGGCAGGAAAAATTGATGTTAAACGCATTCATCATCTACTAAAAAATTATGATACACAAATGCATCATCAAAAAATCGAAATTGTCTATCCAAAAGAACCGAATCGCATTTTAGTTAAACATGAGGTGGTTGAGAAACCAATCCATATGCCCAAACTCATGATGGGCATAAAATTGGTTGCAAAAAAAAGACCGCAGATGGAAACTAGAAAGCTGGAGATTGCATTTAATTATTTAATGGGTATGCAATTTGGCTCATCATCTACGTTATCAGAACGTTTAAATAAACAAGGTTTGATCAATCAAAGTTTTTATTATACACCGGTTTTTGAAGAGAAGACAGAGCATCTTTTGATTTATGCAGAAACTAAAAAGCCGTATTTACTCAAAAGTATTTTAACAAAAGCACTCTTGGATGAATCTATAGATATTAATGAAGCGAATTTTGAACGCTTTAAGAAAGCAGCCTTAGGACAACATGTATTCGCGCTAAACAGTTTAGAATACAAGGCGCATTTATATGGTAAGTTCATTCATCAAAAAGCGAATTTATTTGATTCGATTGACGTGATGAAGGCAATGACATTCGAAGATATCTTGCATGCGAGAAAATTAATTAAACGTACAAAAATAGCAACACTCATCTATAAAAAGGCTAAATCATAGCCTTTTTTATATAAGTGATACTTGCATAATGATTTAAGATGGGGATGATGTATCTTTTTTCAGTCAAATCAATTAATCGTGTTTATATGAATTCATTTTTGGTGATTTTGTATAACGACAATCTTCTCATATACTGATAGAAAAGAAGAGGGGAGAGCAGTATGCTAAATCAGTTGATATTGATTGGAAGATTGGCAAGAGATCCTGAAATCAAAGTACTCGATGATGGTAGAAAAGTCAGTGATATTACATTAGCTGTGCAAAGAGCATTTAAAAACATGGATGGTAATTATGATACTGATTTCATCAAAATTACGGTTTGGGAAGGATTGGCAAGTGCGGTTGAATCGTATTGTACCAAAGGTGCGATGATTGCAGTTAAGGCGCGTGTTCAAACGTATAAATTTGATTTGTCTGAGGAAAAACAGATGAACATGCTTGAGGTTATCGCAGAAAGAATTACTTTTTTATCCCCAGCAAATCGCACAAATGAATAGCAGACAGAAAAAAGTTCATGCAAATGGACTTTTTTCATTTTATAATATAACGTGTGTTTGCTATAATGGTTTATAGGAGATGATAATGTGCCTTACGATTTTAATAAAGAAGTGGATGAACGAAAAAATGAAATTATGCATGATTTGAAAGGATTGATTCAAATCAATTCAGAATTAACGAATTTTGATCCATTACAAAAAGAAGCACCATTTGGTTTAGGTATTAAACAAGCACTTGACTATATGCTATCATTAGGTGTTCGTGATGGATTTGTCACAGAAAATGTAGATCAATATGCGGGTCATATCCAATTGGGCGAAAGCAAAGAATATATCGGTTCAATCGGGCATTTGGATGTTGTTCCAGCGGGAACTGGATGGACTTATCCTGCCTATAGCGCAACTGTTGTAGACGGTAAGATGTATGGTAGAGGAACCGAGGATGATAAAGGTCCGACAAT
>WOZH01000010.1 GCA_011620375.1 Acholeplasmataceae bacterium
ACTGTTTCAACCTGACATTTCCTTTGTCATGAAAATTGCACATCGCTTCGCTCTTTGTGCAATTTTCACGCCAAGCCCTTCGGGCACGGAAAAGCAGGTTAAACAAATGTTAGAAGGACCCTCCGGGCGGGGAGAAGAAAGAATGAATAATAATTTTTGTAAAAAAAGACACCTTGTCCTCTAAATGATGACAAGCTTTTATCATACTTAATGATTTGTGCAACTTCTCTCATACTATATGGATGATAATACTTGAATCCATGTTCAATGATAGCTTGATTGAACTCATAATAATATTGTGACAAACCATATTCTAAACTTTCATTAATTAATTGTTTAAAATTTGAATCCTCATTGATCAATATACGGTTTTCAGGGCTAAGGATAAACGTCTTTTCTTGATATTTACCCCAGTTTGCATATTTTATTGAATAGTTAGGAGCAAAATACTTGCCGGCCAAGTATTCAAATGCATATTCAGCATCACTTTTTGTTAAATGCTCTGTGTATTTTTTGGATTCTGCTAGAACTTCATCAATAGTTGTTAGGTCATTTGAAATAATTTTAAGCAGTGAAATGTAAACAAGTGGATTTTTAATTGGCAATAAATCATCGACAAATTTAATCATTTTCATCTTATTTGTATTGATAAGGATATTACCAAATAGTTCACCTTTCGTCATGCGATTTATGAATCGGACATAAGTGCCATCATATTTAATAAATCGTATGACATCAAATTCATTTTGTTCATACATCGTTAAGGGAATATATTTCAATTCTTTTTTCATTTCTTTTTTCTCATTAAACATACTTTGATATGATTCCTTTAAATATTTTAGCGTATTAAAATTTGTTGTTTCCAATTGTTTCAGAATACGCTCCTTCGCTTGTTTTTCTAGTCTGATAAAAACATCACCAGGAATATCAAAAAAATCATTTTTCGTTGATTCAATTAAATCATCCTTATCATGCGCCTTGCTCCCTGATAAAGCAATTGGAATCATAAATGCTTTACTGTAGTTACCAATAAAATCTAAAACAGTTAAATATTCTTTATACTCAAATTTACGAAGACCACGACCAAGTTGTTGTGTGAATATAATTGGAGACTCTGTTGGGCGTAACATTAATATTAAATTAATACTAGGGATATCAATACCTTCATTAAAAATATCCACAGTGAAAATAAAAGATAGTTCATCTTCGTCATCAGAAATTCTATTAATGGCTATTTCTCTTTCTGTTTCGCTATTATCTCCAAGTAAAGCAATTGAATGATATCCTCTTGCATTAAATTCTTTAGCCATATAAATCGCATGGGCTTTTGATATACAAAAACCAAGCGCACGCCGTTTCTTCCCGTTAAATGGATATAAATTCATGTGCTCAATGATTAATTCAACACGTTTGTTTATACTTAGTTTTTTTGCAAGTAAATCAATATCGGTCAAATTAATTCCTTGTAAATCTGTGGAAATGTCATCGATTCCGTAATATTGAAAGGGCACAACGAGACTTTTTTCTAGGGCATCTCTCAATCTTATTTCTACAGCGACATTATGGTCGAAAAAACTATAAATATTTAAATTATCAGTTCTTTCAGGAGTTGCAGTCATTCCCAATAAGAATTTTGGTTTGAAATAATTAATGATGTTTTGATAAGTGTCTGCTGCTGACCGATGCGCTTCATCAATAACAATATAATCGAAATATTCTGGTGAATATTGACTATATATATCTTCTCTACCCATCATTGTGTTTGATGCAAATAAATAATCTGCATCAAAATCTTTTACATTACCCGTTAGTATACCTGTGTATGCTTCTGGCATTACTGTTTTAAATGTTCTTTCTGCATCCTTCAATATTTTTTCTCTATGAACAACAAATAATACCTTTTTAGGATTAAATTGCGAAACATCAAATGCTGCTAAGTATGTTTTACCAGTTCCTGTAGCTGAAATCACTAACGCTTTATCTTCACCATTTTTTCTGAATTCATGTAATCTTTCACATGCTTCTTCCTGCATATTATTAGGTTTAATCTCTCTGATTGATTCTTCCGCTAATCTAATTTTAAGATTATTTTCATCAATTTCCAGAAAACTTGCTAATTCTGATATGAATTGATAAGATTCACTTTGTCTAATAAAATTAATGATTTTATCAAAAATTTGCTTTTCTGAAAAATCTTTGTTTTTATAATATTCTTTTTTATATTGGGTGATAAATTCATTATCTACTGTATCTGAGATGCTCCATAGTCTATTATATTCTGCGAAAATATGATGTAATACATCTTCATCTTTAAATAATATTGCAACGTTCCATTCTTGATTGGTTTTAAGTGCGCTACTAGTTAAGTTAGACGATCCCACATAGATTTTGTAGTAATCTTTCATTTCAAAAATATACGCTTTTGTGTGGAACCCTTTATGTCCATTTTGATCGACTTTAAATATTCTCGTATCGATACTCTTAAATTTGATCAAATAATCTAGGGCATTAGGATCGGTGCCATTCATATAATCTGTAGTTATTATTTGTCCTTGTTTTCCATTTAATTCAAATTTATTTAACTCTTCACTGAATAAACCCAATGCAGAAGAGTGTATAAAAGCAACCGATAAATAAAATCGGTTGCAGATCGAAAAAGCTTCCTTTAATTCATGATAAAAAGAACGATTTTTTTGATTTGTAATGAATGATATTCGTTCATCAAGATTCATGAAAAGTCCCCTATTATAAAGTAATTTCTTTTATTTTTTCTTTCAAACTCAAAATGCACCCACAATACCTTTGGCAATATAAACCATAATCCTTAGCCTTTTTTTGTCCTTCTCTATAACCAACCCTAAAGTCTTCATAATAAAAAGGTAAATCATATGTCTTACTATACTTCTCGGCTAGTTTTTTAATCACGTCATGTTGTTGATACGGACTGACTAATAGGCTTGTCGTCACAGCGTCATAGCCTAATTCTTTACCAACTTCAAACAGCTTTTTAAGTCTTTTAGAATAACACATCTCACAGCGTTTATCATCCTTATCCTTTAATGCTTCCCATAAGTCTTCTTCATAATCAGGATAATAATAAACATTAAATCCTTTGTCGTTTGCGAGTTTTTCAACATTTTCTTCTCTTTTTTCAAACTCTTCAAGGGGATGGATATTGGGATTATAATATAAACCATCTACTTCTTTTCCATTGATCTGCAAAGATTCAACGGGATAGACAGCACACGGAGCACAACACATATGCATTAAAATCTTCATGTTTTTTTCTTTCCTCTAATATATGGTTTAGGATATTCAACATCCATTTGGTTAATCACAAAATAAGGATCTCTCAATAACAATCTACCCAAATAAACCATATCGCATTTACCAGAATGGATTGCTGCTTCAGCCGTGTCTATATCCTCGATTAAACCGCCACCAATTACAGGTAAACCTGTTTCTTTTCTAATGGTTTCAGCAAATCCCAATTGATAGCCTGAAAACAATTTAATGGTCACTTTATAATTGCCACCAGAAGACACATCAACAAGATCAACACCTAATCCTTTAACGCGATTGATGATTCTTGCTAAATCATGTGGATGAAGTCCTTCATCCATATACTCTTCAGCTGTAACTCTTACACATAATGGTTTTTCTATAGGCCATTCTTCTCTTACAGCTTTAAGAACCTGTTCAAGAAATAACGTACCATCTTTGTATTCATCAGTTCTTTTATTTGATAATGGTGATAAAAATTCATTAATCAAATACCCATGAGCTGCATGCACTTCAACTAAATCATAACCAGCAAGGCGTGCACGCCTTGCTGCTAGCTTGAATTTATGAATGACACGATGAATATCATCTTTCGTCATTTCGGTAGGCATTTCATAGCCCTCATATGCAATTCTAGATGGTGCATATGCTTTCGGTAATTGTGCTTTTCTACCCGCATGTGCCAATTGAATACCCATCTTCGTGCCATATTGATGTACATGATCAACAATGCTTTTTAGATTTTCAATCTGTCCATCATCCCAGATACCTAAATCATTAACTGTAATTCTACCTTCAGGTTCAACAGCGGTAGCTTCTTGGATCAGTAATCCAACGCCACCGATGGCTCTAGTCGTATAATGAAGCACATGAAAATCAGTAGCTATGCCATCATCACCCGCACTATACATGCACATGGGAGGCATAACAACGCGATTACTGATATTTAGGTTATTAATTTTGATACGCTTTTCAATCATGTCATCTCACCCCTTAAATATGAACATTCTTTTTATGAATGCAGTGATATACCTTACTTTTGATTGATTTGAATCGTTGCTTTTGCTATTTAAAATCTCTAATTCATCATGTAATCAATTCAAATTTAGGATTTCTTCCGATATGTCTACTAAGACATGCCCTATTTTATTTTTTCTTCCATGGTTTTTGATGTCCCAATTCATGCCCCAGTTTCACACTTTACTATTATTATATTATATTCTCTTGTCAAATGAAAACTGAAATTCATTCTTGTGTTAACATCCAATCAAAAATTCAACTGATAACGATCCGCTCCCAGCCATTAAATACTGTTACTGTTCCTATTTTGGCATGTCATAAGCTGTTTAACTTTTGTCTTCGAAATGGTCCTCATCTTTATGATTTTCTTTTTCGTTTAATTCAATCCATTTATCTTTGATATTAGTCATATTTTTCTTATCAAATAATATAAATCTTTGAATGGCTAAAGCGGTAATAATCGTTAATGGGATAACGGGGGTGCCTGGTCCAAACCAAAACAATATTACAGCGGTGCCAACGCCTACCATCCACGCATTGCCCACAATCGTCCCAAAAACAACAAAAAACACGGCCCAGCCATGATAAATCATATATGAAATAAGTAAAGCTATGATTCCTCTAACGGTTCTCATCTCTTTGATGATTGCCCAAACAGTTAAAAAGAATACTTTCCAAAAACGAATAAATTTATGCAACATCGTCACACCTATTCAAAAAAATAGACACGGTTGTGTCTACCTCTTTTGTACATCTGGTTTTAGACTACCCTGTTCGATTGCTTCTGGATAAGGATATGCTTCTTCGCGCATACGTTTAAAGAGTACATAAATTAAGCCACGGTCGAAATCAATGCGGGTGATGACACCCCATCCTTTTTCACCTTCGACCCTTACACGTTCACCGATTAAATATGTTTCATTACTCCATGCCATAACTAAACACCTCAAGGAATATTATACCATATATTGACTATTTTAATGGTTTTAGTTGTTTGCTTCTTTTTTAAAAAATGCTGCAACGAACACAATCATCAACCCGCTGATATCCCCCATGAATAAGGTTAATCCAAAAATACGTTTTTTATTATTCAAACTGTTACCATTTTAAATTTTTATCCTTGATTACATGATCATAAAATGCTTCAAGTTTTTGTCTAAGTGCCATATCAAATGCCATATGGGTGGCTTCAACATGACGATTTAATTGTGCTTCATTTTTAATACCTGGAATGATCAATGAGACTTCTGGATAACTCCAAATAAAACCCATCGCGATTTTGACAAGATCCTGTTCACCTGTAATCTTTCGCAGTTGTTCTACGAGTTCTCCGCGCGTTTGAATTTCTGCTGGTGACCATCTTGACCTGATGCCAGCAAAGGTACTATTTTTCCCGTATTTTCCCGTTAACCACCCCGAATCAAGTGGTACTTTAACAATGATTTTAACACCTTTCTCAGCGGCTTTTTGAAAAGCTTTTCTCGCATCTTGAAAGAAAATATTAAAAAGCACCTCAATGTGCGTCGCTTTGGAATGTTCAAGCACAAGTATCATATCTTTGGCGTTATCGACACTTGCGCCATACCCGCTAATTAATCCTTCTTGTTTTAAACCTTCCAAAACATTAAAATGATTTGCTTTGCCTTCTAAAATATAGGGTTCTGGATTATGTAATAAAACGCTATCCAAATAATCTGTTTGTAATCTTTCACATGATGCTTTAATACTTTCTTTTATGATAGCTTCTGAAAAATCAGTATGACCATCCGCATGATGACCAAATTTAGACTGTATGATGACATGTTCTCTAACATGGTGTAACGCTTTTCCGATGATCCGTTCACTTTGACCATGACTATATCCTGGAGCTGTATCAAAAAAACGAATTCCTTTATCATAAGCTTTCCTGACTAATGCGATAGCTTCTTGTTCGGTCATATTAGACCATAACGGATTGGCGAGTTGCCACGCGCCAAATCCTAATCGGTGGATTTGATTCATCACTGTTTTTTCCTATATTCTCTGAGCGTTGAACCAATTAAAAATGCTTTTTGATCATCCGTTTGAGCAAGTAAAAACTTAATCAGTTTTTCAGCATCTTGATTTGGATCAAGTGATAAAAGGGCTTGTAGGTCCGCATCATGCAGTGGATGATCATGGTCGTGAATGTTTTCTAATAAAGGATAAGCCGTTCTTTCATGATGTCTGATAAAGCGATAAAAGTTAACTAAAACATCCGGTAGTTTTGTATATAAATCTTTACCGAATTGGTTGGCGCTCTTAAGCGCGATATCATATAATTTAGCCGCTTGAAATTTAGCCATATATAAAATAAATCCATTGAGTACATCATCATCTTCATGCCAGTTGATTAACGTTCTCAATAAGTCTGCACGCCATAAAAATCTGTGTTTAGAATCTTTAGACAATCCATATTTCAATGTGAATTGCTCAACCACTTTGTCTAAGACCCCAAGATCTAACATTTCATATAGTCTAAAACACATTTCGGAAAGCTCTGTCGAGCCATCTTTATTCGTTAGATAACCATATAAGTCATCTAAAATGATTGCTTTTTCATCAATATATGCTTTGACAAGTGGTTTGAATAAGACTTCTTGTGTCGTAACTGATTCTTTCCCTTTTTGGTAAATATATGTATCATAGATAATCTTGTCCTTATTGAGCGGTGTCTGTCGTATAATTGAAAATCCAGTACCGCCATGTTCATAGGTGCGATGTGTCGGATGACCCACAATATCATTTCTAATGAATTTCAATTGTTTTAAAACTTTGTTTTTATTGACATTGACATGATATTTATAACTCGTTAGCCCAATGGCTAAATCATATAATGCATCGATAGCAACGAATAACCCTTGCATTAATCCAAAGACATCTAAAAGAATCGCCCCTTTTTCAGCTTGTGGTTCTGTTAAATATCTATGGATCATCAAATCCACATTTTCAAGCATACCAAAAGCACTCATGGCTCTTTTGCCATGGGCATTTTCTTGATTTTGTTGTTCAGCTAAAACGAATGTTTTTAGTTTTTCAAGGCTCATAATGCATCCTTTATCTTGTTGAAGAGGATTGGTGCCGCTAAGGCTTTGTACAATCTACCTTCAATATATCTAATGCCTAAACGTTGTAACCATTCCTTTTCTTCCTTTGTTTTCACATTTCTAATAATCAATGCCATTTGATAAGTTTCCGCTAGATTTTGGAGATGTTTAATATATGCCCCATATTTCACGTCTTCTCTTTGAAAATTGATATGAAGGGCATGAAATGGATAAAACACCGCTGTATCCAAAGCTGTCGTATCCATGCCAATACCATGGTCGACTAATTCTTTCACTTGATTTCTATATTGATTGGGACGCAAGTCCATATCACATTTCAGCCTGATGAATTCAAACGGGATACCAAAACTTTTTAGTGTCCCTAATATGAAAGGATTAAACGATGGTTCCAAAAAGGTTTCTTTTGAAATGGGTATGGTAATCTTGATCAATCGTTCCGTTGCTTTTTCTAAATCGACCAAAAAACGACAAATCTGTTCAATGTGAAATCTTTCCAAATCAACTAATCGATGACGTTTTTTAGCAATTTTGAGCAAATATTTTGAGTCGATCACAAGATTTGTCAAAATGATTTCTGACTCATATTGCCAAACCACATTGTTCTTCATATCAATGATTTGATTGAACATAAGACCGATGTCTTTTGTTTCAATCGCTTGATTCAAATAATCGATGACCTGTTGCTCAAATAGTTCATCTTCATAATCTCTAAAGACAAAATATTCAACATGTTCTTCTTTGTTTAGTTTTGCTTTTTCTAAAGCAATATCGAAAAAACGCAATAATTTTTCACGATTCCGTTCGACGGTAACGACAGGATATCTTAAGACACCCATGGATGCTTGAAATTTTTCATAGGGCAATACTTTAGATTCATATTGCTCAATCATCCTAAAATATTTTTTTACTGCTTTTGAAACGCTTCGGATATCATTATAGGGAATGACAACCAACAGTTGGTTGAAATCAAAACGATAGGTTGTGCCATCCTGAAAATATTTTTTAGTCACCTGTGCGAACTCTTTGAAGAATTTGCTCATCGCCTCAATACCGTAAATATGTTTAATCGAATCATCAAATTCAATTAAACAAAAACTGATTTTCTCATTAAGATAATCCATCAGAGCAGATTCAAAAGCATACCGATTCGATAAATCTGTTTCTGGATCAACAGTGGCCTGCAAGACCAGTGATTTAGCTTCTTCCACTTCCTTCGTTTGGTCGACAAATACTGCGATAATGGTGACATCATCTCGATATTTGAGACTGTACATTTTCTCAAGGATGTGTTTTTCTTGATATGTATAAAGGATTTCGGCAAATTCACCTGGTTTGGCAAACAATTTCCTTACGGTGTTCTTATAAAGATTGACATATTCATAAGATACATCTCGTAAAAATAATTCGAAATGATAATGTTTATCAATGCCAAATAGTTGCATCGCTTCTTGATTATAGGTAGATTTCGTCTCTGTCATTTCTCGATATGCGATGATCGGCGCATTGACGACATTGGCATAAAACAAGTTTTCTGCTTTCAGTCTATGCAGTCGTTTTTCGTCTACTAAATGTGAAAAAATGATGGCTGCGGTAAGTTTCAACAAATCATAATAGGTCGCCGGATCTAGCAATACTTGTTCCAAGTGACAGACAAAAACGCCTTCATCACCAATGGGTAACGCATAGACAAAGCCAACCGTTTCATCATAATCCTTTTGTGTAATCAGGTTTTTTTGCCATTTTATCTGAGCGGTTTTCTCAAAAACTTCTTGACCGGCGAGCACTTCATCAATATACGTGTTCTCAATTTGGTTTTTTATATATGTCTTATCATACAACCGCTCTTTTTTATAGAAAAAGAAATTATCGATGGATCGATTGATATAAATTGCAAATTCCTTCGCATCAATCTGTCGTTCAAGTTCCATAAAAAACAATCTCAAAAAGTCTCTTAATGGCAGCTTTTCATCAATCATATGCGCATATTCGATTAAATGGACGGCTGAATCTAACTGTTTAAGCAACGAACTGGAAACCATCGTTTGATCTGTATCCGGCTTTTCGATAAAAACAACTTTTTGTTCTTCTTCTGCTGCTTGTTCATTCTTTTTGGATTGACGACCAAGCGCACGATTCATATTTTTTAATCGATTCTGATACAGTGTCAAAGAAGGCTTGTTATCAATCTTTTGATATAAATCGATTAATAACGTATATATTTTTTTTCTGATATCTTCGTCTTCTGCTTCAAAATATTCTTCGTATTCTGCTTCTAAGTTAGCTGCTTTCATATAGGCTTCTTGCAAATCATATATTTGTAATAAAACATAAACGATTTTGATATCTCTTTTGTTTTCTTTTAATGCTTCAAGCGCTTTTTTCTTTGCTTCATCTAAACGATTTAATTTAATCAACAAATCAAGTTCGTCATAAAAATATTTATACTTTAAATCAAAAGCATATAATTCAATAATATCCTTTAATGCCTGCTCATAAGCTTGTTCTTTTAAGTGGATTAGATATAATTCCTCATGACAATATATTTTGACATGATCAGGAATGACATCGGCTAACACTCTTTGTAATTGCTCTGTATATGGTTCTCTTAAAGCTTTTTTTAGTTTGACTTCATCAAGCAACCCCAAATATTGATTGACAACAGGTAAAGCTTCCTTTCTCATATCAATATAAGATTTTGCTTCATCAAGATGTTCTAAAGCCAAGCATGCATTAATGATAAAACCTAATATCTTTTCATAGTACATGCTTTGTGTCTGATGTTTAATGTGCTCAAATACGCGTTTACCTTCATCATAGATATAGTCAAAAAGCCCCTCTGCATCAGCAATTTCCAAGTAGTAATTGAAAGCTGCTTGATATTCTAGATTGGTAAGGTTAGTTTCCAGATAATCCTTGATGATAGCGAGACTATTCGCCTTTTTTGGTAAGTTTAAAACATCAGCTAAACGCACAAATAATCATCCTTTGATTTCATTATATAGTGTTTCTGCTAAGTTCAAATATTTTTCAGCCAACATCTTGAAGTCGAAGTGAACAACCTCTGATAAGCCAATCATGTCCTTGCGAGTCGAAACCTGATGCCATTGAAGTGCTTGGAACATTCGGTAAAATTTAACTGCATCCTGTTCGGCTTTTGTCGCTTTTCTTTCTAAATACACATCCAAAAGCCGAAGGGCATCAGAAAATTGAACATTGCCAAAACTTGCAATATCATAATAGATTTCATTTAAACCCGCATATTCCCAGTCAAGTAGATACAACTTGTCATCAGCTAATACCATATTTGATCGTTGGGCATCTCCATGACAAAAGACTTTGGGTTGATTCGTTCTTGTCATAAAGATTTCAATCCACTTTTTCTTTAAAAAGTCATATTTCGGATTGTTTTCTTTTGTGAAAGACTCATATAGAGCAAGTCTTTCAATATGACCATAATCAGATGCTGGTTCAATACCGCTTTGATGTAATTTTTTTAGGACCGCAGCAATCTTCCCTAAATATGGTTTAACATCTATTTCAGTGAGTACCGTGCCTTCAACATATTTCGCCGCTTTATCGCCTGAAACCTCATCAAAATAAACTGTTTCATGATTAATACCAAGCGGAATAATTCGTTTTATATGCTCATGTTCAACCTTGCGGTCAACAAAGAGATTGCCATCATTTCCAATAACACGAAATGTGTAATCAAGATCTGCGATACGAATGTGGTAAGTTAAATGACTCATTCCACCTAAAAAACGATTGATGATTTTTACATCATCTTCATTGACAGAAAATGCTTTTGCAGCATGTGATTTAATGATTTGTTCATTTTGATCTTTCATAATTCATAGAAGGTGACTTGACCATCCACATAGACAGCATATGACTTGTGGTAATCACCTAACGCTCCCGGATTTATCATTGTTATGCCACGGTCTATTTGATAATAAGGTTGATGTGTGTGTCCATAAATCACGATATCAACCCGCTCTGCTAAAGCGATATTTAGCAAGCTTTCACGTGTCAGTTTAACGTGTTCTCTATGGCCATGCGTTAACATGACACGAATCCCTTTTAAATCTAATATTCTCACATATGGTTCGTCAGAACCAAAATCATTATTCCCCTTGACGGTTACTAAATGAAGCGGTTCATAGAGATGCTTAGGCAAACAGATATCCCCAGCATCAAAGTGATAATCAGCATCCGAATGGTTTTTATTCACCATTTTTAAACGATCCAATGCACCATGTGCATCACTGGTAATGAGCCATTTCATCGATATGCTCCTTTAATTGTTTGATGGCGTTTGCACGATGTGAAATTTGGTCTTTAACGATTGACCCAAGTTCAGCCATGGTCTGATAATAACCATCAGGTATAAATAATGGATCATAACCAAAGCCCTGATCGCCTTTCAATTCGAAACCGATTGTGCCATTGACATGACCTTCAAATGTGAATGTCTTTCCATCTGGAAATGCAACGACTATGGCAGCTACAAATCTTGCTCGTCTATTGGTAATACCTTGCAATTCATCCAATAATTTCAAATTATTAGCGTGATCACCCTTACCTGAATACCGTTTAGAGTATACGCCAGGTCCGTGATTTAATGCTTCCACCTCAATACCTGAATCATCGGCTAAACTCGGCATGTGATATTTATTTGCAAAGTGAATAGCTTTTAAAGTTGCATTTTCGATAAACGTTTTCCCGGTTTCTTCAACCGCTTCATGATTATCGAAAACATTCAATCCTACAAACGTAAGTTTTGAAGAAGATAACAAATGATTTAATTCTCTCGTTTTGTTTTCATTGTGACTAGCAATGAGTATCTTCATGTCATATGCTCCTTATCGTTCACCTTATATCTTATCACAACCCCAATTATTTATGTAGATATAAAGGCTATTTTCAGGTATAATAGCGATAGGTGAAAAATTATGAACGAAGAAAAAAACATCAATGAATTCAACGATTTATTTAAAGAGCATCAACCCAAACCGCGGTATGAAGACCCTATAAACAAGCGACCGTATTATCTAACCATCATGTATTACTTGTTCATTATGTTCGTTTTTAATAGCATATTGTTTTTTGCATTAAGTTCAGTTAACAGTCTAACTAAAACTTATACCGAAGATGAACAAGTCATCCTTCAAATCGCTTCAGAATCTGCTGCGATGACATTAATACCAACTGAATACTATACTATATTTACTGATGATTATGACGGTTATGTGGTATCACTTGGTCAATACGAGGGATTTGATGTCATCGTGAACACCATGAACACGTATGCAACCCCTTATCTACTAGATGATGCGAATCAATTGAATCATGGTAACTTAGAAAATATTTTAACCGGTGCTAGAACGGCATGGGACGATGAGGGTATTTATGAAATTGTAGTCTACGAATCAGCTACCAGCCCTTTCCCTGCGATTGCAACCATTTCAACTGCTGTAGCTACTGAACCTGTTGAAAATCTAACGAATTTTGCAAATTCTATAATCAATTTTATCATTTATCTTGCGCTAATGCCTGTGCTTGCATTTGTCTTATTACGTCGTGAAATCACTGCCGATTTATTGGTTTTCAAAAATAAGTGGAGCCCCTTTATTTCAGCAGTATTAATCGGCTATGCCTTGACACTTGCTGGTAATTTTGTTGCTAATTTCACATCTTCACTCATCGCCCAATTATTAGGTGTTATGCAATCCACAGCTGCTAACCAATTAGTCATCGAACAAACATTACGTTCTGGTGGTATGGTTTTCATGTTCATATCGGCTGTTATATTAGGACCTATTGTTGAAGAATTAGTGTTTAGAAAGTCCATTTTTGGTCTCATCAAAAACGAAACGATTGCCCTTTTTGTTTCCGCCTTTGCCTTTGGTAGTATTCATCTATTAAGCGAACCATCACTCACGGATGCACTCATTAATGGTTTTGTTTATATTTTCCTAGGATTAGTTTTCGGTTATATCTACATCAGAAACAAGAAAAATATCGTTATTAATATCACCGTCCATATGATTTCAAATCTTGTCAGTGTATTAGCCGTGTTATTTCTACTTTAACAAGTTAAAAAAATGGTTTGATTTTACTTACTGCCTTTCATTTGAAATCGGCCTTTTAACTGGTGCGATATACTGGTTTTACCAAACTCATCTCATCACTTTATTCATGATACCCATGGTGTCATGATTGTTATAAAGAAAAAGCACCCGCAGGTGCTTAGATTGCTTCTAAATCTCTTAACATATCAACGCATAATGCCAAATGATATTGTTTTGCATAATCGAGAGCAGTTTTGTTCAATCGATCTTTTTTCATTGGAACCTGTCTTTCAATCAATTTTCTTAAATAAATATGATCTCTGTTTAAAACAGCAATGGCCAATGCTTGCTTTTGTGCTAGACGCTCATATTTTGGTGTAGCCATATAATCGGAGATGTATTGTAGATTATCTGGTTTATCATAGATCATTGCTGTATCAAGCGGTGTTTCAAATCTTCTATTCTTGATATCAATATAAGCATCCGAAGCCAATAACAAACGAATGGTTTCAACCGTTCCGAATCTGACGGCATTAAAAATAGGGGATTCAAAATGATCATTTAATGCATTCGGATCTAAATTTTGATTTAAAAGCATGTCAATCATCATGACGTTACTTGTCTTTGTCGCATAATGAAGCAATGTGTTTCCATGCGCATCTTTGATGTCATAAGTCTGGTTTGATTTTTTAATCAAAAAATCAACCACTTCATGACGACCACCCACGATTGCGTAATGAACTGGATAACGATCTTCTTTAGTTTTTTTATTCATAAATGATCCAGATTCAATCAGTAACTTGATCATTTCCAAGTCACCTTTGAAACTTGCTAGATGTATAGGGAGTTCCCCTTGTCGATTCTCAATATTGACATTCGCATATTTATCTATCAAGTGTTTAGCGATTTGGATCTTTCCTTTACGTGCACAATCAAAAAGCGGTGTTTCACCGTATTGATCTAAAAGATTCACATTAATATCTTGATTGAGCAAATAAAGAATCACATCCATCGCACTGCCTGCTACAGCATAATGCAAAAGTGTTTTTTTCTTGTCATCAACCATTTCCAAATGCGTCATATGTAATTTTACATATTCGAGATCGTTCTCTGTCGCTTTTTGAAAGATATCCATACGTCACCACCTATTTATATTTTACTATGATTCTCTTCCTAAAAGCAAAAAAAATTGTTCGAAATGATTCGAACAATTTCTTTTTAATCATTTAACGGCATCTTTTAGAAGCTTACCAGCTCTAAATGCAGGAGATTTTTGTGCTGGTACTTGGATGACTTCACCCGTCCTTGGGTTTTTACCCATACGTGCTGCGCGATCACGGACTTCAAATGTACCAAATCCTGTAACAACAACTTTTTCACCACGACGGCCGAGTGTCGTTGCAACCGTATCCGTAAATGCTTGGATAACTGATTCTGCAACTTTTTGTGTGACTTCAGCTTTATTAGCCACGACAGAAATTAATTCAGTTTTGTTCATTAGATTACCTCCTTATAAGTACTTCCATTTTAGCAAAATTACTTGAATTTTACAATGTTTTTCGCTTAAATAAGCGATTTAATGTCTATATTCACCGTTAAAATACTAAAAATCTTCGGATTTTAAGTCTCTTGATAATAATACCTGCAATGCATCTCCTACTGCGATTTTGCCTGAAATGATATCGAAAGCAATATTAATTATCGGTAAATCGATACCATTTGCTACCGATAAATCGTGCATAGCTTCAATCGTTCGAATGCCTTCAATGGTCTGTTCTTCTTCTTGATAGATGGTCTGTACTGATGCACCTTTTCCGAGTTTATAGCCTGCTCTAAAATTACGAGAATTTTCTGAACTTGCCGTAACAATCAAGTCTCCAATGCCTGTCAAACCAAAAGCTGTTTCCTTTTTACCACCTAAAAATTCTACGATTTTGACAATTTCAACAATGCCTCTTGTAATCACCGCAGCTCTTGCATTTTCACCCAAGCCTAATCCCGTGCACGCACCAGAGACAACGGCAATCGCATTTTTCACTGCACCACCGACTTCAGAACCAATGAGATCACAAGATGTATAGACACGTAAATAAGTATCATTGGAGAACAATAATTGAATTTCTTTTGCTAACGCTTCATCTTCACTAGCTGAAACCAGTAAAGTCAATTTTCGAAGAATCACTTCTTCAGCATGGGAAGGTCCTGTTAAAGCCACAAAACCTTTTAACTTATGCGCATCAATTTCCTCACCGGCAATTTCAGAAGACCGTTTATATGTATGTGGTTCAATCCCCTTTGATACATTAATGAACACTGAAGGTTGTTTGAGCAAAGGATTAATTTTTCTCAGCACGCTGCGTTCTACTTTTGAGGGAACACTCAATAAATAATAATTTGAAAATTGAACGAGTTCATTAAAATCAAAAGTCGCTTTGACTTCTTGAGGCAAAACCGTATCGAAAAATGGATGAAAATGATGATTTATTTTATCAACATGTTCTTTTTTTACGTCATATATTAAAACATCATGACCATTATCGACCAATACTTGTCCAAGCGTTGTTCCCCAAGCACCGCCTCCGATAATGCCTACTTTCATGTTAATCCTTCTTTCTTAAGACAAGCTTAATGGGTGACCCTGTAAAATCAATAGCTTGCCTAAATTGATTATTTAAATACCTTAGGTATGAAAAATGGACAAAGTCCGGATTATTAACGAAAACTAAAAACGTTGGTGGCTTAATCGCAACCTGCGTCATATAATTGAAACTCGCTTTACCGTGATTAAATATCGGTGTGGGATTCATCGCTGTAGCATCCATCAACAAATCGTTTAATAAAGCGGTCTGTACTTCTTTTGTATAACTTTCATAAGCGCGTTTAATAGCTGGAAAAATGGTGTTGATTCGATCTTTTTCTTTCGCTGAAACATAAACAACTTCCGCATAAGGAAAGAACTTGAATTCCTCTTTAATTTTCTTTGTCATTCTTGCCATCGTCTTATCATCCTTATCAACGATATCCCATTTGTTGACAACAATGACCACACCTTTATTAGCATCAGCAATATAACCTGCCACGTGTTTATCTTGTTCAATCACACCTTCTTGACCATCGATGATAAGCAGTGCAATATCGCTGCGATCCAAGGCAGTCAGAGCGCGTAAAACGCTATATTTATCCGCATTTTCATAAATCTTACCACGCTTTTTGATACCCGCCGTATCAATGACAACATATTTTTGTTTATCCTTTGTAAACCGTGTGTCGATGGCATCTCTAGTGGTACCCGATATTTCTGAAACAATGACGCGCTCTTCACCTAAAATAGCATTTGTAAGTGATGATTTGCCAACATTCGGACGACCAACAATCGCTAAATGAATCGCTTCATCATCCTTTTGTTCTTTTGTATCACCCATATAGGAAATGATACGATCTAGTAAATCGCCAATCCCAATACCATGATGGCTTGATATGGCAATGGGATCGCCAAGCCCTAACGCATAAAATTCATAGATATTCGGTACCTGATTGACATCATCGATTTTATTGACTGCTAATATGACCGGTTTATTGGAATCATAAAGCATCTTGGCAATTAAATAATCACTATCGACCAATCCAGTTTTACCATCTACGACGAAAACAATCGCGTCCGCTTCATCCATCGCAATCTGTGCTTGTGCTTTTATTTGATTTAAAAAAGGGGCATCGCCAATGTCGATGCCGCCTGTATCGATGACTCTAAAATTTCGTGTCAACCATTCAGCACGCGCATATAATCGATCGCGTGTAATGCCTGATGCATCATCGGTTATCGATAATCTTTCACCAACAATACGGTTGAACAAACTCGATTTACCGACATTTGGTCTGCCAACAATAGCAACCTTAAAGGGCATATTAAAACCTACTTTATATCTAATTAGTTCTTGAAATGTTCTTCAAAAAGATCGCCGATATTTGTGCCACCTTCTTGTTTTTCATCATCTAAATATTCTTCGAAAGATGCACGTTCTACTTTTTCTTTCACCTGACGAATGGAAAGCGTCATGTGCCATTGATTCTTATTACAATCAGTAACGATTGCTTCTACTTCATCACCGACAGCAAAGTAATCTGCTGGTCGATTGATTTTTTCGGTAGCCAATTCACTAATGGGAATATCACCCAAAACACCTTGAACTTCAACTTTGATACCTTTTTCTTCGACTTCAGCAACTTTGACTTTCACAATATCGCCACGTTTAACCGTCACGTTTTTCCAAGGATTGTCTGCCAGAGCTTTCTTTGATAGTGAGATGCGTTCTTTTTTGGCATCCATTTGGATGATTTTTAACGTAATTGGATCACCAATCTTCACGTAACTTTCAAAATTATCGTTAGGATTCCATGAGAATTCATTTTTGTGAAGTAATCCTCGAACATCTTTATCAACTTCAACAATGATACCAAATGGTAATTTTTGAAAAACAACACCTTCGATTTCATCATTGATATGATGCGTTTCATAAAATATTTCATAGGGCGTTTTCAATAGTGCCTTCATTGATAAATCAAGTCGATTGCCTTCTTTTTTGATGACTTTGACTTCAACTTCTTCATTTAATGATAAAACATCTTCAATTTTATCGATACGATGATGACTGACTTGAGAAATACGCAACAAACCAACAACATGATCAAAACGGATGGTTGCTGCATGTTTTTCAATCTTATCGACGACACCCTTGATGATATCGCCCGTATTGATGGTTTCAAGTTCATGCTGCCGAAGTTTTAATCTTTCTTCATATGCCTCTTGGCGTTCACGCTCAAAAATTGCTTTTCTAGACGCAACCACTCTTTTAGACCGACCTCTACTTGTCGCTTCAATCATTTGCACTTCTAACATTTTACCGCGCAATTGATCTTTTTCTTTCACTAAATCATAGTCCAACAAGCTATATGGTAAGAATGCTTCATGGCCAGCATACATCAAAACAAGACCTTTTTCTTTCGCAGCCTTAACTTTTGCTGTAACTGTTTCACCGGATGTGACAAGATCCTTGATTTTTTCAAATTTTTCGTCAATGAGAAGCGGTAACCGTGATAACAATATTTGGGCAGGTTCATCGGCTATTTTTTGAACTTTAGCCTTAACCACTTGACCAATTTCCACAAGTCCTATAAATGTTGTTGGTGCCGGTTTGTCATAATTATCAAGATGGATTTTGCCTTCCGTGAATTGTTGAATGTCCAAGTAGATTGTATTTTCCTCTACTTTGATGACACGCCCTTCGACGATTTGTCCACGCTTCAATACGCTGTTGTACTCCATGTTTCATTCTCCTTCTGATCTAGTCAGATCCACAATCTTATCGACCACTTGGTCGATACTTAAATTCGTTGTATCTATGGTGATGGCGTCATCTGCTTTTTTTAAAGGAGATACCATCCGCGTTGAATCTTTCTTATCGCGCGTTTCGATTTCTTCGATTAACGTCGTAATAGAAGCATTCTTGCCTTTTTGTAAGTTTTCCTTGTGTCTTCTTTTTGCTCGTTCTTCAACATTTGCCGTTAAAAATATTTTTAGATTGGCCTGGGGTAACACAACCGTGCCAATATCTCTGCCATCCATAACGATATTGCCTTCTTTGGCGGCTTGCTTTTGAAGATGAACAAGTTGCTGTCGCACATATGAAAAACTTGATACCAAGGAAACATTCAATGTCACTGCCTGTGATCTAATCGCTTCTGTGACATCTCTATCGTTGATGAATATGCGATCATTGTCGTAATGGATAAATGTGGATTCTAAAAAGCGATAGGATGACTCATCATTCAAGTCAAGACCTAATTCAAGTGCTTTTAACGTAACCGCGCGATACATCGCACCGGTATCGATATGCGTCCAGCCAAGCCGATGTGCAATCATTGCACTAATCGTGCTTTTACCAGATCCCGCTGGACCATCAATGGCCAGTTTAAATCCAGACATGTGTTTCCTCCATACATCATTAATTATAACATACTATCATTTGACTTTAAACAGCATTCTTATTTTTTTACCGTGTCATGGGCATATAGTTTTTTCACTTCATGGACCTTCAAAGCACGATAACGACCACGTTCCACACCATCAAGTGTCAGAAAATCATAGCGCACACGTGTTAAATTTTTAACAGCATAACCGAGCGTTTCGAATAATTTTCTAACTTCTCTGTTTTTACCTTCAGTTAAAACTATGGAAAGCAAGGTCGACTGATGTTCCTTGTCTAGTGAAATGATTCTTACGAATTTTGGTTTCGCAAAATAATGATCATCTATGGTCAGTCCTTTTCTCAGTTTGACCACTTGTTTTCTAATGACAATGCCCTTAACTCTAACGACATATTCTTTCTCAACATCCGCTGAAGGGTGAGTCAGTATATGTGATAATTCACCATCGTTCGTGATAAGTAACAAGCCTGCTGTATCGCTATCCAACCTACCGACAGGATAGAGACGATCGCTTTTATCCGTTTCTTCCAATAAGTCGATGACCGTTTTTCTACCTTTTTCATCTTTTGTCGTCGATATATAACCCACCGGTTTATTTAACAAAAAATAGCGGAAAGCCGCGTGTATAATCGGCTTTCCATCAACTTCTATGTGATCGCTTTGTGAGACCTGATAGCCCATTTCTTTCACGACATGACCATTGACTTTTACTCTACCTTCGGCAATCATTTCTTCGGATTTACGCCTTGAAGCGACATTTGAATGTGCTAATACTTTTTGGAGTCTTTCCATATCATTTCACCCTTATTCATTATAGCACACAACATAATAAAAAAGGATAGTCTAAACCATCCTATTTATTGTCTCTTGAAACGTATGTACCATCATTGGTGTTGACAATGATTTTTTCGCCTTGTTCAATGAACATCGGCACCTTGACAAGCAATCCTGTCTGCATGATGGCATCCTTCATTGCGTTAGTCTTGGTATCCCCCTTGACAGCTGGATCAGCTTCTTTGACTTCAAGTGATACTTTATCGGGTAAAATAACGCCTAAAATCTCTCTACCTTCAAAAAACATCACATCGACACTCATCCCTTCATAGATATATTTGAGTTCGTTTTCGATTTGTGCTTCTGTTATCTCAAGCTGTTCATAGGTATCATTGTTCATGAACACATGACGATCACCATTAGCGTATAGGTATTGCATCGACAGTTTATCAATTTGTGCACGTTCCACTTTTGTACCTGAGTTGAATGTGTAGTCGATTACAGCACCAGATCTTAAGTTTCTTAGTTTGGTTCTAACGAATGCACTACCCTTACCGGGTTTGACATGCATGAACTCAATCACTTGAAATATATTGCCTTCCCAAACGATGGTTTGACCAGTTTTAAAATCATTCGTTGAAATCATAATGTTATTCCTTTCTTTAATCCTTTATCATTATACATGAAACCGTTTGGCTAGACAACTAAATCCTTTAGAAAATTAATAGCTTCGACATAACTGTCTATCTGTTTACCCATAAAGCGGGCATCAACAACTTCATGCATATAATCGATTTTCCTAAAATCCTCTCGAGCCTCAATGTCAGATAAGTGAACCTCAGCTTTCGGAAATTGAATGATTTCCAAAGCATCTCTAATGGCAATCGAAGTGTGTGAATAAGCGCCTGGATTGATTAATAACGCATCATATTCATCATCGCTTGCTTCTTGGATAACTTCGATGATTTCACCTTCAAAGTTTGATTGAAAAAACGTAAAATCAACATCTAGAAAATGATCGGTTAACTCATCATAAAGATCTTCTAATGTGAAAGAACCATAATATTTTGGGTTTCGATAGCCCAACATATTCAAGTTAGGACCATGAATCACTAATAACTTCATTTATACTCCTCATTTCTAATATAATTTAGCATGACATTTACTGTTTGATCGATATCGTAATTGTTGTTTACGATGACATCTGCAAAGTCTTGATATTTTAGATATCTTTCATCAAATAATTGTTCTAAGGTCTTTTTAAGAAGTAATGGTCTTTGATAATCGTGTTCTAATCGGTCTTTGATGACATCTAAATCGGTATCTAAATAAAAAGTTAAACCTTGCATGAGTGCTTTATTGTCCTTATTGATGACAATACCACCGCCACATGCGACGACGATATCTTCATCTTTTGGTAAATTGAGTAATGCTGCAGTTTCAAGTTTTCTGAATGTTTTTTCACCATGACGTTCGAATATTTCTTCAATGAACATCAGTGCATCTTTTTCAATCATGGCATCTAAATCAATCAAATGGTAGTGCAACGATTCAGCCAAATGTTTTGCAATCGTCGATTTGCCAGATCCAGGCATCCCTATAATAAATAATCGCATGTCAATCTCCTTGTAAAAAAGCTTTTGCTAACTTTAATGATTCTTCAAATAAATGTGGATTGGTTGCGTCCATAATCACCGCATCCATTTGATTTTTAAACCACGTTTTTTGCTTTTTCGCCAAACGTTTACTATGTTTGATAATCGCCTGTTTGGCCTCTTCTATATCCATCATTCCTAACAAATGTTGATCTAATTCCCGATATCCGATGGCATTGATGTGTAAATCTTTTTGATGAAGTGTCTTTACTTCAGTCATCAATCCTTCATCAAACATCTCCTCTAATCGGATTTTTAAGCGTGCTTCTAATAAATCTCGTTCGATGTCTAAATATAGGATTAACGGTTTATACAAAGGGTTGTTCTTTCCTTGTTTTTGAGAGCGAGGTGAACCGAAGGATGCCATAGCAAGCGCACGAAGTAAACGTCGTCTATTGATCTCTTTGGTATCGAAATTGGGATCAAGTTGCTTGACGAGATGTGCTAATTCAGCATTTGTATAATTTTGATACGAGACCTCAAAGTCACGGTCTCTTTCAGGATCATCAAAGACGTAGTCATACAATGCCGCCTTGATATATAATCCCGTTCCACCTGCGATGATCGGCACATCAATCTCTTCAATGAGTGCTCTTGCATCTTGTTGAAAATGATAAACCGAATAATGGTCTTTAGGATCTCTGATATCAATCAGATGATGTTTTATATGATGTTGTTCAGATGGTTTGATTTTCGCTGATCCAATATCTAAACCGCGATAGACCTGAACCGAATCACCATTGATGATCTCACCATGCAATGCCGTAGCAAGCTTCACTGCCAACTCGCTCTTTCCAGAAGCTGTTGGACCGACAATGACAATAACTTTTTTCATACGATTCGCTTAAACATCCTTTCGATGTCTGACTCACTCAATTTAATTATCGTCGGTCTACCATGTGGACATGAATAAGGGTTTTCACATTTTGACAATGCGCTGAGCAAATGATCGATTTCTGCTCTACTAAGGGGTTTATTTGCCTTGATGGCTCCTTTACAACTGATATCTTTAGCTAGATAATCACGTAGTTTTTTTAAGTCAATCGCGTCATTTTCTTGCAGCATATTCACCATCGATTCAATTGCAATATCCACTTCATGTTCCCTTAACCAAGTTGGTGTACCAACCAGTTTCTGGTCTTCAAAATGAAATCCAAAACTCAACAACGCTTGCCGATGATGCTCGATTGTTTCCATATCAGCAGCAGTTAGATTAAGTTCATATGGTATCAGACGTTCTTTGACTGCGAACACGGGATGTGCTAAAGCATCATAATAGTGTTCATATCGCACTCGTTCTGCAGCGGCGTGCTGATCCATCAAATAAAGACCGGTCTCATTTTGAAATAGTAAATATGTACCCGCATATGTCCCGATATATACCATATACGGCAGTTTTTGATCAGATTGTTTCAAAAACGTTTCTTCATCATCCGCTAAAAAAAGCGCTTGTGGTGTATACGATTCAGAGAAATGATTGATGTCTTGCAATGTTTCTCTAATTGCTTGTGGTTCCCCAGTTAAAGATCTCTTGATAAAGTTTTCAATATGGTAAGCAAGCAATGCTTCATTAATTAATCTTACCTCGAGTTTTTGAGGATGCACATTAACGTCAAATAGCGATGGGTCCATCGCTATATAGATCATAGCAATCGGATACTTACCAACCATCAAAAAACTGTGATAGCCTTCAATGATAGCCTGTGTGAGCCGGTAGTTTCTAATATAACGACCATTGATAAACAACGATATATCTTTTTTGCTTGAACGAACCACTTTCGGATTCATTAAATAGCCTTTGATATTGATTTTCTGAACGTTTTCATCGAATTTGTTCATGTTTTCAGTGACTTTTGTCCCATATATCGCAGCAATTAATTGTTTCAAATCACCATTACCAACAGTTTCTTTAACGACTTTGTTATCAACGGAAAGTTTTAAAGCAATTTTAGGATTTGCTAAAGCTAAACGATTAAATATATCGATGATCTGATATCGTTCTTTTTGCTCACTTTTTATATATTTAAATCTTGCCGGTGTGTTATAAAACAAATCACTAACCGTTAAGGTGGTTCCCGTGTTTGCTGCATGCATTTGCTTTGCAACGATTTTACCTGCATGAAGCACTAATCTAATCCCTTCTGCCATATCCTTTGTTTTACTGACAATGTCCACTTTTGAAACCGCACTAATCGCTGCAAGTGCTTCTCCTCTAAACCCTAATGTATGGATATGTGATAAGTCACTTTCCTGTTTTACTTTAGAGGTCGCATGTCTATCGAAAGCAAGCACAACATCTTCATTGTCCATGCCAATACCATTATCCGTAACTGACATCAAAGACATCCCGATATCTTTGACTTCAACGGTGATGATACTCGCTTTCGCGTCAATCGCATTTTCAATTAACTCTTTTAAGACGGAACTGGGACGATCAACCACTTCACCAGCAGCAATCATATCAGCCAATCTTGGATTCATCTTAATGATGGTTGACATATTTAGTCCTTCTTTTTCAATTTATCTTGAAGATGTTTCAACAGCAACAGGGCTTCCATGGGAGTCATTTGTTCGATATTGACCTGTTCGACTTCGTTTAATACGTCTTGCTCTTCTAGAGACAAAGCTTGTACAATGCTTTCCTCAAATTCATCGTAATTGAAAAGGTCAAGCATCATTTTAACTTCTTTCTCTTCAAAACGACTAAGAATCACTTTTGCACGGGCGATTAGTGATTGAGGTAGATGCGCTAAAGAAGCAACCTGAATCCCATAAGATTTATCGGTCGTTCCTTTTTCAACATGATGTAAAAAAACCATCGTATCCTTTTCTTCTTTCGCTTTCACACATAGATTTGTCAACCTTGACAAACTGTCCTCTAAAACAGTTAATTCATGATAGTGTGTCGAAAACAATGTCTGTGCACCAATCTTTTCATGAATATATTCGATCATGCTTTGTGCCAGCGCCATACCATCATAGGTAGCTGTACCGCGTCCGATTTCATCGAACAAAATCAATGATTGAGCAGTCGCTCTAGCTAATGCCTCATTAGATTCAACCATCTCTACCATGAACGTAGACTTTCCACCAGACAGATCATCTGATGACCCTATTCTTGTAAATAGTGCGTCATAGATTGGTAATTGTGCGCGATCAGCCGGGACAAATGCACCACATTGCGCCATAAAAACAATGATGGCGAACATCCGCATATACGTTGATTTACCACTCATATTCGGACCCGTAATTAAAAAGATTTCCCCATCATTCATGATGACATCATTTTTAATGAAGGTCGTAAATTGTTCCACAACCGGATGTCGACCACCAATGACCCTGACTTCGCGTTTTTTTGTCAATACGGGTCTGACATAATGTTCTTTTTCACTAACGATTGAAAGTGCTAAGAAACAATCAATCTTGGCAATATGATTCGCTAAGACTTGTAAACGATGCGTAAACGTTTCTGTGTAACTGCGAATATCCTTAAATAATTCATATTCCAATACTTGACTTTTTTCTGCAGCGTGTAATAAAATTTCTTCTTTCGCTTTCAAAGCTGGAGATATGTAGCGTTCACTATTGGCGAGCGTCTGTTTGCGCTCATAACCATATGCATCTTTAACGAGCGGTACGTTACCTTTTGAGACTTCAATATAGTAACCAAAAACGTGATTATAACCGATTTTTAAATTCTTGATTCCCGTTTTTTCGCGTTCTGCAGCCTCAAACTGAACAAGCCAAGTTTTTCCATTTTTAGCAATATCTCTTAATTCATCCAGCTTTACATCAAAACCCTGTTTAATCAAGCCACCCTCTTTTATACTTAACGGCGGTGTTTCATGAATGGCACGCTCCAAATAATCACACAATTCATGGTGATCGTCTAATTCATCCGCTATGCGTTTGATGATTGGCGATTCATATGATGCGAGTGCTGCCTTTAGTGCAGGTATATGTTTTAATGTTTCTTTCAGTTGATCAAGATCTCTGGCGTTGACAGTTTGAAATGCCACGCGTCCGACGATACGATTAATATCATAAATTGCTTTTAAATGATTGATGACATCTTCCCTAGGTCCGTAAGGTAATAATGCTTCAATTAAATCATAGCGCTCGTTTAACTTTCCCAAGTCTTTTAAGGGTTGATGAAATATCGTTTTTAAATAACGTGATCCCATCGCTGTGTGTGTTTTATTCAGCCAGTGTAAAAGTGTCGTTTGTTGCTGATTGACAAGTGATTCATGAATTTCTAAATGTTTTAAAACCCGATAATCAACTTGCATGTGTCCCACTTTTTCAACGAGCTCAAAAGGCATGAGATGATGTAAATCCTGTTTTTGTGTATCAATCAAATAATGAATCAAATGCGATACTGCACGCTTTTGTTCACTCGAAAGATGATGTGTCGTTTGCGTGTCAATCAAATCAAATGTGTTAGCATAAGAGATCAACACACCCTCATCCTTTAGCATTTTAATAAACATCTCATCAAAATGATTAGAAACAACAATTTCGGGAATGGCTAAACGCTTAATCAAATCGTATGCTTCACGCTTGTCAAGTTGATCGGTGATATATGACTCCCCTGTCGAAATATCAATATATGTGAGCGCATATCCTTTTTCCGTCAATACGACACTACCGATATAATTGTTTGAAGTTGCATCTAATACGCCATCTTCATAGACTGTACCCGGTGTGATTAAACGAATCACCTCGCGTTTGACTAATCCTTTTCCAGGAGGTGTAATTTGTTCAGCAATGGCGATTTTAAACCCATTTTCAATTAATTTTTGTACATAGGGTTTCACTGCGTGATAGGGCACTCCACACATGGGAACCTTCGCCCCTGCATCTCTAGATGTGAGCGCAATTTCTAAAACTTTTGAAGCGATGATTGCATCATCAAAAAACATCTCATAGAAATCACCTAAGCGAAAGAAGACTATCGCGTCAGCGTAGTCTTCTTTTATCTTAAGATATTGTTGCATCATCGGTGTATAATCGGTTGCTTTCATATACCACCTTTTATTCCTTTGCTGTAAATAAAATTATACAGCCTGTGTTAGTCCTAAACTTTCTAAGAAATTAAAGAAATGCTCTAATATACCTGTACCACCAATCATAAAACCATTGATGGCATCACTGATACCTTGTGTGAATGTCACCGTTGTATAGAAATCCAAAAAGCCGTAACCGATGAATAATATCAGTGCAACTATCAAAATTGGCAAAACGACTTTTAATAATAAGAATTTAAGCATTTTCAATAAACGGATACCTAATCTGCCTAATACCTTTAATTCGCGTGGGGTATCATCACTTAAATTTTCATCTTCAGTTCTAGTTTGTTTGACAAATGCTTCGCGTTCTTTGATTTCACTTTTTACAATCTTTTTAAACGTTTTGGAGTCCCCACTGAATTCTGCTGCATTAAGCATAATGGGAACGCCTTTTTCTGGGTATACATGAGTCGCCTCATCTTGTGCCCCAGCGTTCTCAGCCACAATCGGTTGATCCTCTTTTAGTTTGTCCTTTACTGCTTCTATTTCAGGTTTTTTCACCAATGTTTCAATCGTTTCTCGCAACGCTTTAACTTCTGCAACTAATGCGTCCTCTAAAATGTGCTTGGGTTGAACGGTTTCTTGTTGTGGCTGAGGTTGCGGTTCTGGTTCTTGAACTTTCTCCTGAATCGGTTCGATATCTTCTTCAATTTGGGGGTTTATTTCTTCTACATTCTCAAAATGATCTTCTTCAGGTTCGGCTTCTTCTTCAACTTCTTGTTCTTCGGTTTTAACAGCAGCATCCATAGATGCTTTTTGCTGTTCTTCATCCGATATGTTTTCAATTTCCTGATCATAAGCAGCGATTGAACTCGGGACAAAATAAGCTTCTCTCGTCTCTTTTGCATTTTTTAAAATGTATTCAATAATTTCTTCTTTCTTTAACTCCGTCGAAGCTTTAATGTCATGATCGATAGCAAACCGTTGAAGCACCAAGACAGACATTGAACGAACCTGTGCCTCAAGTGCAGGTGTATATTCACCTTTATCTTTTAGTTCATTGATGATGATATCTGCTAATTCATTCTTTTTAAGTCTTCTAGGGACATTCACACCGTACTTAGACCCTAGATCACGAATCTCATTCAATGTGGAACTTTTATATAATACGGGTCTTATTTTTTGTAGTGAAAGGCCATCAATACGATTAAATGAATCATAAAATAGCACGCTTAACGTACGGTTATAATTTTTAATATCGGGTAAAACTAAACCTTTTCCCTTGACGTATTTAACGCTCGCATCAACAAGTTTCTTCAAATCGTTTGCTGGTACCTGTTTGTCAACCATATAGCCTAATAAATCTATCCAAAAATCATCCAAAAATTGTCTAATCAATGCTTCATCATCAAAAAAGATGAGTAGGTTTTCGAGCTGCGTTTCACTGAATTCGGCAAACCATGATAAACGATAGTTGAGTTCATCTGCAAGTGTTCCCCGTGAACGGCGTGTTTCAGCAACGCGCATGCGCAACGTTTCTTTAAACACATAAATGCGAAGCTCACGTGGTATGGTCAACCCGATTTCTTGGAAGAAATTAACAACTTGTTCTGCCGGCAAGAATGGTAGTGTCTTGATTAAATCTCCGATTTTTTGTTCTTTCGTGCCAACTAGAATTGTACTTTCCTTATTTAACTTTGGCATATCATCCCTCCATTGCTACCTCTATATCTATATTACATTTTTTTTAAAAAATGTGCAAGTTATAATGATTAAATAGCCTTTGCATAAAGCGATTTCCCAAAATTTTATTTAATTTCTGCATTCAAACCATCCTCAATGATTTTTAAAACAGATTGCAACATATCGTTAATTTCTTCTTGAAGCGCTAAATACTCAGACATTAAAGGAAAGGTCTCAATGTCATGCAATTTCTCATCGTATGCTTTTTCAAATTTTTTAACGGCTTCTATCTTTCCGATATGTCGTGCATTAATCAATTGTTTTTGAACAGCTTTTAATTGATTAATCTGTCGTTTGACGTCCTTCGACAGATTCATTTTTTCTTCAATTTGACGATAACGCATGATGACTGGATCAGTTTCAATTAATTTTAATAATGTATCGATTTCATTCATACCGCTTCACCTAATAAGAACCATGTTTTCGCCTCGGTAACCTTAACTTCAACAATCTGTCCAATGAGCGATTGATCGCCTTTAAAATTAATCAATTTATTATGGGGTGTATA